>PLIR01000265.1 GCA_003139415.1 Myxococcales bacterium | reverse complement strand
GCAGTGGGCCTGGGTGTGGCGGTCGCATGCCGCCCGCCTCTTCGCCCCGCACTTGCTCGCGCTGCTCTTTCCGTTGAAGGCGCTGGCCTTCGTCCTGACGGGGCCTCACCGGGCGTGGATGGCCATTCCCTTCCTCGTCCCCGTGTTCGGCTCCGTGTTTATCGACCGTCGCAGCGCGACCTCGTGGCGCAATGGCTCGACGTCCGCGAGATCGTGGTGGCGGGGGCGGCGCGGTTCGCGGTCGAGCGGGCCACGGCCGAGGAGTTCGCGGAGGCCAAGCGGCTGCTGCGCAGGCTCGTCGCGACGGGGACGAGGGACGAGGACTTCGTCGCAACGGGCGATCGGCTGGTCGCGCTCATGCCTTGGCGAGCCGCAATGTGGTCCTGCAGATGGTGACGAACGGGTTGACAGCTGCGGCCCAGCGCCACGGCCAGGCCCGTCACAAGATGCGGCCTTCGCGCAAAGAACTATTGCCGGTCGTCGGCGACATCGAGCGGGCCATGGATCAGCGCGATCCGGTTGGGGCCGAGGAGGGCGTCGTGCGCCTGCTTCGCATGAACAGAGCGATGGTCATCGACCTCGTCGCGCGTCTCGCGACGAGCAACTGAGGGGATGCGCCGAATCGATCCGGGGGTATTTCACAGCTTCCGCTCGCGAGGCGAATCACCCGCGACTGTCGCGAGCTCGTCCTTGCCGCGACGTCGCGGAGGATGCTCGCGTCGCGGCCGGGCCTCGTCATGGTAAAAGTGGATGGTCGCCATGCCTTCGGACCCTTCCGACGAGTCATTCGCCGCGCTCTTCGAGAAGGCCGGAGGCGCCGTGCCGCGGCGGGGAAGCGCTGCCCGCATCGGGGAGACGCTTTCCGTCGTCGTGGTGCAAGTCGGGCGGGACGGAGTGTTCGTGGAGCTCGGGGAGCACCGGCAGGGCTTCATCGCGGCGGGCCATCTGCAGGCGCCGGACGGCTCACTCAAGGCAGCAGTCGGCGACAGGCTCCGAGCGCGCGTCGTCCGCGTCGACGCCGAGAGCGGCATCGAGCTCGTGCCGACGGTCGAAGCCGCCGTCGCGGCGGGGGCCAGCGTGAGTCTCGGCCCGGCCGCGAGCGGCGCCCCGGCGGAGCCCGAGGCCGTGAAGATCGCCCTCGGCCAAGCGATCTCCGGCACCGTCGACCGTGTCGAGACGTACGGACTCTTCGTGCAGATCGACGGGACCCGCGGTCGCACCGGCCGGGGCCTGCTCCCCGCCGCGGAGCTCGGCACCGCACGCGGCGCCGACCTTCGTAAGCTTTTCCCGCTCGGCACCAAGATCAAGGCCAAGGTCATCGAGATCGCCGAAGGCCGATTGCGTCTCTCCGTGCGTGGACTGAAAGACGACGAGGAGCGTGCCCAGTTCGAGGGATTCCGCGAGCAAGAGCAGAAGAAGGCCGACGCCCCCCGGACCTTGGGCACGCTGGGCGACATCCTGAAGAACGCCGTCAGGAAGTGACGTCGCGGCAGCGTCGCGTGCCGTCGATGACGATGGGCGTGACGGCAGCCGGTCGCTTCCGAGGACGGCCGCGCGGTGTCCAAGGCGATCATCGCGTGACGCTGCTTGCCCATAGTCGGCTTCCCGTCTCGCCGCCGATTAGAAGGGCAGACGCTGGAGGGGCGGGGCCGGGCCCTGGTGCCGGCGCGGAGGGATGCGCAATCTCTCAAGGCACCACGTAGTTGACGGCCAGCAAGCCGACCAGGGCGATGCTGTAGACAGCGATGAACAGCCATCCGAGGCGTTCATTCATGATCACGCGGCGGGGGTCTCGCCTTCGCTCCCGACGCACCCAGAGTTGGAGCAGCCAGAGCACCACGTAGACCACCAACAGATCCCGCGCGACCCAGGACTCAACCCTACTCATCGAGACCGATCCCCCCAAGCATAACACGAGCGGAAAGGGGCTCAGCCGAGTGCCCAACGGCAGCATCGGCGTGCTACGAGATCCCTCGTGGTATTCGCCGGTATCGATCACGTCCAGCTTGCCGCGCCGCCGGGGTGCGAGACCGAGGGGCGTCGGTTCTTCGGCGGACTGCTCGGTCTCGAGGAACTGCCCAAGCCGCCGGTGCTCGCCGCAAGGGGCGGGCTATGGTTTCATTGCGGCGCTCAGCAGATCCATGTCGGTGTTGAAAAAGACTTCCGTCCGGCGAAGAAGGCGCACCCTGCGCTGCGCCTGGCTGACGTGGCGTCGTTGGACGCGCTCAAGGCCCGACTACAAGCCGCGGGGATCACGACGACGGACAACAGCGAGATCGAGGCCGAGGCCCGGTTCTTCGCCGACGATCCCTGGGGCAACCGGTTGGAGTTCGTGGCGGCCCGCGGGGCTTCCGCGTTCTAGTTGACCCGAGGAGTTTCCATGCTGCCGCCCGGTCCTCGCACTCCTGCGTTCTGGCAGACGTATCGATTCGTGACGCGGCCGCGCGAGACGACAGAGTGGCAGGTGGCCAAGTACGGAGACGCCATTCGCTTCCGGAGCCTCATTGGCAACGGGATCGCCTTCGCCAGCGCTGAGACCGCGAGACAGGTATTCGCCGCCGATCCGGGCACATTCGACGTGCCAAAGACGATCCCGGCGCTGTTTGGGCCCCAGGCACTGCTCGCCACCGCGGGGGACACCCACAGGAGGCAACGCAAGCTCCTCAATCCGCGATTTCATGGAGCGCGCGTCAAGTCGTACCTGGAGACGATGCGCCGGGTCATCCGGGGGCACTTGGGCGTCCTCGAAGGCGCAGCGGCAAGCGGCACGTCCGTGGTCATTCGTGACCTTTCTCAGACAATGACCATGGACATCATCCTGGAGACCGTCTTCGGGGTGCGGGCCGAGGGCGTCGAGCGGGGCCGCGCGCGCGCGATTCTGGCCGGCCTGATGTCGAGCATGGCCCCCTCATTGGTGAGCGGCACGTTTCTTCACCACCGATGGTTTCCGCCGTGGCGCACGTTTCTCGCTCGACGGGCGGCGTTCGATGCGTGGGTCGACGCGCTGCTCGCCGCGCGTCGTGCGAGCGGCGACCTCGGCAGCGACGTTGTCGGCACTCTGCTGGAGGCGCGCTACGACGACGGAACTTCGATGGGGGATCCGGAGATCCGCGATCAGCTCATGACCCTCTTGCTCGCGGGGTACGAGACGACGGCGACAGCCGTCGCATGGGGCGTCTACTGGCTGCTCCGCGAGCCGGCCACTCTTGCGCGCTTGCAGGAACACATCGACGGACTCGGTCCAAATCCCCCGGTCGACGGGCTGGTTCGATGTCCGTATCTCGAGGCAGTCGTCTCCGAATCGCTGCGGGTGGAGCCGATCGTGACGGACGTGGCCCGCCTGTGCAAGAAGCCGTTCACGGTCGGGCGCTGGACCGTGCCTGCCGGCGAAGTCGCCGTCGTCAACTTGCTGGCGGTTCTTTCGGACCCCCGGCTGTTCCCCGAACCGGAGCGGTTCCGTCCAGAGCGGTTCCTCGACCGTACGTTCAATGCCGCCGAGTTCTTGCCCTTCGGCGGGGGAACGCGGCGCTGCCTGGGGGCCGCCTTCGCGGAGGCGGAGCTGGCGATCGTCCTGGGCACTATCGCTTCGGATTGGAAGCTGGAGCTGGCAAGCAACGAGCCGGAGCGCGCCGTGCGCCGCAACATCACAATGGGTCCCGAACGGGGCGTCGTCGTCCGAGTGCTCGGGCGCCGGGCGGTCGATCACGCAGGGGCGAAGGTGGCCTGAGGCCACTGCCGCATGAACGAGCCGCGGGCTTAGCCGCCGTACATCGACTCGATCTCGTCCGCGAACTTGCTCGCGACCACGCTGCGTTTCAACTTGAGCGTCGGCGTGAGCTCCCCCGTCTCGATGCTGAAGGGCGCGTTGAGGATGCGGAACTTCTTCACTTGTTCGACGTGCGCCAGGTCGCCGTTCACGGCGTCGAGCGCGCGCTGCACCTCGGCGAGGATCGCGGGATGGTCGGGATGCGCCGCGTCGTCGTTCAGGGCACGTTCACCCCGGAAGCGCACCGCTGCCTCGCCGTCCAGCGTGATCAGCACGGTAAGATACTTGCGTCGGTCCCCGATGACGATCGCCTCGCTGACGAGGGGATGATTCTTCAGCGCGGCCTCGATGTTGGTCGGGGCCACGTTCTTGCCGCCGGCCGTGATGATGATCTCCTTCTTGCGCCCGGTGATCGAGACGAAGCCCTTCGCGTCGAGCGAGCCGAGATCTCCGGTGTGCAGGAATCCGTCGGCCAGGGCCTCCGCAGTGGCCGTGGGGTCCTTGTAGTAACCGAGAAAGACGTTGCGTCCGCGCACGAGGATCTCGCCGTCGCCGGCGATCTTGAGCTCGAAGCCCCGGGCGCACGTCCCGACCGTTCCGATCCGGACGGCGCCCGGATGGTTGAGCGTCCCCGTCCCCGCGGTCTCCGACAACCCGTAGCCCTCGAGGAGCATCACGTCGATTGACCCGAAAAACTCGATCACCTCTTTGGCCAGCGGGGCCGCGCCGGTGACGCAGCTGCGTGCGCGGTCCAGTCCGAGCGCCGCCAACATCATCGAGAACACGAGCCGGAC
>PLIR01000329.1 GCA_003139415.1 Myxococcales bacterium | reverse complement strand
ATAAACTGACCGAGTAGTGCTAGAGCGACCGCCCCACGAAACCCTGAATCGCGGGCGCGACGGCGCTCAGCCGCCCCAATAACGCGAGCGTAGGCCGATCATGAACCAATCGTGCCACGCCGTGTTGTTCGTATCGATCGTGTCGCCCGACGAGTCGCTGAACGAGTTGAACTGACCCGCCTTGAACTGCACGAAGGGTCCGAACTGGAAGCGCCCCGCGTTGAGGTCGACGCCTGCGGCCACGTCGAAGTTCACTCCGCCCGCGGTGTCGCTGCCCGTGTCGCCGTAGCTGAGGTTCAGCAGCTCGTAGCCGACGCCCGCGGAGACCCACGGGCTGAAGGGCGCCACCCGCGGGAAGATCTCGTACTCGGCGTGCACGCCGATGTCGAAATCCCACGAGGAGCACGAGATCTCGTTGGCGTTGCAGAAGTTCGAGAACGGCGTCCCGAGCAGGCCCACCCCGAAGCCGGCGTTCACGCCGATCAGAAGCTGCGGGACGATCTCGAAATCGCTGTCGCCCTCGACCCGCACGAGCCCCGACACGCTGTCGCTCAGGTTCGAGTTCTCGGTGAGGTTGCCGCCGGGGATACCGTACATGATGCGGCCCGTCCCGCTGAACCGCATCGCCCAAGGGTTGGGCGCTGCCACCACATAGACCACCTGGGGAGGCGGCGGCGGGGGAGGAGGGGGAGGCGGAGGAGGGCCGCCGATCTGCACTGTGACTTGTGCGACGGCCACGCTGGAAACGAGTAACGCGGCGGCGAAAATCCCCACCGATAGTGCGCTGCTGCGGTGCTGGCTCGTTCGATTCATGGATCGGAGTCCTTTGTCGTTGGCGCTTCGTTATAAGGTAGGGAGGTCGCGTTGCCCGCCGGGCGCGCGAACGCCCCTCCGCCACGGTTCCGACGAGGGACCTGCAGTCTTATTCAATCGCGGCGCCCCAAACTAGTCCGCCCCGCTCATCGTCCGCGCGAGGGCAGCTTATCGCGGGATCTCTCGGTCGGTGAGAGTCTCGAGGAACGCGACGCCCGGGCGTGAAGGCGGGCTACACGGGCACCGTCAGTTCTAACCACAGCTCGATCGTCAAGTCGGTCGAGGAGATCCTCGGCCTCTCGATCCTGTCGAAGGGGTCGAGCGCCAGCGACCTGTCCGCTCTGTTCGAGTCGGGCCAATTCCCCTGAGAGGCCGGACCGCGGCCACCTCCCGGCGTCGCCTTCGCATCGTGCCGGCCGCGGCGGTGGGGTTATAGCTAAACGTTTCGTAGCCGCAGC
Organism: Myxococcales bacterium; assembly: GCA_003139415.1. GTDB lineage: Bacteria > Myxococcota_A > Polyangia > Polyangiales > Polyangiaceae > Palsa-1150. Next base: position 13,140 of record PLIR01000329.1, on the reverse strand, counting down.
GGGGCATTGACCCCCAGTCAGGCGCGTCTACGATTTCGTTCGTCAATGCCCGATCGACCGAGCCGGCATCCGACGCGCAAGCTGGCTCGCGTGGGAGCGCCACACGTCCCCCCGGCCCCGGTCGTGCCGAAGCTCGCAGCGGAGGACAAGACACCGACAGCTCGCCCGGTAGCGGTCAAGAGCCGCTCACGGCAGACCGATTCGCTCACGCTGCCGAGCTCGAGGGCCGTTCCGAAGCTGATCGTGGCGCATGACGATCTGCCATGGTTCAACCTCGACGATCAGATGCACCGCATCCTTGCGCTTGTCGACGGCATGCGCTCGATAGCCGAGCTTGCCCGCCGAACGGCCACGACCGCCCGCGAGGCGCAGCTCCGGATTGCGGACCTGCGGGCTCGCGGCGTCATCCGGGTCGAATGAAGCCGAGCAGGAGACGGCACGCCTCGCGCATAGGTGACTGAGCATGGCTGACGCGGAGATCCGGGCTGCGCTCGATCGGCACTGGGCGGCATCCAATGCCGGAGACGATGCGGGAGAGGGCGACATCTACCTCGACGATGTCGAGCTCGAGTACCCGCAATCGAAGGAACGCTTCAGGGGCCGTCGCAACGTGCTCGACTCACGCGGGCACAACCCGGCCGGGCGCCGCTTCGAGGTCCGGCGAACGCTCGGCTCCGGCGATCTGTGGGTCATCGAGTACGTGATCTTCTACGACGGGCGCCCGGTCCCCACCGTCAGCATCATGGAGTTCCGCGACGGAAAGGTCGCGCGCGAGACGCAGTACTTTGCCGACCCGTTCGAGGCGCCCGCGTGGCGCGCGCGCTGGCGCGAAACGAAGCGTTGACGCGGCTGGGCCGCCGCCGCCCCAACGCCTCGACGACCTCAGCGCCCCTCGAGCACGAGCTCCCCCGGCAGGCCCGGCTCGCCCCAAAGGCCGCAAGCCCGGGGCCCGTCGTGTGCCATCTCGCACCGCCGGATCGTCGCCGCGATGCGAATCGGCGGCGCGGCGTCCGGATCGATCCCGAGCGATCGCAGCGGCAGCGCGATCTCGACGGCCCACTCTTCGTCGAAGTCGCCCAGCTTGTTCAGCGTGCCATCGAAATCGGTCCCGAGCAGCGCGTGGCTCTCCCACCGGAGATCGCATCGCGGATCGCCGAGGTCGGTCGCGTCTCGTGGGCACACGCCGTCGGACAGGACGCGCGTCGGCGTGGCCATGACAACGAACTTCGTGGGCTCCGAGCCGCCCGGGGTCTCCGGTGAAAAGAAGGCGAACGTGACGGCGTCGTCTTTCCACACGGGGCCATCGTGCTTCGTCGCTCGAGCCTGGAGGTCGAGATCGCCCGCATAAAAGAACATGTAGAGATTGTCCTGTCCCCAGAGAAATCGGCATTCGCTCACGGGGACTGCGCCCTTGCCCGCCTGGTCGAGCAGCGTGTGCGTGTTCGTGGCGCCTCCCCACGCGTCGACGTCGAAGTGTCCCGTTGGACGGATCCGCGAACGGGAGCGACCGACCCGCAGCGACGGCGCTGCAGCCGCGTCGGCGACAGACGCCATCGGGGACCCACCCGCGTCCGGTGTCAGCTCGTAAGAAACCGGCGCGCCGACGTCCCGGGCCACGTCGGCGAGGCCGCCACTCGTTGGATGACCACAGGCGGCGGCGACCAGAATCGCCGCCGCCGGCGACATCCTTCCGCCGTTAGGGGAGCGAGGTGTTCGAATTGGAAGACCCATTGGCGTTCACGGCGACCCCTCGAGACGAGAAGGTGCCTCGCGCGCGCATCGCGGATTCTTTTCGTCAGCTTCTCCCGGACGACATGGATGAAGTCGAACCGTCACAAAGGCGAGGGCAGGCCGCGCTCCCACATCGTCCGGACCGTCCATTCCGTCAAGCGATCGACCGGATCACCCCGCCGTCGACGACGGGCGTGCCGCAGCAAAGAACTGGTCGGCGACCTGCTTCTTGGACGTGCCCGACTTCGACGCCACCGACTCGAGGAACGTGCCGACGCCCTCGCGGTCGGTGGGCCCCGCGAGCTCCGGTCGATCGGCGAAGTTAGACTTCCGGGACGGAGTGTGAAAAAAACGAAACGATCGTGACCATCCCTGCGCCGATCTCCGAGCAGCCTCGAGCTTACTCTGCGGCCACGATCACGTGCGCACCGTGCATACGCCTCTTTGCCGAGCGCGTGCTGGTGACAAGCCTGCGAGGCCTCTCGTACGAGGCTGTCGAGGCATGCGTGCCGCTCATCGAACTCACGTTCGACTACGGCGGCACACGCGTCCGCGCGAACGATGATCGGGCGCGCATCTTTCGTTCGACGGCAGCGGGGAACCTCGAAGCGCAACCCCGCGATCGCGACGCGGAGAGCGCAGCGCGGGCGGTGGTCGAGCGGCTCGGCGCGGTCGAGCTCGAATGCATGGATTCGATCTCGCCGCCGGAGGGGTGCGAGGCCGACTATGTCGTGCGCGCGGACGGCGACGAGCACGCGGCCTGCGCGTTCACGTCGCGGGCGCTCACGCAGTGGCGAGCCCTCGGATGGCGTGTCGACGTGGACGCCGGTTATCCATTCCGCGTCCTCGAGCGCGCGCCCGCCTGGTACGCCGAGATCGCGCCATGCGACGACCGGCCGGACTGGTTTGGGTTCGAGCTCGGCGTGGAACTCGACGGCCGCCGCGTCGATTTGTTGGCGGCAGTCCTCGAACTGCTCGAGCGGGCCGACGCCGACGCCGACGGCGGGCTCGAGTCGCTGGCGTCGTCGCGAGCCACGTGGGCCGTGCGGATCACCGACACGCACTTCCTCAACGTGCCGCGGGACCTTCTCCGGGCGATCCTGCGCGTGGTGGCCGAGCTCTATCAGGGCGATCATCGCCGCGGTCGCGAGTTCCCCAGCGCGCGCGCCTTGGCGCTCGCCGAGCTCGACGCCGCCTTCTCCAGCGCTCGGACGCCGATCGCGTGGACGGATCCGGGCGGTGTCGCTGCGCGGGCAAGGCGCGTTCGCGCCCCTCTGACTTGCGCCGCCGCGCCCGGGGGGCTGTGTGCCTCGCTGCGCCCGTACCAGGCCGAGGGGGTCGCGTTCCTGCAGCGCCTTCGCGAAGCGGGCGTCGGGGGCATCCTGGCCGACGAGATGGGCCTGGGCAAGACGCTCCAGTCGATCGCCCACCTCTGCGTGGAGCGGGATGCTGGCCGCCTGCAGCAGCCTGCGCTCGTCGTCGCGCCGACGACTCTCATGGGCAATTGGTCCCGCGAAATCGCGCGCTTCGCGCCCCACCTTCGCGTCGTCGTGCTGCACGGGCCGGATCGGCACCGGCGCTGCACGGCGGCACGCACCGCGGACGTCGTCGTGACGACGTACCCCGTGCTGGTTCGCGACGAGGCGTGGTTCGCGGAGCTGCCCTTCTCCGTGGCCCTCCTCGACGAGGCTCAGACAATCAAGAATGCCCGGTCCCAGGCCCGGCGCGCCCTCGACCGAGTGCAGGCGACGAGCCGGATCTGCCTCACGGGCACTCCGGTGGAGAACCACCTGGGCGAGCTGTGGTCGATCTTCGACTGGCTGGCGCCGGGCCTGCTCGGCGACCAGCTCTCGTTCCAACGCTTCTGGCGGCAGCCCATCGAAGGGCGGCGCGACGCCGAACGCCTGGCGGCGCTGCGAGGCGTCGTCGAGCCGTACATCCTGCGCCGCTTGAAGCGCGACGTCGCGACCGAGTTGCCTCCGAAGACCGAGCTGGCAGTCCCCGTGGAGCTTGGCGGCAAGCAGCGCGAGCTGTACGAGGCGATCCGCGTGGCCGCCCACGCCGACGTTCGCCGGACGATCCGCGCCAAGGGTTTCGCCGCGTCGTCGATCGCCATCCTCGACGCGTTGACCAAGCTGCGGCAGGTCTGCTGTGATCCGCGGCTCGTGGCGATGGACGCGGCCCGGCCGGTCGGGGAGAGCGCCAAGCTCGACTCTCTGCTGCAGATGCTCGGCGAGCAACTGGGATCGGGCCACCGCGTGCTCGTCTTCTCGCAGTTCACGAGCATGCTCGCGATCGCGGCCGAAGCGCTCCGCGATCGGCGCGTGCGGTTCCTGATGCTGACGGGGGAAACCCGAGACCGCCAGCGCATGGTCGATGCCTTCGAGGGAGGCGAGGCGGATGTGTTTTTGATCAGCCTGAAGGCGGGCGGCACGGGGCTCAATCTCACGAGCGCGGACACCGTCGTGCACTACGACCCATGGTGGAACCCCGCGGCCCAGGCCCAGGCGACCGACCGCGCGTACCGCATTGGCCAGCGCAGGCCCGTGTTCGTGCACAGCCTCTACGTCGCCGGCAGCGTCGAAGAGCGTGTCATCGCGCTGCAGGGCAAGAAGCGGTGGCTGTCGAGCGCCGTACTGGGCGACGACGGCGGCGCCGCCGTCGGCGAAGACGACATCGAAGAGCTGTTCGCGCCGCTCGAGGCGTAGACTCTTCGCAATCGGTGGCAGGATGACGATGCGCTGGTACCACTTCGTGTTGGCGGCCCAGACGTTCGGTCGGTTCCATGGGGTCTGTGAACCGTGACGCGGCGGTACCCTGCGGAAGAAGGACATCGAACGCCTGAAGAGGGGTACCCAGCGCGATGACGACCAACAACGACGTCGACGTTTTCATCTCCGGCGCGGGGCCGACAGGACTCTTGCTCGCGCTGCTGCTCGTCAAGCAGGGCGTGCGGGTGCGCATCGTCGACGAGACGGAGCAGCCGGGCACGACGTCGCGCGCTCTCGCCGTCCAATCGCGCACGCTGGAGATCTACAGGCAGATCGATCTCGCCGACCAAGTGGTGCGGCGCGGCCGGATCCTTGGTGCCGCAAACCTGTGGCGGCGCGGGGACCGCGTGGCGCACATCGAGATCGGCGCCATCGGACGCGGGCTGAGCCCGTTCCCGTTCGGCGTCATCTTCCCGCAGGACGAGCACGAACGCCTGCTCGTCGAGCGGCTCGAGGCGGCCGGCGTGCGGGTCGAGCGGCGGACGGCCTTCACCTCGTTCGAAGCGACGGACGAGGGCGTGGTCGTCCACGAGCGGCGTTCGGACGGCGGTACGTCGACCTGGCGGGCGAGATACCTCGCCGGGTGCGACGGCGCGAGCTCCCCGACGCGGCGCGCGATTGGCGCGCAGTTCCCGGGCGGCACCTACGAGCACCTCTTCTTCGTGGCCGATGTCGAGGCGCACGGGCCCGCGGTCAACGGCGAGCTGCACGTCGTGCTCGACGATGCCGGGTTCCTCGGCCTCTTCCCGCTCGCCGGCGAGAGCCGGGCGCGCGTCGTCGGCACCATCCAGGATGGCGCGGGCGGGAGCGGGCGAAGCGTCGGGTGGGACGACGTCGACATGCGGCCGATCCGGCGCATTGGGCTCGACGTCGCGAAGGTCAACTGGTTCTCGACCTACCGTGTGCACCACCGCGTGGCCGACCGCTTCCGCCTTGGGCGGGCGTTCATCCTGGGCGACGCGGGCCATATCCACAGCCCGGTCGGGGGGCAGGGGATGAACACGGGCCTCGGTGACGCGACGAACCTCGCGTGGAAGCTCGCAGCGGTTCTCGGCGGGCGCGCGCGCGAGGATCTGCTCGACACGTACGAGCCCGAGCGCATCGCGTTCGCGCGCAAGCTCGTCGCGACGACCGACCGCGTGTTCCAGGCCGCATCGAGCCCGGGGCGCCTCGCCGAGGTGCTCCGCACGCAGGTGGTGCCGCGGCTCGCGGCGCGCGTCATCGCGACGCACGTCGGGCAGCGCTTTTTCTTCCGTGCCCTGGCGCAAGCCGCCATCGAGTACCGGAAGAGCGCGTGGAGCAGGGGGCACGCGGGGTCAATCCACGCAGGCGATCGCTTGCCCTGGGTCGCGCCCGCCACGGCGGGAGCACCGGACAACTTCACGCCGCTGCGATCGCTCGACTGGCAGGTGCACGTCTACGGTGCGCCGTCGAACGACGTCCGTGCAGGCTGCAAAGAGAGGGGGCTGTCGCTGCACGTCTTCGCCTGCGACCCCGCGGCGACGGAGGCGGGCTTTCGCGAGGGTGCCACGTACCTCGTACGACCCGATGGTTACCTCGGCAGCGTGTTCGAGGGGAGCGCCGCGGCATCGTCGCTTGCGCGCTACATCGATGAGCACGAGATCCGCGTGCGCTGATCTATTCGCAGGGCCCCGGAGGGAAAAAGAGCGAGCATCCGCAGGTGTTATCCGACTTGCAGCACTGAACGAAGTACGGCACGCAAAGGTTTGAACACGAGGACGGCTGGCAGCTCGTTGCTTCTGCGTCGGCCTCAGTGGAAGGAGCTCCCGCCTCAGCCGGCGGCGTGGTCGTGGTAGGGGGCGCCGCGGGCGGCGAGGTCGCCGTGGGTGCCGCCGGCGGAGGCGAAGCAGTCGCGGAGGATGTCGGGGCCGGAACCGTCGGCCCCGTGGTCGCGGTGGGAGTCGTAGTTGCAGTGGGAGCCGTCGGAGCTGCGGGGGCCGACGAAGTAGGGGCAGCCGCGGGACTCGCGGACGTGGTCGCGCCGGTGTCCGCGACGTCTGCCTCCGCGTCCGTCGCTCCGTCGTCGAGCGGCGCGGGCCCCTCGGGCGGTGCTTGGTCGCCCACTGTCTCGACGGCAGGGACGGCTGCGGCGCTGGCGTCGGCCGCGGGCGCGGTGCCCGGACTAACGTCTTGGCCCAATTCAATCGTCGCAGCATCCTCGTCGTGAATCGTTCCGTCGCTCCCCGGCCCGATACCTGGGATTTCCGAGTGCGAGGACGGCCCCGTCGCGCTCGATTCGGGCGTGGCGGCCTCAGGCACCGGGGACGCTCCGCCCTCCTCCACCAACAAGTTCGACTCGTCGAAGCCGAAGCCGACGCCGTGGGCGCAGGCGCCGAGAAGAAGGAGGATCGAACCAGCGCATGCCCCCGTGGCAAATTGAGTCAAGTGCATCATCGGCCCTGTCCCTTTTGCGCGTCGCTGTTCGCGTCGCCGCCCGTATCTAGGGACCTGTTGCGAGTGCCGTGCCGTGAGGGCACGGGTAGCCGACGGTCGCTTGAGCTAGAGCCGCGTAGGCTCGCTGCGCGGCTACAGGCTTGGGACGATGCGACGTTTGGGTGGTCGTGGCGACCAGCGCCGTTCGGAGGCCCCGAAGGCCATATATTCTCGCCTGCCTGGCGTTAGCCATGTTTGGGGGTCCCATGGTGACCGCGCTTGGTCGTCGCCATGCGGATGAGGCCAACAATGTCGGCCCTTGATCGACGTCCTCATCAGCCGTGANNTCGAACGTCGCAGCTCTGGACGTACCGAATCCCCAGGGCGGGTCGACGCGCGGTCCGGGAGACGCCTTGAAATGATTGGACCTCCCGTCAAACCGCGCGGACCGGGCCTCGTACCGAATGTGAGGGTCGAGACAACCAGCATGAAAGAAATCCCCCAAGAACCCGAACGATGAGCCTCAGGAGCCGGCGAGCAGAGCACCGTTGCGCCCCGAGGCCGATGCTCTCTAACCTGCCGATTCGGAGGTCAGTGACGTGAGCAAGTCGTTCTTCGTGCAGATTCAGCTTCTCGGTGTCGATGAGGATCGTGACGGTCACGCCGTGCTCGCCGAGGAGATGGCCAGCCGCGGATTCGTGCAGAAACTTACGCTTCCCACACGCCAGGCGAAGCTCCCGCTCGGGAGCTTCCTCGGAGCTGCCGAAAGCGCGGGCGGCAGCAGCGCAGAAGCGCTCCTCCGTGCCGAAGCATCGGCCAAGGCGACGGGCCTCGGCGTCTCCATCGTCGTCATCGAGGTCGACGCGCCCATCCAGACCTATGGCCTTACGACGACCGCGTCGGCCTAGCCACGTGTTACGGGGGCGGCGCGCTCGTATCGTTCGGGGCAGCCGGGCACCCGCTTGATTTTGGCTCTTTGGTCGTGATCCCCGGCGCGTCCGGGCACGCGTCCTTGCTGTCGGTGACCCCGTCGCCGTCACGATCCACGCTGTGGTCGAAGAGCTCGATCCCGAAGACGACCCGCCATTCGGGCGCGCCAAAGTTCGCGTCGAGGCCGGCGCCAGCGCCGAGCTTCACCCGGAGCTGGCCCCCATCGTCGGCCGTACCCTCGAGGCGGCCCGTCAGGAGCCCTTCCACTCCAGTCGTGTTCGAACCAAAGAAAGAGCGGAACGCCGTCTCGCCAAACACCTCCGGGCCCACCGCGATCGACATGGCGTTGCCCTTGCCGACCGAGAATTTCGGCCCGGCAGCCAGGCCAAACAGAAGCTCGCTCCCCTGGGGGCCGCCCGGCGTGGGGGACTCGTCGAGGGGCCGAATGTGGACGCCGACCTGCCCGGCGTAACTGAACGCGTTGACGTCACCTGCGAAGAGGAGGCGACCCATCGCGCGAAACGTGCCGTCGGTGAGATACTCCGACTGGAGCGTGTTGGGGCTCGGCACGAAGAGCTGCGCTCCGACCCCGAGGCGAAGAGGGCTTCCCGCGGAGCCGAGCAGGCGTGCGTCGAAGCCGATCCGCGCGTCCGCCAACGCGTCGGGGGCCGTCCCCAGATTGACGCCCGAGGGGGTGAAGGCCTGCCCCGAGTTGGGAGCCGTAAACTGATAGCCGCCGACAATCCCGCAGGTGGGGCTGTGGGGCGCCGGCGGACAGCCCTGTCCCTGCACCGTGAGAGGCGTGTCGAAGCTCAGGTACGCGCGAAAGCGGTCGTACGTCGCGGCGAATCCGATGTTCACCAAAGCCTCGTCCGAGACGACGGTCAGTCGTTGGGAGCCGTCGCTCGCCTGCACACGCAGGGGGTCGCGCGCATATTCCGTCGTGAGGGATACAGCTCCACCGAGCCCGCCGTGCATGTCGAGGGTGTTCATCACGAACCACCCTCCGCCCGGAGCGGACAGATACAGGCGGTCGAGCGCAAACCCCTGCGCCTGTTGCTGCGCCTCGGCAGGAGCGGCCCGTGTCAGGAGGACCGCAAGTGCGACGAGCGCCGCCGCGGCGCGCACCTCAGAACTCGGCATGGACCCTCCCGCCGAAGATCTCCACGGGACCGCGATCCGCGTTGAATCCAGGGTTCCAGAGCTCCTGGTAGTCGGCCGTGAGCCAGATCGCCTTGAGCAGATTGACGCTGTAAAACAAGTCGATGACGTTCTCGGGCGCCTGGCGCAGGTGGCCGTCGCCCACGAAACCGTCGACGCCGCCCATCGCCAGGTATTGCGCGTGGATGCTGGAGATGAATGCGGCGGCGTAGCCGAGCCCCGCCACGTCGAACCGACGATGCCAGAGAGAACCCTTCGCCACTGCGCCGAAGGACAGGTCGCGATCGGCCGCGTTGAATGCGTCGACCTCCGTCTGCCCGTCCGAGTACATCGCCCGGAAGAAGACCCCGACGTCTTCCGTGACGTACTGCTCCAGGTTGATCCCGATACCCATCTTGGTGTCCGGCTTGCGGACCCAGCACAGGTCCGGTGCGGTCACGTTCCCGGAGCCGTAATTGAAAGCGTTCGCCGGGCAGTTTGCGGCGTTGTCATACGGATCGGCTTTGAGGGCGGCGATGGCGTCCGCGAAGCGGCCGGCGACCTCGTGATTTCTGTACCCGAGAACCCGTACGGCGCCGGCCTGCTTGAAGAGGACGTGATCGTGCTCGAGCTCCAGGGTGTCGGCGTAGACCCGAAACAAGTCGGTGTCGATGGGGAGCTGGTTCGGGTTCAGGGGTGGAGCCATCCGACTGATGCGCAAGGCCCAGTCGTCCCAGTAAAACTCCGCCGCGCCGCCGAGCGAATAGCCACGAGAATCGGCGGCAAAATCCCACGACGAGTGCGTCATGAAGGCCATGTTGAGAAACGTCTGTCGCGGGTCCCACGTCACGTTGTTCCGATCGAAGATGTCGAGCGACGTAAACTCACCGGCTGTCAGGACGACACGTCGGCTGTCGACCACAGTCGCGAGTTGCATCGGATCGGAGGTCTTCTCGACGGGCTGGCCTCCGAAGTTCAAGCTCTGTCGCAGGTACAAGCGCGATCGGTAGAGGGTCGGGATCTCCGAGCCCGTCTTTTGCAACTCGAAATTTTGGATGGATCCGCCGATTCCCCGGAGGTCCGAGAAGCCCCTCTCCGCGACGAACTCCGGCGCGATATACGCTTCGGCACCGGGCCAGAGGCGCAGTCCAAAAAAGAGGGTAAACGTGCCCGTGAAGCTACGCTCTGGGTCGGGCACGAGCGAATTGATGCTCCCGTTGGCGTTCGTGTAGGGAGCCGGAAAACTGGGATGCCATTGCGATATGTAGGTGAATTGCCCGTACGCATTCCAACTTTCGTTGTGGATGTCGTGTAGATCGTGCCACGAAAGGAGATTCATCAAGTCGAGTGCTTCGTCTTGATGGGCCGCGGGCGGCGCGGGCTGGGCATGCGCCAAAGTGGGCGCGAGCAAGATGCGAGCAACGAGCCACGCTCCGGCGAAGGCGAATGCTCTGGCGCGCGACCGGTGCGGCCCCGTCATTCGGCCCCCGCATCGCCCATGGGCGTCGTCATGCAGGTCGCCGCGTCGTACCCTAACCCCTGGAAGGTGCTCGGGAAGACGAACTGCGTGATGAAGTCGGCCTGGGACTGCGTGAGGGGGGTGCCGGTTGCGCAGTTGCCCGCAAAGTCCGCGTCGTCCACGGGGATGTGAAGCGTGTCGTTCAAGTGCACCGCGAACCCGCTTCGCGACTGCATGACGACGTACGAAGTCGGCGACGAAGAGCTGGACGGATCCCATCCCGGAGCGAGCACGACCCACGCCGTGTTGTCCGACGCGGGCACGGTGGTCTGGGGCGCCGACGACGAACCGGGAGGGATCGGAGTCGTGAATGCGACGGCCTGCCAATGGGCCTGATAGACAACAAGAGGAGTAGCCGCGTCTGCCGGGTAGTCGTTGTCGACGACGACGTTGGTGTACGGCGTGTCGACGTAGTCACAACCCGTCACGAGCGCCGCGGTGGCCAGGACCGAAAGAGCCATCGGCCCAGCGGCCAAGGTCGCCGCGCGATGGGCGCCGCCGCCGAGTGCACGGATCTTGGAGCGGGTCGAGTTCACGTCGAGGGACCTAAGGGAAGGGCAGCGAAGACCGAAGACCGGAGCGTCGATGGCGCGAGCAACCTCTGGGCAGCCCGATCCGTGTACCAGGCCGTCATCCGCGCGTGAAGTACCCTGTTCGCGGTCGCGTTGCTCGCGGCCGACCTGAACTCGGGCGCGATCGTCGCCCTCAACGTCGAGCTCCTCGCCGACAAGTCAGGCCTGCGGCACGGCCTTTGGCGCTCGACGTTTTCGACTATCTCCTCGGATAGGCGGTGAAAATGTAGTCCGTCGACGCTGCCATCGCATGGCAAGAAGCTCCGCACTTGGCGTCGTTCACCTGCGGCGGCCGGTCGGTCGAGGTGACGGGCGCGAGCTTGTCGGTTGCGGCGTCATACTTGAACGCGGCAAAGCCCCATCCGTGCGTGTCTGGAAATCGTTTGCTGTCCTTTTCGATGAACTCGAGCTCAGTCAGCTTGCCCGGCACCGTGTCGGGCGCGTTCCCGGAAAAAGGCGGGTCGGTAATCTTTCTCTGTTCCCACAAGATCTTCGCAATCTTGGAGCCATCGGGGAAGGGCTTGCCGTTGCCCGGGGACCCTGCCTTGTACGCGTTGATCATCGCGGGGTTGGCGAGAATCAATCGGATCACATTTGTGGAATCGGTGTGACTCGGTGCCACACTTTGCCAGTCTTCGTATCCTTTGAACTCCGAGAGCGCCAGCCCGTTCTGTACTTGCACCGTGTCCTTGTTCTGCTGGGCCATCGAGCGAAGGGCGACCAGAGCGGAGAGTGCTGTCCCAGCGACCAGAACGGCCCGCTTTGCTCCGAGCTCGTCAGCGCTATCATCGTCCTCGACCATGACCCTCGCCGAGAGCGTGACCGAAAGCGGGCGCCCTCAGGCCAGCACCGAGGCTCCCGAAGGCGCTCCGGAGGTCTCCCCCGCGGCAAAGCGGCTCTTGCCCTGGCTCGTGGCGGTGGCGCTCTTCATGGAGTCGCTCGACACGACCATCCTCAACACCGCCGTGCCGGCGATCGCGAAAGCGCTCGACGTCGTCCCGCTGAGCATGAAGTCGGTGCTCAGCAGTTACACGCTCAGCGTCGCGGTCTTCATTCCGCTGAGCGGTTGGGTCGCCGACCGGTACGGAACGCGGCGCGTGTTCGCCGCCGCGATCGGGCTCTTCACGGTGGGATCCATCCTGTGCGGGATCTCGAGCAGCATCCACGTGCTGGTCCTGTGCCGAATCCTGCAGGGATGCGGCGGCGCGTTGATGGTCCCGGTCGGTCGGCTCACGATGGTGCGCGCGTTCCCCAAGTCCGAGCTCGTCCGCGCGATGAGCTTCGTCGCCATTCCTTCGCTGATCGGACCGATGGTGGGGCCTCTCGCGGGGGGGCTCATCGTGAGCTACCTGCACTGGCGGGCGATCTTCTTCGTCAACGTGCCGATGGGGGTCGTGGGACTCTACCTCGTTTACCGCCATCTCCCTGACTTCAGGGCCGAGGTGACGAAGCCTCTCGATCGGGTCGGCTTGGTGCTATTCGGTGCGGGAATCGCTCTTCTCTCGTACGTCCTCGAGGTCTTCGGAGAGCACACGCTCCGCGTCGCTCGGGTCCTCGGGCTCCTCGCGCTCGCGATTGCACTCCTGGTGGGCTACGCGATCCATGCGCGGAGAACGCTCAGCCCCGTCTTGCGGCTCACGCTCTTCCGCATCCGAACTCTGCGCGCCGCCGTCCTCGGGAGCTTCGTCACTCGCCTTGGGGCCGGCGGAATGCCCTTTCTCCTCCCGCTCCTCTATCAGGTGGGGCTCAGCTACACGCCCGTCCAATCGGGCCTTCTTCTGATGCCGCAGACGGCCGCCGCAATCGGGCTGAAGATGACGATCCCGGGAATCTTGTCGCGCTTCGGCTACCGGCGGGTGCTCCTGTGGAACACGGCGCTCCTCGGCCTCGTCATTGTCCTCTTCGCCACGGTGGGCGCGACGACACCCGCGGCGGTCATCGTCGTGCAAGCGCTGGCGTTCGGGTTCCTCTCGTCACTCCAGTACACGAGCATGAACACGTTGACCTATGCCGACGTCGCGCCCTCGGACGCCAGCATGGCCAGCACGCTCGCGAGCACGATGCAGCAGATGTCGATGAGCTT
>PLIR01000185.1 GCA_003139415.1 Myxococcales bacterium | reverse complement strand
ACCGTTGATCCAGCCGAAGTCCATTGAAAAGGGCGCGCTTTCCGTCTGGGCAATGCCATCGAACGGGCCTGGCGGGGGCGGAGTCGCGGGCGCTGCGGGCGCGAACGGTGCCGCAGGCGCAGCCGCCGGCGCAGAGGAATCCGCCGGGGGGGCCGCAGCTGCAGGTGGTGGCGCCGCGGGCGCCGCAGCGGGCGGCGGGGCCGCAGGCGGCGGCGTGTCGGGTGGAGGTGGAGTCGGCGGCGCTTGCGCGAACGCCACGCTCTCCACGGACAAAGACAGCGCTCCAAGGACGGTACCGAAGCGCAGGCTGCGGAAGCTCGACAGACGTTTCATAGATAGAACTCCTCGCGTATTCGCCAAAGACAAGGGACCGCCCTCGACGCGCGGGAATCGCGCGCCGGAGCCCCGGCGGTGCTGGCTTGGTCGCCTTGCGACGACGGCCGTGGACCCGTGGCTTCAGTCAGAGCTACAGGAGCTTCCTTAGGACGCTACGCAGTAAAAAAGACGTAAATTGTTGGAACGCCCGGAATCAAAACGCGCATCGCGGCCGCGGAAAACCTCGGATCACGACCTCGCAGTGCTCAGGAAACAGTGTCGACACACGCGGCATTCGGATTGCGCGCGTCATACACGGAGAATCCGCCGAGAAATGCTTGGGCCCAACGGTGCAAGGGTCGTAAGCCCGCGGCGTCACCTTGCGGCAATCGAAGATAAAAATCGAAGGATCAATGAAGACTTCGCGGGCCGTCCCTGGTTTCGGCCAATCTGCCCGGCCAACCCGGCTCGCAGATCTAGCGGCCGCCCCCGCTGTCCGGCCCGCGTGGCCTCGTCAGGGCACCCGCTCGCACGTGAAGCGGGCCATCCGCACGAGGGCCTCTTGCGCCTTGGCGAAGGCGTTCGCGAAGAGGGGCCACGCGTGAATCATGTCTGGCTCGATCTCGAGGGTGACCTCAACCCCGTGGGACTGGGCGCGCGCCGCGAGGCGCGTGGCGTCGTCGAGCAGGGTCTCGGCGCCCCCCGCCATGACGAGCATCGGGGGCAGCCCGCGCAGATCGGCGTGCAGCGCCGAGGCGAGCGGGTCGTCCCAGCGCTGCGACGGCATGAAGTACCGGGCGTATTCGAGCAGCACCCTCCGGCTCACGTAGTCGAACGGGGCATTGTCTTTCATCGCGGGCCCCGTCGCCTCCAGATCGACCCACGGAGAGACGCAGATCACGCCCGCGGGCAACGGCGCCTTCGCGTCGCGGAGCGCGACGAGGAGCGAGAGGGCGAGCCCCGCACCGGCCGACTCGCCCGCCACAACGAGGCGCGACGGGTCAACTCCCTGGGCCAGGAGCCATGAGTAGGCGGCCCGCGCGTCGTCGAGTTGTGCGGGGAAGGGGTGCTCGGGCGCGAGGCGGTAGTCGATGACGAGCGCGTGCGCCTTGGCGGCGACGCAGAGCCGCCCCACGGGATCGCGATGGCTGTTGATCGAGCCGAGGCAGTAGCCGCCGCCGTGCAGGTAGAGGATGACGCGGGAGGGGTCGCACACGGCGGGCCGGAGCCATTCGGAGGGGACACCGTTGGCGAGGACCGGTTCGTACGCGACGGCGCCGCCCGGCTTCGGCAGGACGCCGCTGGCCATGCGGCGCTGCACCGAGAGCGGCAAGGCGTTCGAGCGGATCGCGTAAAGACGAAGCACGATGGCCCACGTCTCGAAGCGATCGTCCCATGTGGGACGAAGGGGGCCGCGCCGGCTGCGCCGCCAGCGCACGATGGCGTTGGCCGCACGAAGGACACTGAAAAAGCGTCGCGGCTTCCTACGCGGGCTCGCCATGGGCGGCCTCCTTACAGCACCGGCCGGATCGGGGCAACCAGGCCTCGGATCCCGCCGGCGCTCCTCGGACGACGGACGGAGTTGCGATATCGCGCGGACCGGGCGTGACAATGAATGTAGGCACCTCGGCAACGAATTCGGCGAGCACGTCATGCCTCGCCCGTTGGAGAGAAGCTTAATTGATTGAATGACTTAGTGGTGTTGTGCGAGAAGCCTTCGTCGCCGCCTTCAACGCCCCGCCTCGGTCGGTGTTGTTAATGGCGAAGATGCCGGCCAAGGTCGTTCCCCTGCAAAGCGCTCGCTCCGCGGCCGCGTCGGCGCCCTTGGGGGAGCTGTCGGACGAGGACTTGATGCGCCTCNNCCGCTCACGAGCTTCTGCGCGAAGCGCACCGGTGACGCGGGCGCGGCGGAGGACATCGTGCAGGAGGTGCTTCTTCGCCTTTGGAGGCGCCGCGCGGAGTGGCAGCCACGGGGACGTCTCAAGGCGCTCGTGTACACCGCCGCGCTCAACCTGTGCCGAAACCGCGCTCGAAACTCGCGCAGGCGCAGCCTCTGGATGTCGCCCGCGCCCCTGGACCTCGATGCTGCCGATCGCACGGCCCCGGCCTCCGACGTGGAGGCGCTTCTGCTTCGCGAGCGCGTTCGCGACGCCCGGCGCGCGCTCGCGGACCTGCCCGAGGCGATGCGCGAAGCCCTGCTCCTGCGCTTCGACGCCGAGATGTCGTACGAGGACATCTCCGCGATCGTCGGCGCCCCGGAGTCCACGGTGCGATCGCGCGTCCATCATGCCTTGCTGCGGATGCGAGCTTCGGTCCGGGAGGAGGAGACATGACGAGCGCGTGTTCGGGCCCCGCGGAGCTGGTCATGCTGATCGACGGAGAGCTCACGGAAAATCGAGCAGCCGCCGTACGGGCCCACCTGGGGGATTGCCGGGCATGCCGCGACGAAGTGGAGGCGCTCCGGGGATTGGTGCAGGACGTGGCGCGGCCGGTGGCCCCGCTGCCGGGGTCGTTCGAGCGGGTGATGAATCGGCTCGACGAAGCGCCGCCGCGCGCGCGTCGCGTGGGGTGGCGCGGGGTCGGGGCCATGCTGGGGGCGGCGGCGGCGCTGGTCCTGGCGCTCGGGCTGCACGCGCGAAGCCGGCCCGAGTTGCAGGGGAGCCTCGTCGCGCGCGGAGTTTCGGCGGCACCGTCGATCGCCCGCGACGTCGGCGTGACGGTCTACCGGGGTTCGAATCGCCTCGAGGCGTTGCGGCAGGGCGACGCCGTCGACGCCGACACCGCGTACTCGGTGGGCTATCGAAATATTGGTCCCGGCCCGGCGTTCGCCGTGGTCTTTGCTCGCGACGCGCGCGGCGAAGTGCACTGGATCGCGCCGGCGTGGCTCGATCCACGCGAGGATCCCTCCTCCCTGTCGCTCCCGCCTTCCGAACGCGAGGTGCGGCCATCCGGCGCGGTGGTGTTCGATCGACCTGCGCCGGGCGACATGCACGTGTTCGTCGTGTTGACCGAGCGGCCGCTGCACGTCTCGGAGGTGGAGCAAGTGGGCGCCGCGGTCGACCTGACGACGCTTCGATCGCGGTGGCCGCAGGCCGTCGTCGACGAGGCCGTCGTGCACGTCGGCGGCGCGAGGCCCGACCGATGAAGCTCGGCATGGCAGCGGCGATGGCGGCCCTCGCCGTCGCCGTCGCGAGCGGGGCGCGCGCCCAAGGCCCCGCGTCCGCGCCCATGGTGCTCGCGCTCATCGTCACCAACAACCGCAGCGCCGAGCTCGGGCGCCCCGAGCTGCAGTACGCCGACGACGACGGCGCCAAGTACTACGAGGTCTTCCGGATGGTGGCCGGCGCGGACGATGTCGCGCTGCTCACGGATTTCGATCGCGACTCCACGCGACTGTTCCCGGAGCTGGCCTCGATACCCCACGAGCCGACGCGCGCCGCCGTGTCCGCCGCGACCGAGCGCCTCGCCGCGCGCGCCCACCGGGCGGTCGAAGAGGGGCGCCGCGTCGACTTCTACTTCGTCTTCGCAGGCCACGGGGACGTCGATCACGGCCGAGGCTTTCTCGAGCTGCGCGACGGAAGGCTCGAATCGGACGACATCGAGAGCATGGTCAAGCGGGTGGCGGCGACGCGCGCCCACGTGATCCTCGACAGCTGCAACTCGTTCTTCGTGGTCAATCCGCGCCGCCCTGGGGGCCGCCGGATCGCCGTCACCGAGGAGGCGGCTCGCAACCTCAGCGACCGGCTGCCGAACGTCGGCGTCCTCTTGTCGACGAGCGCAGAGGCCGAGGTGTTCGAGTGGTCCGAGCTGCAGTCCGGCATCTTCAGCCATGCGGTGCGCTCCGGGCTCCTCGGCGGGGCGGACGCCGACGGCGACGGGCGCGTCACGTACGACGAGATCCGCGGCTTCGTCGATGTCGCAGGAGCCGACGTCGACAACCCCCTGTATCGCCCCAAGGTGTTCGCGCGCGGACCGAACGGCCACGGCGACGAGCCCATCTTCGACCTGTCGGCCGCGCGGGCGGTCCTGCTCGACCTCGGGCCCGGCGAGCAGCGCGTCACGGTCCGCGATGTCCAGGAGCTTCCTTGGATCGACGTCCACAAGGAGCCCGGCACGACGATCCGGCTCCGCATGCCTCGCGATCGCGCCGTCGGAGCGTCGGTCGACGAGCGCAACCCCGCGTCGCCCGCGGCTCCCTTGGTAGAGCGGCGCTCCATCGGCGCCGGCGACGAAGGGGGGCCAGTCTCCATCGCCGCGCTGCAGCTCGCGCCGCTCGAGGCGCGGGGTCCGAACGACGTGCTCGCGCGCCTCTTCGCGTCCCCCTTCGGGCCGCACGCGTTTGCGGCGTGGCAGAACCGCGTCGCCCACGACGCGGAGCCGGTCTACGGCATCTCCGCCGAGGACGGCGAGCGCATGCGGCTCTTGCTGTTCCAAGTCGCCGACATGCAGCGCCAGTGGCGTCATGGCGGCGGCTCGATGTCGCTCGCCATCGGCGCGGGGCTTGCCGCTGGCGGAGTCTGGATGCTCACGGATCACGCACTTCCGCTAGCGGACCCCAGGGCGCTGGGCGACTTGCTCCTCGTGGACGCCGGCGGGTTCGCGATCGTCGGCGCGCTCGCGCTCAGCATGCCCCGTGACGGCGAGACCTTGTACGAAGACTACCTTCGTGACATGGCCGACCCGTCGGTCGATGGGGCGCGCGTCGTGGCCCGCACCGAGCAACGCCTCTTCGACATGGCGGATGCTTCGAGGCGCACGCGACGGGTCCTGGCGCCCGTTGGTTGGTCGATGGTCGTCGGCTCCGCGGGCGTGTTCGCCGCCGAGGAGATCTCCGATCCGAATCCGAAGCGGCGGCTGGAGATCGGAGTCGCGAGCGGCATCTTTGGCGTCTGCGGGCTCGTGCTGGGGACGTTCAGCTCGATGCCTACGCCGCTCGAACGCATGGTCGACGTCTGGAGCAGCGACCCGTCGATCCAGCGGTTGCCTCGCACGCCCGAGCGTCCCACCGTGGGCTTTTTTCCCGTCCTGCGCGGTGGCGCGATGGGGCTGACAGGGGAGTTCTAGGTCGTGATCCCGCGCTGGCGGCGTCCTCTACTCCTCCTCGTGACGCTGGGGGCTTGCGGTCCCGTGGGCACCTTCGACCTTTTCCCCGCCGGGTCGTTCAACCTGAGCTTGCCGCCCGGGACGTGCGGCATCGGGCCCGCGCTCGGGGTCCCCAGCGATGGCTTCAGCTACGTCTGCCCGGCCTTGCCGGATGGAGGCCTCGATTCGGATGCGGCGTCCGATGCGGGTGCCGTGCTGCCCTACGAGTCGGATCCTTACTGCGCGCTCGTCGCCGAAGTCATGTCGAACCCGCGCATCGGCGTTTCCGAGGCGCTGTTCCTCCAGCTGTACGGGATCCCCACCGTCGCCGTCGGCGCGCCATTTCAACTCGCGTACGAAGACCCCGAGGCGGGCGCGCCCACCCCTTCGATCACCGTCGCGGCGGCCGTGCCTGCCGACGTTCAGTCCAACCAGGCGGGGCTCTCCATCACGGTACCTGGATCCCTTGGCTTTCTTGCCTGGCAGGGCGCCGACGTCGCCGCATACACGCACATTCTCGCGCGCAGCCCCGTCTCCCTCGGGCTGTCGCCCGCTTCGTCCTTCGTCGCGGCGGACCACGGCTACGTGGGGACCGACGGCTCCGCGGCCACGCCGCTGGTTCTCAGTGCTGGCTCGATCGAATCGGTGGTCGCCTTTGCGGAGGCCGACGACGGCACCATGCTCGCGGGCGGAAGTCCGGCCTGTACGTTCGAATCGTCCGCGCCGCAGCTGCTCTCGGTGCAGGGCCGTGGGGTCGTCGCCGTTCTGATGGCGCTGGCGGGCGGCGATGTGACGCTCTCGGCGCAGTGCGGTCTCCTCGACGGATCCATCGGCGTCCAGATCACCGGCCCCGCCCTGAATGCCGACCTCGAGGCTTCCGCCGATGCCGAGCAAGCCCCGGGGGATGCCGGCGAAGCGGGCGAGGACGGAGCAACCGCTCCGGACGCCGGGTCGTCGGACGCCAGCGAAGCAGGTGCGCCGTGATGGCGAACCGGCGTGTTCTTGCGATGGCGTTCGGGGGCTCGCTCGTCGCCTGTTCGTCTTCGCCGCCGTCGCCGGCCGTTCTCGCGGTGACGCTGACCAGTCCGCCGGTCGGAGAGGGGCTGACCGACGCGGGGCTGTCGCTTCCGGTCGGCACCGTCGCCGAGATCGACGTGTGTCCCACCGACGACGGGGGCGACATCGATGGGTCGGTATCCGCCCGCGCGGACGATTCGAACTACGCCGTGCTCGCGGCGATGACGACGCCCAACCAGTTCGTGGTCATCGGCGTCGCGCCGGGGGACACGACCGTCCGCTTTTTCTTCAACGGTCAGGAGACGACTTCGCTGACGATCGACGGCACCCCCGCGAACGTGCTCGCGGTCGAAGTGGTGCCTCAGACCGCGCCGCGCTGAATCGGGAGCCTCTCGGCCTCCCAGCCCAGAAGGCCCCCTTCGAGAAAGGCCACGGGCAGGCCCTGCTCGGCGAGCCGCGCTGCCAGCTCTTTCGTCTTGTCGCCCGCGCGGCAGTAGAGGACGGGCTGCTGCTGCAGCATGTGCACCTCCGCCAGGCGCGACTCGATCTCCTCGAGTGGCATGTGCACCGCGTTCGGCAGGTGGGCCCGCTTGTACGCCGCGGCGTCGCGCGTATCGATCGGCACGACGGCGCCGCCGGCGAGCAGCTGCGCGACCTCGGCCGGCTTGAGAGCGCCGGCCGGGCGGGGGAAGAATGGCTCGATGAGCTCCCTCATCTTGCTCTTGCGGATCGCGCCGACGACGGCGTCCTGGATGCGGCCTTCGGCGACTACCATGAACATGGGGACGCTCTGCACACGAAGCTGCTGCGCGATGACGGGCGATCGATCGATGTCGATCTTGACCACCTTGGCCTTGCCGGCGACCTCGCGGGCGAGCGCATCGACCTCGGGGGCGATGGCCTTGCACGGCTGACACCAGTCCGCCGTGAACTCGATGAGGACGGGGATCTCGCTGCGCAGCACCTCGCGCTCGAAATCGCGCTCCGTCACATAGGGAACGGCCTGGGTTGCCGGCGGAGGACCCCCTTGGCCTTGGCCTGCTCCGCCACTTTGGCCTGCCCCGCCGCGGCCCCTGCCGCCGAAGCCGCCGAGAATCGTCATGTCTGCCATCTATACGCACGTTTTTNNCGCCGGGCAGAAGGGGCCAGACAGCGCGGCCTGCATTCGCGTTCACTTGGTGCCGCGCGCCATTCGGCGGTAAAAGGGGACGCCGGAAGGGTCGAGAGGGATCATGACCACCGAAAAGGAAGATACTGATCCTTCGACCCCGTCCTCTCGGCGCCCGAACGGCGCCCGGAAAGCGTACGGACTGCGGGAAGCTGGAGCGCGCGAACCTCTGCCGGAGGACCCGAACCAGCCCACCACCGACCCGGGCCTTGGGCCCGGCCCGAGTCGTGCGCCGACACCCCAGCCGTCGCCGGTGTCGTCGCGGTCGCGGGGCGTTGTCGTTCCTGCGCCGTCCTCCCTCGGGCCGAACGCCGTCACGCCGGCGGCGGGCACACGCGCGGTGCCCGTCGGCCCGGCGTCGTCGGTGCTCTCGTCGGTATTCGCTCGCGCCAAGGACTCGAAGGACTCGGTGGAGCTTCTGCTCGACGGCATGGCGGGGCCCCGCCCTGAGCGCCGAAAGACGACACCGCAGAGCGACGGCGAAGCATCCGCTTCGTACCACGCCAGGCACGGAGTCCACGCCGCTCACGCGTCGCAGCAGCCGGGGCCCAAGGTGGTCGTCGGGCCCGCGCCATCGCCCGAGGCCGACACCGTGCCGATGCCGCCGCCGAAGGCATCCAACGTGGCCGACACGACGTTCGTGCCGGGGCGTGCGCTCGCGAGGCGGATTGCGCTGGCCCTCTTGGCTGGCCTGCTCATGGTCCTTGCGTCGTTCGTGGTGATGGACCTTGTGGCACCCCGGCCGCACCCTGGCGCGCGGGCCGCGAGCACGCCATGGCCGGCCGAGCCGAGCGTCGTCGAGGCCTTGCCGACCGCATCGGCCGCCGGACTCGCGCCGGCGACCGCGCCCGAACCCGCGCCCGTCGTGAGCACGACGAGTGCGGCGCCCGCTCCGGTGCCCTCCGAAGTAGAAGTGGCGAAGCCCGCGGTCAGTGCGGAGGCCGCCGGCACGAAGCGGCGACGACGAGGACCCGAGACGAACGACGACCTCGGGGAGTTCAAGACGTCGTTCTGACGGCCGCCCGGCCACCCCCGTAAAGCGGAATCAGTCGCGCCCGACGCAACTTCGGTCCAGTGAGGCCGAAGGGACGGCATGACTCAGCCAGTGTCGAGCGGGTGGGGGGGCGTTTGTCTGAACGGGCTGCAGGACGAGGAGGCGCCGGACGCGGNNGGCCCAGCCCAACGCAGCGCCCCCCCCACCACCCCCGCCGCCCGCGCCGCCCGCGCCGAGCGCGGCAAGCATCGCGGCGATGCGGGTCGCGACCGCCGAGGCGTCGCGTGACACGGCTGTCCAGCAGGCGCTCGATGCATTCTACAGCCGGATGTCGGGGATGGAGGTCCAAATCAATCGGCAAACCGTGACGGTCGCCGTGCCCTTTGCAATGTCCGGTCGCGCCCATGGCGCCGCGACGGCGTTTCAAGGCGGCCGCGGCCGTCTCCAAGACATCCTCGCCGCGACGCAGGCTCTCCTGCAATCGAAGGCGAACGGCCGCAACGCGCCGGCGACCGGTGCCGACGTTCGGCAAATCATGTTTGCCAACGGCATCGGCGTCGACTGCGCGGGGTATGTCTGGCAGGCTGCCATTGCCGCAAAGCTTCTAACGTACGACGGGCAGATCACCGGCGAGAATCTCGCCGTCCCTTCGCTGGTGCGCCGTGGCTTCCAGCGCGTCTCGGATTTCACGACAGCGCGTCCCGGCGACATCTTCGTCCTCGGTCCCCGGCTCGATGGCTCCGAAGACATCGGGCACCGGGCGATCGTGTACTCGAAGAGCGTCGCCCCACCGAGCGAAGTACCGCCCCAGATCGCGTCGCGGCTCGGTGCTCCGCTCGGCACCGTCCATGTCTTCCAGGTCGACTCCTCATGGGGCGCGGGGGGGGACGCGCAGAGCGGCGGCGTACGGCGGCAAACCTGGTGGTACGGCGAGTCCACCGGCCAATGGGCCTGGCAGCTGGCCATCCCGTCCTCCCCCCGGCCGTACCGGGTTGGGGATGGTCCTTATGGTCACGTGTTTGGAACGGTTCAGACGGGCCTCTACAGGCAGCCGAGGAGAACACCATGAGAGCCGGGGCCCTCCTCGCTTGCCTTCCGTTGCTCCTCTCGAGTCGCGCCACGGCGGCCGACGATCCTTCACCCTCCGTGCGCGTTCTCGATCTCCCGCGATATCGGATCATGCCAGACGCGATTGCGGGCGAAGGCCCCAGCCCTGCTCACCCTCTAGGAACGGTGTTGATCGCGGGCGTACGAGCGAACGCGACCCAGGCTGCAATTGCGGAGCGCGACCTAGCCACGGGCCACGTGGTTCGCGAGACGCGGCTTCCGTTGCCAGATGCGCTCGAGCATCTGCAAATGGCTCGCGCAGGCGGCGAGATTCACATCGTGGCAGACGACCGGCCGCACGATGAGTTCCACTACACTTTCGACACTGTCCGTACCGTCGTGTTGTCGAGTGGGCTTCAAGTGCAAACCGTCCGAATCTTGGGATTGGGGTCTGGCGAGCAGCACGTTGCAAGCGACGGAAACCTGGTGGCGGTCCTCTGGTGCGGGAATCACGAAGATACGCTCGACTTCGGGCCCCATCTCGAGACCTTCAACGCTTCCGGTCATCTCCTCGCGCAGCAGCGGCTCGGCGACAGCCTCGCGAGCTGCGAAGACGGGCCGTCGCCGCTAGTGGTCCTCGGCGGCCGCGTCTATGCGCTCACGTCGCGAGATACGGGAACACTTCCCACCGGGGGAACGGCGCACGCGCTGACGCTGACGAAGCTCAGCTCCAGCGCGGCGATCGAAGCGCGCGTCGACATTCCGCACGACCGGTACCCGCTCTGGGCTCTTCGCGGGCACCTGTTCCTCGAAACGTCGCTCATCCCGTGCCTGCAACTCGAGGAGCGGAGCACGTTGGATCTGCAAGTCCTCGCGACCCATTCGTTCGCCCGCGCGGCGATGGGCCAGGGGGAGTGCCCCCGGCCCGACGAACTGGGACAAGCCGATCCGACAAGGGACCCGGCGCGGCAGTCCCCGGTGGAGTACGGCTTTCAAAGCCAGTTCACCGTGGGCGAGGACGCTCCGCGCTTGAACGCGCGGTCCCTCTTTCTGTCGGGTCGGCCGGCGGTTCTCGAGTGGGAAGAGACGTCCGGGGCCGCCTGGATCTCGTGGTCGGCACCTCCGGGTCTGCATCCGCCCGCGAACGCTGGCCCTTCGGACATCTGGCCCGCCGTGTCCACGCCCCATGTCCTCGCGTGGCCGGCCATCGAGTCGCCCAAAGTCGTCGGCGGAGAAGCCCCGAACGCCGCGCACCCGCGTGGGACGGTCTTCGCGCTGCAGGAGCATCCCGAGGCGCCCAGCGCGCCGCCAACCGTCACCGAATGGGATCTGGCGACAGGTACGCGCGTCCTCGATGCAAACCTGCCCGATGTCCTGACCTCGTGCGCGATGGTATTCGCGGGCGATCGCATTCACGTCGTCGGGGCGGACGGCAGCGGTCTCCTTCATCACATCCGGTTGTCGTCGTCCCTGCGCGCAGAATCCGACGATGCCCTGGGCCCTGGCACCCTCTTCGGGCTCACGACCGATGGATTGAAGGTGGCTGTCGCGTGGTCGTACGAGGTTGGAGAATCATCCAAGACGCACGTTCGTATCGTGGAAGGCGCGGGTCCCACGCTCGGGGACGCGATGCTTCCGGGGCAGGTCTCGTCGATGGCGATTCTCGACGGAAACGTCTTCGCTCTCGATCTCCAGCCCGAGAAGGTGGACGACGGTTTCTGGAGCTGGTCCACGAGTCTCGCAAAGATGGGCGCAGGGGGAGGCATCGAAAAAGTCGTTCCGCTACCGCCCCACGCGGTGGAGGCGTTCGTCACGGCGACGCCGCATCGGATCCTGCTCATCGACCCCAAGCAGGGAAGCGTCGAGGAGAGGCGCGAGTCCGACCTCTCCAAGGCTCGACTCCTGGCGTACCCCTATCCAGGGTTCCACTACGAAGGCTGCGCTCCGCTTTCCATGGCCAGGGGGCCGGGCGGTCGCTGGGTTACCACGCTCGGGGATGTCCTCGGCCCCGATCTTCGCATCGAGCGGCACTTCGCCACCGGGCCGGTCGCCGACAAGGCGCTCTGGATCGGCGGCGAAGCCGCGGTGGTCCACTGGGGCTCCGAGAAGTCGGTCTCGCTCCGCTGGCTCGATCCCTAAGCGCCCTTGATGCGGCCCGGCCGCCTCAGCCGCAAGAACCGCTTGGCTCCGCCACAGCCATCGCGGTACATACATGCGCGGCTCAAGGCACACACGGCTCGAACGGACGCGTGAACGAGGTCACACGATGAGACGGGCCGTTCGCTGGACGATGATCGCGACGCTTGCCGGCGGTACGGCGATGGCACCGGCCTCGGCGCGCGCGGCGGACAAGTCGACGCGCGAGGCCGAGGCGCGCTTCCAGGAGGGGCTCGCCCGCGTCAAAAACCATGACTTCGAGGCGGCGCGTCTCTCGTTCGCGCAGGCGTACACGGTGCTGCACCGGCCGCAGATCCTCTGGAACCTCGCGCTCGCCGAAGAGAAGACCGGGCACGTGGTCGAGGCGCTGCAGCACTTTCGCGGCGTCGCAGACGACGCGGGGGCGGGCGCCGATCGCGCGAACGCCCAGCGTCACGTCGACGCGCTGATGGCCCTGACAGGCCACATCGAGGTGAAAGCGCCGCCGGGCGCGCAGGTGACCGTCGACGGGAGCACGTCGCTCACGGCGCCACTTGCGGCAGCCATCGACGTCGTGCCCGGGCGTCATGTGGTGGACGCTGACGTGGCCGTAGGGCCCCGATCGATCCCCATCGAAGTCGCCGAAGGCCAGGTCGCGCGCGTCAATTTCGTGCCGCAGGAGACGACGGCCCCCCCCGCACCGGTCGCGGCGCCGCCGCAAGCATCTCCGGCCTCCGCGGCGTCGGTCAACGCCCACGGCCCCGAAGCCCCGCAGGACGACCGGACGGCCCCTGCCGACTCGTCGTCGGGCGCGAGGTTGGCCATGACCGCGTCGCTCGGCGGTGCCGCCGTCGTCGCGTTCGGGCTGGGCATCTATTTCGGCCTGCACTCGCGCAGCGAGGCTTCGTCGGTGAACACGTTCGTCGGCACGTACCCGTCCTCCTACTGCAGCGCCCCCTCGGCCACGGCCGGTGCGACGTGCGCCCAGTGGAACGACGCGTACCAGGCCCAGAACCGCGACGCGGTGATCTCCGACGTGGCCTACGTGACGGGCGGGGTGCTGACGGCGGCCGCGATTGCGACATGGTTCTTTTGGCCGCGAAGCTCGCACGGCAGCGGGGCATGGGTGCTGCCCGAGGCAGGGCCGTCCTCGGCGGGTCTGCGGGGCGGCGCCAGCTTTTAGACAGGTCGGGAGAGAGGGCTGGTCGATGCTTCGAGTGACGTTGTGGGTGGGAGTTGCGGCGGCGGTCTGCGTGGCGGCTCTTCAATATGGCTGCGGCCAGACGAGCTTTGGCACATGCTCCGGCAATGGCACGTGTCCGGTCCCGGGTGCCGACGCGACGGCGCCTCTCGCAGAGGGCGGCGAAGGCGTAGGAGACGGCGCGACGGTCGGCCTCTCGGACGCGGGCTCCGAGGGCAGCGCCCTGGCCATTGGCGACAGCGGTGATGGGGCGACGTGCAACGCGGCCGCCGACCCAAAGGACGAACCGTGCCTCGTGAGCAACGCCTACGGTGTCTTCGTGTCGGCCGGCGCTACAGGGCCGGGAATCGGGACGAAGGCCTCTCCCTACAACACCCTCGCCGCCGGCATCGCGGCGGCCACCGCGCCCAACCAGCGCGTCTTCGTTTGCGCGGGGACGTACCCCGAGCAGCTTTCGGTGGGGGCGTCGGTCGACGGTGTCGCCGTCTACGGGGGCTTCGACTGCGTGAACTGGAACTACGCGTCGAGCAATACGGTGCAGGTCGCGCCCTCGCAGCCAGGATACGCGCTCGAGGTCGCGTCGCTCACGGTCGGCGCGACGTTCGAGGATATGGAGTTCGACGCCGTGGATGCGCAGGCGCCAGGAGCGTCGAGCGTGGCGGTGTTTGCGAACGCGGCGGTCGCGACGTTCCGGCGGGTCGTGATGAAAGCGGGGAACGGGGCCGCGGGAGCGGCGGGGGATCCAGGGTCGAATTATCCGACGGATGCGGGCAGGGCGCCGTCGGGGAATAGCGCGGATGGCTCTGCGGGAGCACCCGGCCTTGAATGCACGTGCAGCAACGGCGATCAGACCATCGGTGGACCAGGCGGGGCAGGGGTGACGCCGGCTTCGGATGGCACACGGGGACAGCCTGTGCTGGACGGCGGTCAGGCGGGCTCGGGGGGAAACATGACCTGCACCAATGGAGGCCTTGGCGCCGGAACGAGCGATGCCCCCGGGGCGCCTGGAGCCACGGCAATCGGTCAGCTGTCGTCCGCGGGGTTGCT
>PLIR01000019.1 GCA_003139415.1 Myxococcales bacterium | reverse complement strand
GGCATCCGCATCCCGACGACGCTCCGGCCGTCTTTCCTCCTCCCGCGGCGTCTCCCCCGGTCGCGTCCATTCCGCGGGTCGTTGCGTCCACGGGGCCCGTTGCGCCCCCGTCGTCGCTCTCTTCGGGTCCGCCCTCGGTCTCACCCAGGGTCGCCGCGTCGAGCCCGGCCTCGGCGCCTGCGTCCGTGGCAGCAGGCGGCGTGCCCGTGCCCGTGAGCGTGACCACTCCGTACGCGGGGACGGCAACGCCTATCGCGCCGGACGAGATCGACGCGGTGCCGCTCTGCCAGAGGCTTCCGCTACTGGACGTGTAGGTCGTGAACGACGTCAGCCCGGGCGGGGGCGATCCGATCGCCACCTGGGCAGCTGCTGCGGACGGGCCCTCGTTGACGAGGACCAGGGTGAGCTGCGCCGTCGCGTCGTTCACGAAGGCGCTCGCCAGCACGTCGGTCGACCCCGTCACGGAGGCAGCGACGCGCAGGGCGCCCGGACGGATGTACTTGAAGAAGTGTTTGGCGGCGACGTACTTCGGGTCGTTCTGCAGCTGGGTCGCGTCGGTGAGTGTCTGCACGTCGCTCGCGTTCGACGGACTGCCGTCGGTCAGTTGCCAGTAGAGCCACGCGCTCTCGTTGCCGGTGGTGAGCGCCTGGTGGATCTTGAGCACGATGGAGAACGCCCCGCTGTCCGGGAAGCCGCCGTCCGTCGANNGGGGCTCGTGGTCCAGCCATCGGTCCACCATTGCCAGGACTGGGCGGTTGCCCCCGCGGAGCTGACGCCGTCGGCCGCGTAGCCGTGGATGGCGAAGCCGGCGATCGCGGCGGTTGCCGTCGAATCGGCCGCGATCGCCTGCAGAAACTGCAGATTCTTGTCGGTCTGCGTGGATCCGCTGCCGTACTCCCACATGCTGTATGCGTCGTCGCCCATCAGATCCTCGGGGCCGATGATGCGGATGCTCTGCAGGTCGGGGTACTGGTCTAGCTCCGCGCGCGCGGCCTTTAGCGCCGTGACGTAGCTCGAGGCGAGCGGGTAGGTTGCGCTGTTGTAGAACTCCTCGAAGGTGAGCTCGTTCTGTATGCTGATGGCGTAGAAGCTCACGCCGTACGTATTCTGGAAGCCGTGCAGGAACGCCGCGAGACCGCGCGCGAACTGCGTCAGGGCGCTGGTCGGTCCGGTACCGTCGTTGAACTGCGCGAGCGGCGTTCCCGAGACATCGAGCTTGCCGCCGGCAAAGTTTCCGCCCCAGATGAAGGGCCACGGCACCGCGGTCGGCAGGGGTGATGCGCCGCCCGAGTACGTGTTGCCCGACGTGATCTTGACCCACGGCGCGGGTGACCACATCGACGCGTACACCTTGAATCCGCCGAGCTGCGCGGCCTTTGCCTTCCCCATCTGCGCGATGAGGCCAAAGTTCGATTTCTGAGTGAAATCGAAGAGCATCGCGTTGGTGTCGATGTCCGGGCCCATCACCGCGATCGGCGCGCTGCAGCCGCCGAAAGACGTGGAGTAATCGGACGCGCTCGAGTAGGGCCGTGTCCTCGTGCCGTCAGGACCGCCGTCGTTGATGTCCAGCGGCGCGGCCTGACCGTACCAGGGGGAGCAGTAGCTCAGATTGCTGTAGGTGGACGTGAAGGTGGGCGTGATGTCGACGCGCACCATGGATGCCTCGAGATCGTCGAAGTAGAGGTTCTGCCACCAGGACTCGGTCGACTCCGACCCGCTCAGGCACGTGCCGAAGCCGTCGATCGTCTGGAAGCGCGTGGCCGTGTCCACCGCAACGCTCTGTGCTTGCGCGCGCGAAGCGACGAAGAGCGACACTCCGGCAGCCACGAGCGCGAACCGGGGGAGAGCCTTTCGCATAGCCGCACCCTCCTGCCTCCGAGACACCGGCGGCAACCTTGCATCGTACAGCAGGAGGAACGGCAGGCCAGCTCGATTGAGGAGCCGATGATTCGCCGCACGCGGTCTCTCGCCTTGACGTCGCTCCCATCGATGCATATCTATACGTCCATGGGTGAGGCGCGCCTTGGCGACATCAGCGACCCGCAGCTGATCCGGGCGCTGAGGGCGCTCGCCGACCCGACGCGGTTTCGGATGGTGCAGGAGATCGCGGCCGCCGGAGAGCTGTCGTGCGGTGCCGTGGCCGAACGGTTCGACGTGTCGCAGCCGACGATCTCCCACCACCTGAAGATCCTCATGGATGCGGGCCTGCTCGTCCAGCGGACCGAGGGCAAGCATCACTTCACGTCCGTAGACCGCGCGCTCGTGGCGACTATCGTGGCCATCCTCCCGACGCGCCTCGGCTCCCCCCCCGTCAAGAAACGCGGGCGCTAGCCGCGCCAGCTTGGATGGCGCAACGGCATCGACGTCGCAGCATCGATACATTCAAACATGTCGATGTATGACATCAAAGGACAACACACATGGCACTGGTAAAATGGGATATTGATCACGCGCACTCCAGCGTCGACTTCACCGTCCGGCACTTGCTGGTCAGCAAGGTCCGCGGCAGGTTCACCAAGTGGACCGGCGACCTGCAGATCGACGAGCAAGACTTGACGCGCTCGCGCGTCGACGTCGAGATCGACGTGACGAGCGTCGACACGCACGAGGCGCAGAGGGACGCGCACCTTCGCTCGGGCGACTTCTTCGAAGTGGACAAGCACCCGCGCATCGTCTTCAAGAGCAAGCGCGTCGAGGAGAAGGGGAAAGAGCACCTGGCTGTCACGGGTGACCTCACGATTCGCGGCACAACGCGCGAGGTCGTGCTCGACGTGGAGCGCGGAGGCGTCATCGCCAAGGACCCGTGGGGCAAGCGGCGCGCCGGGTTCACGGCCACCGCCAAGATCAACCGGAAGGACTTCGGCGTGAACTTCAATCAAGTCCTCGATCAGGGAGGCCTCGCGCTTGGGGAAGAGGTCGCCATCACGATCGAACTCGAGGCTACCGCTGCAGCGAGCGCGACAGCCGGTGTCGCCGGAGCTCAGGCATGAGCGCCGTCGCCTCGGTGAACGCGAGCTCTTCACCGAAGAGCAGCGCGTCGTGGGCCGGGCGCATCGTCGGTGCGCTGCCGGCGCTGGCGATGATCATGAGCGGGGCGATGAAGCTGTCGCACAGCCCGAAGGTCGTCGACATGTTCGTGCACAAGTTCGGCTACTCGGAGGACTCGCTCCTCGGGATCGGAATCCTCGAGCTGGCGTGCGTGCTCGTGTACGCCGTGCCCCGGACGACGTTCCTCGGTGCCGTGCTGATGACGGCGTACCTCGGCGGCGCCGTCGCTACGCACGTTCGCGTGAGCGACGCGTTCGTCATTCCGGTCGTCCTGGGCGTTCTGGTGTGGGTGGGGCTCTATCTTCGTGAGCCGCGGCTCCGGGCCCTCGCGCCGCTGCGAACCTGACGCCGAAGGAGACCCATCCGCAAAGGCGCCCCCCTTTGCCGGGGAGATCGCGGATGCGGGAGCCCGCCCGTCGTTAGGGTCCCTTTCGCGCGGCAATACGCGATTCGCATTCGCACAATGCGTCGCTGGGGCGGTATCGCGTTCGAACCGACGCGCGCGACGTCCGTGGGCATCGACGCTCCGCATGGTGTTGTCACGAAAGTTGCTGGGCAACCAAGCGTTCGTGACGAAAGAAAAGACCATGCGCAGCCCTATCCGGGAGAGTCTCGTTGCAATATCGATGATTGCAGCTACCGCCTGCACATCGGGTCCTCTACCCGCAGTCCGTGCGGCGGGCGTCGAGCGCCTCCAATGCAATGCAAGCGGCGCCTCTCAGGACGAGCTGGTTCGCTCGCTGAAGGTTCTCCACGTCGAGCCGTTGTACGCGCACATCATGACGGGAGGCGTCAACGCCGAGGAACGCGTCAGTGGGGCCAAGATGATTGTGAGCCCGCCCAAGGGCGTCAGTGCAGAGGAGCTCGTGCGCGCGCTTCAGTGCCACGGGGCGCGGACCCTTCTCGGCCAGATTGAAGGCGCTCCGAACGAACCCTACTCCTTGCCGGATCGATGGGTGAGCATCACCATGAAGGCCGAAGAGGGCAATTTTACCATCACCCTCAGCTCGGACACGGTTCACGATAACCTCCAAGTTTACGACCGGGCATATCGCTACGTCGACGAGCATCCGCTCGCGAGCGATCCTGGATTGCCATGACGGCCAAGCCACCGAGGCCCCATGGACACACGCGCTTTCTACAAGCAGGACTACGAGGCGCAGATGCGCGGACGGAGCCTGGACGTCGCCGAGCACGGAATGGCCCTGCCGGCCGCGGAGCCCGAGGTCGACGCTACTGCGGTCGACGTACTCACGTTGGCGCCGGACCTGCAAGGCTGCCGTACCGCTCCGCGTAAACCCGCGTGACCTGCGCTCCGTAGTAGAGAAGCAGGCTCGTGGCGTAGATCCAGAGGAGCAGGCCGAGCATCGCGCCCACTACTCCGTAAGCGGCGTAGCTCGCCACGTGGACCAGGTAGTAAGCGAGGAGCTTCTTCAGGACGGAGCTGAGGACGGCCGTCGCGAGTGCGCTCCACAGCACGTCTCGCCACGCCACGCGCGCCCGCGGCACGAATCGGAAGAGCGACGCGAGCACGAGCGTCGAGAGGGCGAGCGACACGACGAACTCCGCGGATCGCCAGAACGGCGCGACGGGCAGAACCCCGTTCACGGCGGTGCCCAGCGCCGCGAGCGCCGTGCTCGCCGCGAGGGAAACCAGCAGCACGAGCGCCATGGCAAGTGCGAGCGCGAAGGCGACCGCCTTGCCCTTCGCCTGGGCGAAGACGTACGCGCGGACGCCCGACCATGGTGTCGGTGGGACCTTCCAGATCGCGTTGAGGGCGTCGTCTAGCTCCGAGAAGGCGCTGCTCGCCCCGAAAAGCAGCGTGGCGAGGCCCACGACGGTCCCGAGGCCGCTCGTGTGGCGCGACTGCATGTTGACGAGAGTGTCGTCGAGGAGAGAGCGAAGCGCGGGCGTGCCCGTCGTATCGAAGAGCGCGAGGATCGCTTCACGCCGGCCCGGGTCGTCGCCGAGAAGCCAGCCGACGCTCGTGACCGAAAGCAACGCGAGGGGGAAGAGAGAGAACAGCCCGTAGCAGGACAGCGCGGCCCCCATGCGGTCGCAACCGTCCGCGCCCCAGCGTCGCGCCGCCTCCCGCAGGAGGCTCGCGACGTTGCGGGTCGCGTCGAGGGCAGCCGAAGGCGGTTCCCTCACGAATGCAGGACGTGAAGCGCCGGCTGAAGGAGCACCGGGCCGTGGTCGTCGCAGTGATTGTCGCACGGGTGGTGCAAGTGGCCGTCGACGACATAATCGGTGTGGTCGCCGTGCGGAACGGCCGCATGCTCACAACCCGGCCCGTGCTTGTGGTCAGCGGTATGGCCGCCGCAGGTGTGCGTCGGTGTACAGAGCGCCGGGTTGGTGTTGTTGATGTCGAGTGAATGAGACTCGACCACTTTGCCGCGAACATGCTCGAGGCGACCATCCCGAACGTAATCCTGGTGCCCGCGGTGACCAATGGTTGCATGGCCGCAGCCCGGTCCGTGGGTGTGAAGCTGGCCTTGATGAGGCTTGTGATCGCTCATTGCTGGTGGTCCTGTCTTCGAAGGTTCGCGTGACGGGGACGAGTTGGTTCACGCCGAGCGACTGCGGAAGCGATGCTGCAAGCGCGGTACCCCGACCGGAAGGTCCCGGTCGACCCAGTACCCAGGGCGCCGATGGTAATCGTGGAGCCGCACTTCGTACTCCCGGCGGACGGCCGCGGATCCATCCCACACTGGACTATTTTTAATCGCCTCGCGGGAGAGAGTCACGAAGACTTTACGCTCGTCCCAGCTGATCTGCGTCGCCCAGTTGGGCGCGACGAGCACCGTCTTTCCCCACCACCAGTGGCTGGTATCCACGACGAGATAGCGCACCTCCCAAGTCTCGTCGTCGACGAGGAAGTCCGTGACGAATCCGATCCCGGCGTCGTTTCCCTCGATGCTGTACCCACGCACGTCTGCGACGCTGCGCAGGTGAGCGTCCCCCGAGTCCTCGGCAGGAAGCTCGGGCACATCGGCCTGGCCCGTCGATTCGAGCAACCCTGGGGTGTAACCCGCTCCCCAGACACCCCCGCCCCAGTAGTCCCCGTAGCCGTAGTGGCGGTTGTACTCTCGTTCGCGCTGGCGGGACACGGGCTCGTCCGAGGCGACACCGGGGCTCTTCCTGATCTTGTCGATGGTGAGCGCGAGATGAAACAAGAAGGCGGGTGACTCGATTTGCCCGAAAGAGATTGGCGAAATCAATACGCGGCGCTCTTGGAAGAAGGCGCCCGTCTCCACCACGAGATACCGAATCGCCCACCGTTCGTCGTCGAAGAGGAAATTGACGGTGCTTCCAACGTCCCCGTCGGTGGCCCTGATCGTGTACCGCTCCAGCTCGCTCAGACTTCTCAGCATGGGTCACCCGCCGCGCCTACGAGCAAGTCTCGAGCCGCGCGACAAAAGAGTGTGTCGACGGGCGGACGAAAAAGGTGGATCGTGTAACGATGGCGCGAGCGCTGTGGGCGGGCGGGCTTTGCGGGTTGCTCTCGGTCGGATGCTCCGGCNNGCAGTCACCACGACGGTGACCATTGGCCAGGACTCGCTCGTCGTCACGTCTCCGGACTTCTCCCTCACCGCCACCCGCACCGGCAACGCGCTGGCCTTCATCGACGAGCAGGAAGTCGGCAACCCGGACAACGACGTCACGCTCACGGCGACACAGACGGCCGCCTCCTTCAACGCCGGGATCCTGCCTTTCGACCTGGGCGGCTCCTGGACGATGCAGATCGTGCCGGCGGGCGAGACCACCGTCATGGCTTGCACGCTCACGGTGAGCGCGACCGAGATCGACGGCGCTTGCCAGATGGTCACGTCGGACGGCTTCGACTTCAGCTTCACCACGAAAAAGATGACGTCGGCCGCGTCGAGCTTGGGCGACTTCGGCGGCACGTGGCAAAATACGTGGATGAGCGGTGGTACGTATCCGTGTGAGCTCGACTTCGCCGGGAACACGATCACGACCTGTCCGGGTGGACCGACGAACGGTGAGCTCACCGGCTCGCCGCTGCCAGGCATCGCGTTCACCTACGACGGGGCCAACACCGTGAGCGGCGTGGCGCAGGGTTGGGCCGAGTACTCCGCCACCCGGCAGTGAGTCGTCGCCTCGGCGCTGCGGCGTGGGCCTGTGGGCTGGGGCTCGGGAGTCTGCTCGGACTGGCCGCCTGCTCGACGCG
The DNA here is from genome assembly GCA_003139415.1 of Myxococcales bacterium. Taxonomy (GTDB): domain Bacteria; phylum Myxococcota_A; class Polyangia; order Polyangiales; family Polyangiaceae; genus Palsa-1150. The sequence continues at coordinate 7,320 of PLIR01000019.1, read as the reverse complement.
CCCCAAGGAGGCGGAGCGCCGGGGTCCGTTCCTCTCCATCGCGCAGCGGGAGGGGGTGAGCCGAATACGGGGCGCCATGGCTCCAGAGTCCATCTCGTTGGCGCTGGGCGGCCTGCCGCCCGTGGAGCTTCCGCGCCTGCGCGAGCACCTCATCGAATCGACCGATACGGGACTGCGCCGGGCTGCGCCCGAGCTGTTCGATCTTGCGGACGATGCCACGGCGCCCGACTCGTTGCGCCACGCGCTGCCGGACCTTCCCGCGCTCACTGCGGCCGCGAACGTCCTCGGCTCCCCGTGGGCGGCTCCGGGGATCTCGGTGAAGCTCGGGCCCGTGTGCGACGCGGCGGTCTCCCGGTGTGTGCCGCTCTTCGTGCCGGCTGACGAGCCCGCGGACGCGATCGCCCGGCGTGGGCGCGGACTCGCGTGGGCCTTGGCCAACGCCGCGGCGCTCCGCGTCGCCGCGAACTCGCGCTCTTCGCTGCTCCGCGCCCTACGAGAGGCGCAGCCGCGGCCCTCGAGCACCCTCGCGATGGTCTTCGGCGCCACGCGGGGTACCCTCGACGAGACGGAGCTCGATTCACTCCGTCAGCAGGCCCGCAGGGCGCTCGCAGACCTCGCCTCGGATGCGCCACAGCGGCCTTGGCTCGAGGCACTCGGCGCCGCGCGCGCGCAATGGGAGCTGCCCATCGCACTCGACGCCGACGAGGTGCTGGTCATTCCGCGTTTGAGCGCGCTCGCGCGGCTGCAGGACTTCGCATCGGAGATCGAGCGCGCGGGCTCGTTCGAGTGGGTGGTTCGCCCGGGCCCGGGGCGAGGGAAGTAGAGCAGGAGCCTCGCTCAGAACAGGGGTATTAGCGAGTTGGCGGTGTTCGACGCCGTCTCCGGGGTGCCATTCGAGACGATCGTGGTGCCGAGCATCGGCGGAATCTGGTGCGTCATGCCGGTGGGGTACGCATACTGGTTCATCGCGGCGCACATCTCCGTCGACGCCGACAGGCCGAATCCGATCGTGGAGTCTGTCGCGTTCACGTAATGGCACGTGAAAGTGATGCCCTGACCGGCCTTGAGCGACAGCGGCGTGGGGAGCTGCAAGACAACGGGCGTGTTCCACACCGTGCTCGTGTAGAGGGCGTCCGGCTGCGTCGTCTGGCCGTCGTATAGATACTGGTCAAACGACTTCAGGTCCTGGTGGGCGTGCGAGGACATCGTCACGATGTCGAGATCGAAGGGGGCGATGCACGTCGCGGTGACGTCCGTCGGCTGGTTCGGGGGCAGGGAGATATCGGTCGTCTGGCAGCTGAGCGCGCGCGTTGGGTAGAGCACGTCGCTCGCGCTCTTGACCATCATCTTGAAGTGAGCGGTCTCGGTCACCTCCTCCGACGACGCGTTGATGACGTGGTGGTTGGTGACGAACGACCCGTTGGTCTGAAGGACCATTCCGTAGTCCGGGTTGCCGGCGAACGAGTCTGCCCCCACGCCGGCGACCAGCAGGATCTGCCCCATGCTGAAGAGATTCAAACCTGCGCTGCTCGCGGGCACGAGCGGGCTGTCGCCCTCGCAGGGGACGGGCGCCGTCCCGCTCGTCGAGGCCGTGTCGTAGAACATGAAGTAGTGGTGGGTGAGCGGCGAGACGGTCGACGTCCAGCTCGTGAGCGCGAGCTCGCGCCCCTGGAACGCCGCGGGCATCGGAATGCGAACGCAGTACACGACCTCTTGGCCCGCCGGCACCGTGAACGTCCCCTCGTCGATGTCGAGCTCCTCGGCCGCGCCAGCCTCTCCCGCGTCCGCCGTCGCATCGCCGGACGCCGACGACGAGCAGGCCCCGACTGGGACGAGGAGCAGCGCCCCGAAACACGACAGAAACAGCACCTGCACGCTTCGATTCGCTCCCATTAGGAAGCGACAGATAGCTCACAGGGAAAGGGCCCGCTTTGGGCATCCGTTGGGCATTCGCCGCGAGGCGCCCATGGCCCCTCGCCTGGTTACGTTTTCACGTCTTCGCCATGCCCCGTGCCGCCGCAGCGCCGAGCGTTCGACATGCGCGAATGACTTCATCCGACAGCTCTGTTCCCCGGAGCGCGCGAGCGAGGCTCAGTCCGCCGTACATCAACGCGACCAGCCCCAGCGCGAGGGTGCGACGAGGCGTTCCGTTTCCCTTCGGGAGATAGTCGGCCAGGCTCGCGCCCAGCGCCTCGACTTGCTCCGCCAGCACCGCTCGGTGCTCGCCCGCCGTCGTGCCGATCTCGCCGACGACGGCGGGCAGCGGGCAGCCCAAGGTCTGCGCGTCGCGGTGGGCCGCCGAGAGGTACCTCTTGAGCACGACCTCGGCGCGATCCGCCTCGGGCTTCTCGTCGAGGCGCGAGAAGAGGCGCGCTCGAAGCTCGTCGCCGGTGCGGCGAAGCGCTTCGTCGACGAGGCCCTCCTTCGACCCGAAATGCGCATAGAACCCGCCCACCGTCAGGCCGGCCCCCTTCATGACGTCTGCGACCCGTGCGCCGGAGATCCCCCGCTTGCGTATGAGGCGCGCGGCCGATTCGAGGATCGTCTCGTGCGACTTCACCCTCTGTTCGGCCTTGGCGTTCATGATGGCGCGAGTTCCGTAGGCCCACTTGACGGGCGAGATTACCTTCATCATATGATGAACATCATACGTTGGCAAGCCGCGGGGCGAACCCTCGCCGTCGGAGCCGCGAAGGAAGGACGGTCATGAGCAAGACGCGACAGCTGAAGGGCCCGAAGACGACGAAGCACCTCGATCAGTTGAGGGCCCTCCTCCGAGGCGAGGTCGAGCCTCCGCCGATCGCGAAGCTCGTCGGGTTCGAGCTCATCGCGGTGGACCTGGGTCACGCCGTCGTCGAGCTGAGCGCGGGGCCCCAGCACGCCAACCCCATGGGGACGCTCCACGGCGGCATCCTGTGCGACCTGGCCGATGCCGCGCTCGGCATGGCCATGGCGTCCACCCTCGAAGACGACGAGTCGTTCACCTCTCTGGATCTCACCGTGAAGTTTCTCAAGCCCGTGTGGAAGGCGCGGCTGCGCGCGACCGCGGTGCCCGTCAAGCGCACGCGGTCCCTCGGCTTGCTCGAATGCGACGTGACGGACGACAGCGGGAGCCTGGTGGCGCGGGTCTACAGCACCTGCATGGTGCTGCGCGGCGACGACGCGAGGGGACGATGAGGGCCCCGCCGCGCCCGCCCGCCCCGAGGGCCGCGTGCTAGGTTCGGGGGCACTCCTTCCATGCGCATCTTGTCCGGAATTCAGCCGAGCGGCACGCTGCACCTCGGCAACTACTTCGGTGCGATCCAGCAGTACGTCGAGCTCCAGGAGACGGCGGGAGGCGCCGATCGCGCCTTCTACTTCATCGCGAACTACCACTCGCTCACCAGCCTGCACGACGCTGCGCGCCTCCGCGCGCTCACGCGCGACGTCGCGGTCGACTACCTCGCGCTCGGACTCGATCCGGAGAAGGCGACCTTTTATCGTCAGAGCGACGTCCCCGAAGTGACGGAGCTCATGTGGCTCCTCTCGTGCGTGGTCGGCAAAGGGCTGCTCGAGCGCGCCACGAGCTACAAAGACAAGATCGCCAAAGGGCTCGAGGCTTCGATGGGGCTCTTCAACTACCCCGTGCTCATGGCGGCCGACATCCTCATCTGTCGGAGCACGATCGTGCCCGTCGGAAAAGACCAGCAGCAGCACGTCGAAATGGCGCAAGACATGGCCGCGAGCTTCAACGCCGCGTTCGCGCGCGACGTATTCGTGCGGCCCGAGTGGCGCTTCTCCACCGGGGCCAAGGTCCCCGGGATCGACGGCGAGAAGATGAGCAAGAGCTACGAGAACACGATCCCGATCTTCTTGCCCGACGACATGACCGACAAGCAGGCCTGGAAGTCGTACTTTGCGTCGATCAAGACCGACAGCAAGGGCGTCGATGATCCGAAGGATCCGAACGACACGTTGATGACGCTCTATCGGTTGCTCGCGCCGGCGAAGGCGGCCGAGTTCGAGCCGGTGTACGCGAGGGGCGGGGTGGGCTACGGCGAGCTGAAGAAGCGGTTGCACGAGGCCTACAACGAGGCATTCGGGCCCGTCCGCGAGAAGAGGCGCGCGATCGCAGCAGACGAAGCGTTCGTCGAGGGCGTGCTCGCCCACGGGGCGAGGCGCGCACGCTCCGTGGCGCGAGAGGTGATGGCCGACGCGCGGGACGCCTGCGGGATCGCCACGGCGCGAGAGCTTCGTCCATGAGCGGAATCGAAAAGGTCAGAGGCAAGAGTCTCGTCGTCGTGTTCGAGGGGCGAAGGTGCATCCACTCGCGTCAGTGCGTGCTGTCGCGTCCGGACGTGTTCGTGCCCGACGTCGAGGGCGAATGGATTCATCCCGACCAGGCGACATCGGAAGAAATCGCCGCGCTCGCCCAAAGCTGTCCGTCCGGTGCCATCACCTACGAGCGTCTCGACGGTGGCAAAGAGGAGGGGCCGCCGATGGTGAACGTCGCCCGCATCCGGCAAGACGGCCCCATCGCGTTCCACGCCGATCTCGAGATCGAGGGAGAGGCACCGAGGTTCCGGGCCACTTTGTGCCGATGCGGCAAGTCGAAGTCGAAACCCTTCTGCGACGCGAGCCATGTCACCGGGTTCCTCGCCACTGGCGAGCCGGCGACGGCCGACTCGAAGCCCCTCGCCGGCCGCAGCGGCAAGCTCAAAGTCGTGCCCGCAAAGGACGGGCCGCTCATGGTGCACGGCAACCTGGAGATCGTCAGCGGCACGGGCCACACCGTGAACCGCGTGACGAAGACTGCGCTCTGCCGCTGCGGCCACTCCAAGAACAAGCCGTACTGCGATGGCACGCACGTGCAGATCGATTTCACCGACGGGTGAGCGGACACGGCACCTCGTGCGAGCCAAGCGGGTGACCGATGAAACGGCCGTGTCGAGCTGGGCGGCGAAAGCAAGGCGTTTTACAGCTCGAGACTCCGCCACCTCTTCACTGACCCGCCGGTGCGCCGCGAGATTTCGGTATTCATGGGCACGCGTATGCGTTCGCGTTCGGCCCTACTTTGCCCCGGATTCGTTGCGGGCACGCACGGTGCTTCGACCCTTGTTGTGCCGCAACGTGCGGCTCCAGCGAGGAGACCCGTGATGACTATGAGCAACCTACGGATCACCAGGCAAAGTACGAAGCCGAGTGCCTCCCCGTCGAAGAGTGAGGGTCGGTCGTGAGCGCCATGGCGGCGATGCCGCAAGCGGCGCCGGTCTCGGCTCAGGCAGCCCGAGCTCACGCACAGCGAAACTGCCTTTCGACCATTCTCGCGGTGGCCTCGCTCGTCGCGCCGGAGCTCTCTCCAGAGAGCGTCAGGCGCATCGAGCGACTGCGGGCCGCGGCCGCTCGCCTGTCCGAGGCCGTGCGGGAAGACGTCAAAGGCGGCGGTGAGGACAGTGGGGGGGTGCGCGACATCGAGATAGACCGTCTCTTCGCCGACGTCTTCGACGCTCTACGGGACCGCGCCGACGCAGCCCAGGTATCTCTGCTCGTTCGGTCCCGCGGCGGTCGTCTCCTCGCGGTCGAGAGGGAGCTACGGGAGGGGTTGCTCAATCTCATTGCCAACGCTCTCGAGGCGACGCCGAAAGGACGGACCGTCGTCGTCGATACCGCTGTCGACTCGGCTGGCGGGCATGTCTGGACAATCCAGGACTCGGGCGACGGGATGTCGAAGGAGATCCTCGATGGGCTCGGCGAAGCGTTTCGAACGTTCCGGCCCGGAGGGTGGGGGATCGGCGTCCCGCTCGCCAATGCTGCGATCCAGAAACTGGACGGAACTCTTCAGTTCGAATCGGCGCCTGGGCACGGTACGAAAGTCACGATCGTAATCCCTCCGCCGTACGGGAGAGATCCCGGCGGCCCGTCGGGCCCCGTGATCACCCCGTTCGACCGAACGGGCGTGTAACGCCGCCCTTCGCTTCTTCGGTCCGCGAGCGCACGGTCGACTGCCGCGCGCTCGCGCTTATTTTGTCTCCCATACTGCGGCGTCCCCTCGGCGGCGCCGCCATAGCTTGCTTGCCATACGACGAAAACATCGAAATATTGATGCAGCGCGGCGCGATCGGCCGTGGTACCTGAGCCCCCCCGTGCAAAACCGTAACGATGCCTGTCCTGAAGCGATAATCGTCGTGGGTTTTCAAGAGCTTGGCCTCGGCGCTTCACCGTCGCCCGAAGTGTAATCGATCACATGAGTACATGTGAGCGCGACGAAGACGCCCGCTCTCTGCGAGCGTACATGCGTGACCTGGTCGCGCTGAGTGCGTTGCCGTCCCTCTGGGCGGCCCGACCCATCGCGGGCGTCGTGGACAGCTTTCTGGACGTGCTCGTCGCAGGGTTGCGCCTGGACTTCGCCTACGCGCGGGTCGCCGACCCGCGCGGCAAGCGTACGATCGAAGCGGCACGCACCGGTGCCAACCGCGATTCGCTCGATCTCGATCACACGCGTCGGATCGCCGATGCGTTCGCGCCTTACCTAAGCAACGTCGGACCGGCGACCATCGCGAACCCGATCGGCTCGGGGAGTCTTCGCATTCTCGTCTTGCGACTGGGAATGGCAAAGGCCGGAGACGTGGTCATCGCCTCGCATCGCGCAGAGTTTCCGACGGACGTCGACTCGATGATCATCACGGCGGCCGCCAATCAGATGCAAGTCTGGCTCCGCATGGATCGCCTGCAACTGGCGCGCCGGCGGGCCGAGGCGACCCTCGAACATCGCGAGCTCGAACAACGAGAGCACGAGAATCTCTTTCTCCATGTACGGGAACTCCGAGAAGAGGCCGACATCGCGCGTACGTTCGGCGGCATCGTCGGTGATAGCGGCGTACTCAAAGACATCCTCGATCAGGTCGTGCTCGTCGCGCCAACCGATGCCACCGTGCTCTTGCTCGGCGAGTCCGGAACGGGCAAGGAGCTCTTTGCCCGCGAGATCCACGAGCGCAGTCGGCGGCGCGACGGGCCGCTCATTCGGGTGAACTCCAGCGCGATCCCGCGCGAGATGTTCGAGAGCGAGTTCTTCGGCCACGTCCGGGGAGCCTTCAGCGGCGCGGTCCGGGACCGGCCGGGACGCTTTCAATTGGCGCACAAGGGCACGATCTTCCTCGACGAGGTGAGCGACCTCCCAATCGACATGCAGCCCAAGCTCCTTCGCGTCCTGCAAGAGCAACAATACGAGCGGGTCGGCGACGACAGCACGAGGCAGGTCGACGTCCGTGTCATCGCCGCGACCAACCGCGATCTGCGCGCGGAGATCGCGGCCGGGCATTTCCGAGAAGACCTCTACTACCG
>PLIR01000048.1 GCA_003139415.1 Myxococcales bacterium | reverse complement strand
GGTGAACCGGGTATCCCGTTAACTAACGCCAAGAGACCCCCGCCCGGCGCACCCGGTGGTCCGCTGGCGAGTCGCCGATATCGATGAAGTAGACGTCGTCCCGGGGGAAGGCGAGGGCGACCTCGAAGGTCGGGGGGGCGTCGAGGTCGACGAGCGGGTAGGGGCGGCTGGCCGGCGCGCCGTCGATCCCGACGAGCACGGCGTCGATCTGGACGCTGTCGGCCGTCGACCGGGCCACGACGGCACGCAGCGCCCCGGCACCGCGGGCGGGCCGGGCCAGGGCGACCGTCGTGGGCCGGCCAGCGCTCACCATGGGAAGCTCGGTGGGCGTGCCGACGACGTGCGCGACCCGGTCGATCCGCGCGACGAACGCGGCGCCGGGCCCCTCGAGGTCCGCCGGCGCTTCTTCGATCCAGGCGAGAACCGCCCCCTCGCCGCCGTCGAGCGCCGCGAGCTGTGGGGACCGGGAGTTCGTTGCCGTCTCGAGAACGCGCGCCTCGTCGCCGACGCGCTTGGCGTCCCGCGTGCGAATCGCGGCCACGTAGATGTCCGAGACCTCGTCCCGCGGATTGTCGCGCGGATCGCTCCATGCGACCCACGCGGCGTCGCCGCTGCGCGCGAGGGAGACGTCGCTCGCGTCCCCGGGGGCGTTCGTGATGCGTTCCTCGCGGGAGACGCGGGCCAAGTCGCGGTCGACCCGAGTGGCGTACACCTCGCCGTTGCCGTCGCGCGCGTCCACCCACGCGACGAGCCACCCGTCGTCGGCCCATGCGATGGCCACGCTGCTCGCGTCGCCCTTGGCGGTGGTGAGCTGGACTTCGTTGTTGCGGCGCCCGCGGCGGTCGAGGTGGGCGAGGTGGACCTGCGGGTCGTGGGCGTCGAGGCCGACCCACGCAACCGCGGCACCGTCTTCCGGTGTCGGGCCGGCGGCGATGGCCACCCCGCCTGCCGCGATCGCCCGCGACGTGAGCGTGCTGGGAACCCCTTGCGGGCGGCCGTCGCGGTCGAGCGTGCGAAGCGTGATGACCGCGTCGCGCGATCGGGCGCCCTCGGCCCCGCCGGACGAAGCGCCGGCAGGGATCAGGGTCGCGACGAGGATGGAGTCCCCGAGCCGGTCGACCGCGAGATCCTCGAAGGGGCGGCCCGACGCCACGGTCTCCACGGCGGTGACGCGAGGGGCGCCCTCGGCGTGGACGGGGGCCGGCGGCGTCACGTAGGGCGATTTTCGCTCGGCGAAGTCCACGGCAAACACCTCCGTGGGCAATCCGCGTGACGCCTCGAGGGCCGTGCATGGGCCGGCTCCGCATCGCAGGCTCCAAGCGAGCGAAGGCGGCGCCGTCGGGGTGCGGTCGGCACCCGGTACGAGGATCGGCTCGACCTGAGCGAGGCCGAGCCGGGAGTCGAATTTGAGGAAGGTGGGGCCCACCGTCCCTGGACATCCCGGTGCTGCCGAGTCGCTCAAGCACGTTCGCGTCGAGGCCATCAGGGCATACCCGGAGCCGGCGCCGGCAAATTCTGGCGCCAACTCCGACGCGACGTCGAAGGACGTCGCCGTGCGGGCCTCCGGCGACGGGTCGAGCGTGATGTTGGCCAGGTTCAGTGTGCGCGTCGGCCGGGGGCGGGTACGTGGCGACTCCCACACGAGGGCGGCGCCGTTGTCGATCGCCGCGAGCCCGACGAGCGAGGAGCCGCCGACACTGTTGAGGGCGCGCGATGGCCCACGAACGTGCCCCGCCGAGTCGATCGCGGCCAGCATCACCTGGACGTCTTCCGCGCTTCGGTCGTCCCACGCGAGGATCCAGGCTCCCTGGATGCCCACGACATCGACGTCGCCGCCGACGACGGTCTTCGAATCGATGACGACGGCGTCGCCTGCCGTGCGCCCGTCGGCGTCGAGGCGGAGCCAGGTGAGCCGGCTCGTCTTACGGGCATCGTCGTTCGAGGGAGGGTGCGCCGCGACGAGCGCGAGCGCCGCACCGTCGCCCGCCGGCACGGCCTGCCAGCGGTCGACGCCGCGAGCGACCCGGACGGGCATCCCACGCGCCTTTCCTTTTGTGTCGATGGCGACGCTCAGGATGTCCGCGTCGCCGTTCGACGTCTCCGCCGCCCACACGACAATCGCGCCGTGCGCCGTGGGGACACAGTCGACCCATCGGATGTGGTCCATGGTCCGCTCGAGGTCGACCGGTTCGCCGCGGGCGCTCGCGTCGGGAGCAAGGACAACGGCGGAGAGCGACTCGCCGCGATCGAGCAGCGAAGTCCACGCAACGAGCCAACCGCCCGTCTGCCCCGCCGGCCGGACGACCAGCGACGTAGCCTCTTGAGAGACGGGGGCCAGGTCGCGGGGCTCGGCCGCGGGCGCCCCATCGGACGTCGTCGGGACCGCGCGGAGCACGCGACCCGTCCCTGTTGCCGCCGCCACGATCCACACGACCACGCCGAACGAACCGGACCGGGCGGCCATGGGCCCGACGGCGCGGCCCGCAATCGTGGCCACCCGGTGCGCGGCCGCTGGTGCATGCGCTGCCTCGACGACGCGTCGTTCGGCCAAGGCGCGCTCCTCGGCCGCGCGGTCCCGCTGCGGAGGGGCAGCGACGCTCTCGAAGCCCGGCGAGCTCAGGCCCCTCTTCGGCGGCGCGCACGACAGCGCGAAGACAATGACGGCGAGCATGACCGACGCCAACGCCCCGGACAGCGCGGGTCGTGGGCCGCGCGGTCGCAGCCGCCGGGCAGACCGACCGTCAGGCCCGGAGCAGGCGTCCGACGTGACGAGTCTCCCATTCCATCGCGCGCTCGAAGTATCGGAACTGTCTTTCACGTTCCTTGAACTCCGGCGGGTGGAGATTGACGCGCCCGAGCCCACGGCTCCCCGGGATCACGTGGTGCAACATCTCGTGATAGACGACGTAGGCCACGAAGTACCGGGGCACCCAGGGGTGGTCGAGCGCGGGGTGCACGCGGATCAAACGATCGACGGCGCTGTAGCTTCCCAGCTTGATGGTGCGGCGGTGCTTGCTCGGGACCGTGGGCCGTTTGCCCCATGTGATGAGCGCATGGATCGTGCCGCCGAAGTAGCGCTCGTTGATGCTGGTGAAGAGCTCGAGCAAGTCG
>PLIR01000505.1 GCA_003139415.1 Myxococcales bacterium | reverse complement strand
CGTCGGGCCCGTCGCAGAAATGGGGGAGGTTGCCGTGGGGATCCAATGGGGGGGCGGGATCGCAGTCGTCGCCGGTGGGGGCCGGCAGGCAGAGAGGCGCAGGCAGCACCGAGCCGGTGATGCCGGCGATGGGAGTTGCGAGCGTGTAGCTGTTGCTGCAGGTGTCGTTGTCGGGGGAAGCGCAGTCGCTCTTGGAGGTGCAGGGGTGGCCGGTGCTGCCGGTGGGCGTGGACTGGGCGTCGGGCCGGGGTGCGATCGACCCTGCCGCTTCCGAGGTGACATTCGCGTCGGCAATGTTGGTCGGCCCGCCGCTATCGGGCGCGGTGGAGCAGGCGCTCGCGGAGGCCGCGGCGAACAGCACCGCTGCCAGTACGCCGGTCCGCTTCAGAGACATCCGCCGTCGCCAGCGCCGGCCGCCTCGAATACGACGTTGCGCGCTGGAGCGGCCGTGTCCGTGGTCGCAATCTTGATCAGCGTCGGCTCCACCACCAGGAGGCAAGAGCTCTTGCACGCCGAGTCGTCGACGATCGACCACGGCTCTCCGACCGTGACCTTTACCCCCGCGGACGCGAGAACGTTGAAGACGAGCGCGAATGCGGAACCCCCGCACGCGGCGCACGACTCCGTGACCGCGGGATGGTCAGGGGTTCGCACCACCAGCGGTAGCTCGCTCGCCGAGACGGAGTACCCGTTCGAGGGGCAAGTGAGCCCCATGGAGCAGAGGTCGCTGCGAGCTCCGCACGTGGACGAGCAATTGATGACATGTCCGGCCCCCAAGGAGGGCGAGACCGTGGGGCATGGGTCGTCTGTCGCCGCGTCGGGGCTCGTTCCCGGAGAGTCGAGCGCGGAGTCTGAAGCGGCCCCGTCGTGGGAAGGCACCCATGCATCGAGGCCGTCGCTCGGCGGGACCCCGTCGGCTGACGAACCGTCTGGCGAGGATCCCGGTGGGGAAGCGCTCGAATCCGCCCCTGACGTCGTGCTCCCGTCCGCGGAACACGAACCTCCGCCGCAGAGCGAAGAGGGAGAGGCCCCCGAGCAGCCGAGGAGGAACGCGGCGGCCACGGCCAGCGAGCGATGGCGTGCGCCCGCGTACAAACCGTCCATGCTTTTCGCCATACACCTGCTCCTCGAAGGCCGGAACATCATTCGGCAACCTGCGCGCCTTGCAGCTGCCCGGTCACGTCGTTCAATCGAAGCGCGAACAGCGGTTGCTCGGAATCCGGAGTCGTCGAGGCACCCCTGCGCACCCGCCACCCGCGCTCGTCCCGCGAAAGGTCATCCGAACCGCGGACCACGACGACGAGGTTCCCGGCCTGGTCCGACCCGAGTGCGATGGGTCGTCCCGGGAGTGACGCCACCGAGGTGGCCGACCACGGTCCGTCGGTCGGCGATTCGAGCTGCAGGATCTGCCCGGCGGCGATGGCGAAGATGCGGCCATGCACGACGCGAACCGCGGCCACTTGCGCCTTGCTGAGCGGCGTCGTGCGTCCGTCGCGCTCCGCCACGAACAAGGAGTTTCTCCCAACTCCGTCGCGCACCAGAACGCATGTGCCCTGCACATCCACGGCGTGGTCCGCCCCGACGCTCTTCGAGATTGGATCGCAGTGGCCTTCGGGCCGCGGCCACTCGAACGCTTTGGAGAGGGATATGGTCTCGCCCTGGAGCGTCAGGCGAAAGCCGTCGTTCGCAGGGGTCAGTCGCGCGGTCGGCGGCGAGTAAGGAGGCGGTTGCACGCCCGCGATCGCGCGGAGCGCCTCGTTGGCGCTCGCCCGGACGTTGGGGGACCAGTTGTGGGTCAGCAACTCGACGGCAGGCCGCTGCGCGCCTGCGGCCGGGCCGAACGAGGCCAACGCCTCGAGCAGCTGAGCGCGGAAGAAGCAGTCTTCATGGTCAAGAGCCTGCCCGAGCGGCTCGATGGCGGCAGGGTCGCCGATAGCGGCGAGCACGGCCGGCAACCCCGGCATTCGTGTGTCCCGGAGCAACTGAGTCAACACCGGCAGCGCCGCCCTGGCGCGTGGGCCGTAGGCTCGGAGCCAATAAAGATCTAGGTCGACGCAGAGGGGAATGCGCGAAGCTGCGTCATCGATGATACGCGGGAGCACCTCGTCGTCCACGAGCCGCGCGAGCGGCCACGTCGCTGCGTTCGAGACGTAGGCGTCCGCGGAGTGGTACGCCTCGCGAAGCTCGGCCTGTGCCGGCGAAGCTTCTTGGACAAAGCTCTCGATGGCCGCGATCAGGAAGACCGCGCGCGGCGCCCGACGAAAGTCGTTGCCGGGTAGGCATCGGGAGGGCTCGGCCTCGCCGGCGACGGTGTCGGGCGGCCGCGCGAGAGGCGTTGCGTGCAGCTCCTGCTCGAGGAGTGCCCGCAATCGGTCGAGCTCCGCTCGGCTCTTGCTCCCGCGGGAGATCACGTCGACGGCCACTTCGAGCGACTCCCACGAGGCGTGAGGGTCCGCCACAGTGGCGATGCATTCGTCCACGTTTGCGCAGCATGGCGTCGCGCCGGGGACGCGGCAAGTGGGAGCCGCGCAGCTTGCGTCGAGGAGTGCCACAATGGCCACGCCGAGCACCGACCGCCGCGCCCCCCTCGCCAGCTCGACGTCCATGTCCCCAGCGTAGGCTCGGACGACCGCGGTGGTGCTCTAAAGCTTGAAGTTGAGGAACGGTACCGCCCCAGGCAGGGCCATCATTGCGCCCTGCCAAAGCAGTGCCGCATGGGTAATTGCCCCCGCTTGGGTAACGACACCCATGGCGCCCTCCGCTCCAGGGGGTCCGAAACTATTCACGGGCGAACCCTGCCATATCCCTCGAATGGTGCCGCTCGGCCCAACCCAGTCCATTTCTGCTTTCGGATCAACCTGGAGCCTGGCCTCAATGTTATTCACATCGCCGAAGACCCTTTGTGTGGCTTCATCATAGTTATTGTAACTCGCAGCCTCTCCAAGGGTCGCGTCCTTCATGCCCGCGGCAGCACTATACGGATGAGAATGTATAAAATCCTCTCCCATCACCTCGTCTGATGGATTGCACCAAACGCTAGGAGTCGCTCCCCCGGGGACATAGCCGCTGCCCCCGCGAATGAAGTCCATAGAAAAGGTGCCGTCGGGATTCTGCATGATATAGGCCCCAAACTCGCGCCCAGTGAACATCGAGGCATCGTGAAGTTCGCCGCCCACAACCTGTTGCGCCTCGGCGAGTGTGGCGAACTTGTTGAAGCCTTTGCTCCCCTGAAGGGACGGGTCCTGATCGGGATCCATCGTGTCACCTTGGGCCGGCATATTGGCGTTGTACCACGCAGACCGGAACGCTGTCGTAACAAGCCCGCTGACAGCGCCAGCGAGCGCGCCGAGCCCGACCTGCGCGAGGAAGCCGCCCAGGCCGAAGCCAGGCTTGGCCACCTGGTCGTCGTGCCGGCTCAGGATCGTATCGCCGACGAAGGTCGTCCCGTAACTTGCCGCCCCGGCCGCCCCACCTGCGATGGCGCCCTGCGCTGCGCTCGAAGCGAACGCCCCCCCGGCTGAGAGGGCGGTGCCGAAGAGCGGTGCGATGAGCGCGCCCACGCCGCACGCCACGAGACCGGCCACCGCTCCAGCCGCCGCGGCTACCCCGGCCTGCGCCCAGTCGATGTGAGTGAACCCGTGCGCGATTCCCTGGCTGACCACGCTGACCGAAAACCCCACGATGGCGCCGATCACGGCTGCGGCGATAAACACCAGGAACGCGAACTGCCCGTGCGGATCCGTCGCCGAGAACGGGCGACCGTGAACGTAGGCGTATGCGTTGAGATCCGACCCCGCGCCATGGATGGTCAACGGATCGGCGCTGATCCAGCGCGCGAGGTTGGGAGAAAAGTATCGAGAGCCGCAGTATGTCAGGCCGACCGCGATGTCGTCTTCTTGGCCCGTATACCGATAGAGATCGCGGTAGCTTTGCCACCGGGCAGGCCGGTAATCGCTCTCCTCGTTGCCGTACGCCGCGTAGGTCGCGCGCTCGACGAGCTCGCCCGTATCGTGATCGATGACGATGGACGCGGACCCGAGATAGTCGCCGAGCTCGAAGAAAACGTGTTGACTGCCCCCGTTGATGGAAGGGTCGGCCGGGTTGTAGACCACCCGCGCCAGCCGGGAGCCGGCGGCCCCGAGGTATACGGCCTCCGTCGAGGACGTGAGCGAGTAGTCACCGCCCGTGTACGTCGCCTCGCGGAGCTCGAGCGCGGAGAAGATGTACAGGTCGTGCGATTCGCTCGACGCGGTCACAGCCGTCTTCCGCACGCGCTCTCCGCTGGCGGTGTAGGCGTACTCGAGCTCGATCGCGGGGTTGGTCGTCGGCGGCTCGGTGGGAGACGGAAGCTTGGTGCTGGCGATGTCCCAGCGGCTCGCGATCGCGAGCTGGTCGATTTCGTCCCATTCGTAGGAGTACTGCTGGGAGCAGAGGGCATCCGACGGGATGCAAGACCCCTTGCGCTGGACCACCATGCCGGTGAGGTTGCCTGCCGCGTCGTACGCGGTGGTCAGCGATCCGGTCCTCGATCCGCCATAGGATTTGTTCGATGCCGACTTCAGCTGGTAAGGCCCGGCCGAAGCGGTCCCGCTGACGACGCCGCCGATCGACCTGTCGTAGAAGCCATGCGCGTCGTCGTCGTTCGTCGTGATGTTGCCGAGCCAGTCGTAGGAGAAGCTCTCCGACAGAGTCCGCGAGGCGAACGAGACCTGCGGTACGGGTTGCGGAAGCGCCGAGTTGGAATTCTCTGCGGCAAACGGGGACGTCCACGGGTCTTTCCCGGAGGGATACTGATAGGCGACCGAGGTGACCCTGTAGAGGTCGTCGTACGTCATCGTGCGGGTGACGGGCGCGGCCCCGGACGGCCACTCGCTCGCCAGCCGCCAGTCCGTGATGGCCGTCACGTTGTTGGCCTTGTCGTAGGACAAATCGACGTCCTCGAGCAGCAGCTGGAGCGTCGATGGGGGCTTCGTGGTGGCTGGGGTGTAGCTGGCGGGGGGGCTGCTCCAGAGACTGGGCGTCCCGCGGTAAGTCATTGAGCGGCTCACCCGCATCCTCTGGTCGTACGAGAGGGCCCGCGTCGTCCCCGCCGCGTCACCGAGGACGGTGTCCAGGGGCAACCCTTCGGCCGAGCGGGTCATGCTCGCGACGAGCACGCCGTACGAGCTGCCGACGCTCCGGAGGACGCCCCGAGACGAGTACGTGCTCGTCACGGCGCTCTGGCTTCCGGCCCCCATCAGCTCCGTAACCGTAGCCCCCGTGGACTCGACGACCGGCCTGTCGGCCGCATCGAAACTTGCGGACCTCGTGTACCAGCGGCTGGTGTAGCGCTCGGAGAGGGTGTCCGAAGGGACGCCCGGCGCGGCGAGGCTCTCGGCCAGCCCCGTCAAACGGCCCCTGTGGTCGTAGGCGTACACGGCGTGGCGTCCGCGGTCGTACGTGGCGGCGAGCCGGCCCTGGTAAACCCCGGAAGGTAGCGAAAACGTATTTCCGTTGGCGTCGACGATGGAGCTGCTCCCCGAGTCGGGCGCATCGTACACGTTGAGGACTTCGATCCCGGTGTTGGCCGTGAAGTCCGGAGCCGAGTACGCGGCCTGGGTCGGCAAGCAGGGCGAGTAGTCCTCGGCGTAGAGGCGCCCCGCGCCGTCGTAGTAGAGGTTCTCGCCGCACCCGCGCGCGTCGCTCGTTCCGACCATGTTCCCGCTATCGTCGTACGCGTATCTCCAGGCTTTGATGGTCGACGGGTCGGTCGTCGGGCTGGCGTTGAACCCCTGACTCGCGTCGGGATCCACGTTGAGGACGAGACGACCCAGCGAGTCGTAACGCATCCAGCGCACGACCGGCGGGTTCGACGCGCCGTCGCGCACGCGGGTGATCGTGGAGACCTCACCCGTCGCCAGGTAGGTGTACCTGACCTCGTGCGACTCGATGGATCCGCCGACGTGAAGGCGCTCGATGGTCGAAGCACGCCGACCGTGTCCGTCCGTGGTCAGGGTCGACGGGGTCCCCTGAAGCGGCCCGGGTCCGATATCCTCCGCGTCCCAACTGTCCACCGAGAGCGGGTGATAGACCGACTGCACTTCGAGAGTGCCGTCGAAACCGTAGGTCTGCAGCTGACGACCCATCGCATCGAAACGGCGCTGCGCGTACGTGGTCGCCGGGACATACGAGGACACTTGGAACGACGTGGGGCTCGTGCTCGCGAACTCCGGCCGGTAGGTGCGCGTTACCAAGCCACGGGCCCCGTAAGACGCGAGGGCGCCTACGACGTAGGGGCCTCCGTCGCCCGCCGACGTATCGGCTTCCTCCATGGCGAGGCGCTTGCGCCCCAGCCCGTCGAGGAAGTCCCAAGTCTCGTGGTATGTCGCGGTCGATGCATCTGGCCCGTCCTGCGTCTTCGTGTGCACGATCGAGTAGGTGACCGGGTTCGAGACGCTGGGGAGGGTGTAATCGGTGACTGTCGATGGTTCCGATCCCACGGCTCCCGGCGTCGAGGGGTCTGGCCGGTAACTCCGAATGGGGCGGCCAAATCCGTCGTAGACGACCTGCTGCTGATCGCCGTTCGCGTCCTGTACGGAGGTCGGCGCTTCGAGGCCGCGGTCGAAGGTGACCGTGCTCTGCAGCTGGATCGTGCCGCATGCGCCTTGGATCGAGCCCGCGTATACGACCTCTGTGGCGGGCAGTGACGCATACGCGGAATCCAGGGTGATGCTGTGGCATTGGCCGTCCGGCCTCACGGTCTCGACGACGTTTCCGAATTCATCGTACGTGTACGTCGCGAGCGTAATCGTGGCGTCCTGGGAGGCGGTCCGCAGCGTCGGAGCCACGGCGGCGCCGGTGGAGTGGAATCGAGAGAGGGGGAGCGTGCCGACGAGCTGCGCCGTCGCCTGCGTCAGATGGCCTGCCGCGTTGTATGTGCCGTAGACGTGGTGCCGGACATCGCTGGGGTTGGCGGAGCTCACCGTCGAAGTCTCGACGGGTCGGAAGATCCAGCCCGTGACGTCCTGGGCGCTACGCGCGAAGTTCGTCGTTATCGTGATGACGTCGTCGGCTTGCGCGCAGCTCGACCCGCCGATGCACCCCAGGTCTTCTTTGACGGTCGGGTTCCCCAACGTGTCGATCGTCAGCTGTTGCCGCGTGTGCGCGAATGCAGCCCCCGCGAGCGCCAGTGTGGAAGTGGTCTGCGCGCCCGAGTGCATTTGATCCGTGACGTCCACGACCGACGCCGACGTGGAGCCAGCCGTGAACGGCGATGTCTCGAACACCCATGCGTCGGACTGGTTCGGGAAGGCCAGCTCCACGGGCCGGCCGTCCGCTCCCGCGTAAAGCTGCTCGAGCGTGTATCCGTGGTGGGTCGTCGTGTACGTCACGCCGGTGGCGTCCGTGAGAGAGCTCGTCTGCGGCAGGCCTTTCAGCGGCTCGCGCGGATTGTCGCGCCAGCGTTCACTCGGCGCGCAGACGTCGTAGCCGTCCGAGCTGCTCGGCACGCATTGTCCGAGCAACGTCGTGTCCACCTCGATGCCGGTCGGCTGCATCGAATCGCCGACGTGGGTCGTCGTCGAAGAGCCGAACCCGCGGAACTCGCGCCGCTGTCCGTCGTAGACGGGGTCCCGATACGTGTAGTCCGTCTCGTACCGCCCCGTGCCCAGGGCGCCCGTCGACAGGTTGTCGTTCTCGACCACGGACGTGACCACCGGCAGCACGATCGGCATGACCGACTGCCAGGGGTTGCCCTGCGCCTGCGCGCCGAGCATCGCCTGCGCGGAGGACTGATACGCCAGGTTCGTCGTCTTGCCGAAGCCGTTCTGGTAGGAGCTGAGAAGCCAGGGGCGTTGCCCGCCCTGCAGGTCCATGTACTGGTACTTCCCCGCGATCCCCCAGACGACGTCCTTGGTGCCGGATCCGTCGATGTCGACGAGGCGTACCTGGTTGGTGATCTGCGAAGAAGCGGGCGCGTTGATGTCGTCGGGGTTGGGCGTCCAGCTGGAGCCGTCGACGTTCAACCAGATCTGCAGGCCGCCGAAGAGGGGACGGACGAGGTCGGCCAGACCATCCCCGTTGACGTCGTCGAGCAGAAACGGGCCCACGTTCGTGAAGTCCGGGCTCTGGGACATCGCGACTTCCTGACCTTCGCCCATCGTTCCCGCGACGCAATCCTCGGGAACGCCCGTGCCCCAAAAGCCCTGTCCGCGTCCGGGCCAGTAACGGACGTCTCCCGGACGGATGCGCACGATGTCGGGAAGTCCGTCGCCGTTCATGTCCGCGATCGCGATATCCGAGTCGCTGAACTGGACGGGCGTCGAGCTCCACGGGACGCAGGAGGTCGCTGGACTGGCGGAGAGGGTGGCGGTCGTCGGCCCCGTCCACTGCGCTTGCCCGAACTGCCCATCGCCTCCGGGGTAGCGCCCAAGTCCAAAATACGTTTCGACGTCGGTGCCCGTGACGTGAACGATGTCGACGAGGCCATCGCCGTCCACGTCCATCACTCGGGCGTTGTTGCCCCAGTGCGTGAAATCGACGTCGGGCACTTCGCCCGTCGGAACGTTGATCGACCGACCGACCCACTGAAACCCGGCCCCCGACGCGGTGGGCGCGAACACCGTGTACGTGTTCGAGACCGGCATGTGAAGCAGATCGACGACTCCCTCTCCATCGATGTCGATCGGGACAACATCGGGGTTCGAGAGCTCGAGCGACAGGGTGGTCACTGCGCTCACGGCGGGATCGGTGCTCGGCGCCATCGTGATGAGTTGCGCGCCTCCGAAGCCGATCTGCCCCCCGCTGCCATTCAGGTAGACGCCGTGAGCGCCCCCGGTAAATTGACCGGGCGCAGTGACCAGCAGATCCGGCAGGCCGTCGGAGTTGATGTCGTACGGCGTCGTGAGCGCATCGCCGTACGAGTACGACGGCGACTTGGCGATGGCCGTCACGGTGGTGTCGATGCCCTCCAGTCCTCCGAAGCCGGCCGGCGGGGCGATGACGTTGCCGCTGGAGTCCGTGACGTGCGTGTACGTCAAATTGATGGACGGCAGCGTCGGGCAGTTCGTCGGCCACGGCAGGAGGCCCGTCCCTTGCTCCGTGACCTGCGTGCTGCCCGAGTCGCCGCATCGCCCTTCGACCGTGACCGATGCAAGGAGCGAGACGTGACTCGTCGAGTCGTACGTGAGCTCGTATCGCTTCAGCAGCTCCCGCGCCGAAGATGAGCCTGAGAACGGCATGCTCGTCACGTCCACCCGANNCGTCGCGGCCGTGCTCGGACCGGTCGCAGGGGGCGTGTCGTAGATGTCTTGCAAGTACGACGTCGCGTTGCTCGTGAGGTACTGATAGACGACCAGGTTAACGGGCTGAGACCCGCTCCCGGGCGCGGAAGCATCCTCCGCGTCGAACTGACGAGAGAGGTTCCAGCCGTAGATATGCGCTGGATGGTTCGGGTCCGCGTCGACCGCGCCGGCGTCGGCGGCGGAGCCGGGCCCGACTAGCGGCGCTCCGAACTCCATGATGGCCCCCGACTTGCCCTGGGCACGCCACGTCTGGTGATTGGGAGACCAGAAGAATCGCACAAAGCCCCCCTCGACGTTCGGTCGGAAGTACTGCCAGCCTTCCGCCCAGGGCGGCATGGCCTCGCCCGAGAGCGCGGCGCTGCAAGCGCCGCCGCTCACCACGCACAATGGGACGAGCTCCGCGCTGCCGAACACGAAGCGGTCCTGGCCAGGCTGCCATCCCGTTCCCGACGGGGGATCCTGGTACGAGGGGAATCCCCGGACGAGCTGCCGCGTGATCGCGGGCGCGCCGAACGACCAGCCCATACCCGCGACCCCCCGTCCCACCGAGGAGTTGTACGCGAACGCGAGCTGCGGTTGGGATGCCCCCCGCGCCTGTGGAAGCGAGACCGGGATGACGAAGGACAACGACCCCGTCGCCAAGTCGACGTTGAGGCTCTCCCCCAGCCCCACGACGGTGCCGGCACCTTGCGGCAATGACACCGACTGCGCAGTCGCCTCCGTGGTCGGCGCGGCAGCGGGAAGGTTGCCGGGAGACGTCACCGCAGCCTGATCCGCCGTGGCGAACGAGCGCGACATCATCGGGTCGAGGGGCGTGGCACGCGCCATCGCCGCCCTTTCCACGCCTTCTCCGATCACCGACGGCGTCCCCACGGACGCGGTCCGGTCGACGACTTCTCGGGTTTCGTGGCTATCCGAGTCGACCGATAGCGCCCGCGCCCCCACCGGCGCCGAGCTCGAGGGAGCCAGCTCGGCGCCGAACACCGGTCTCGGGAAGAGCGAGCCGAAGAACGCGACGAGGGTCGTCGCGGCCGTGAAGCGATAGAAGGCGCGCTCAGGGACAGGTCGCATGCGCTACTCCTCGGGGCACGTCGGGCACGTCTTTATTGCTCGTTCACCCAGTAGGTGGATCGCGTCAGGATTTGGACCTGCTCCAGGTTTGCGAGCTCCACATCGGGCGTGAGCTCGAGCACGAGCTGGTATTCGCCGCCGAACGCGCGGTCCGTGAACTCGCTGCGCGCCACCGCGGCGACGTATGGTTCGTTGAACCCGTTGCTCACGGGGTCGAGCCACTGCTCGGCCGCGAGCGCCTTTCCGCCCTCTATGTAGCCGTTCGGTTGGCCGAGGGCGTTCCACTGCTCGTTGTAGTCGGTGATCCACGCCGTGCCGACTTGTTGCAAATTGTATTGTACAAATGAATCGGAGTAGCACTCGCTCGTATCGGTCGCGACGGCGCAATTCCGGATTCCGGTCCCCACGAGGTTCACCGCGAGCGAGACCCACCGAACGTTTTCTCGGCGCTGAAACGGCGGATTTGCGACGTCTCCGTTCAATCTGCCCCACGGGTCGAGGCTGAACGAGATCGTCGCCAGCGCGGGCGTCACGCCGCCACATATCGTGGAGATGCTGGCATTCGGCGTCGCCGAGTTGAGCCCGGGGGGCCCGATCCAAGTCGTCGAGCCGGGGCACTGGAACTGCCACATTCCCGTGTTACCGTCGAGGAGCTGTTGGGCGGCCGCGGCGNNCCCCCGCCCCCAACGGTACTCTCCGCGTCCTCGCCCCCGTCGGACGAGCCCTGGGCCCCGGTCGAGGCAAGAACTTGATTGGGCCCCGGCAAGGTGATGACCTCGTCGTCCTGGTCGGCCACCGCCGTCGGGCGAGTCACCGCGAAGCCCGAGACGAAGTCGTTCAGGTTGCCGACGTAGTCCACGACTTGATTCGGGTAGATTGCATTGGTCATCGTCGGCGCAGCGCTCAAGCCGACCGCGGACGGGGCGCTCAGGTCGTATTGATAGACGTCGTCGGCCCATGTGCTTGGGGACGCGACATAGGCTTCGTTGGCCGTGAGCGAAGTGAGGTTCACCACGTACTGGGCCTCGATCGCGTGGCGCGCCGACGACGCGAACTGCCGCGAGCTGTCGAGCAGGGCCTGGGCCCGCCAGACGTCGTAGCTGTGGAAGCGAATGTAGGTGCCGAACTCGGTCGTCAGGTTCGCGGTCGCGAGCGCGGTGTCGAGTTGGTTCTGGGCCTGTGCGATCTGTGTGTTGCTGAGGGCCTGCGCCAGTTCCCCGCTCGCGCTCACGAGCGCCGCAGTCGCCGCCAGCAAGGTCGACTGTTCATCCGCGAGCCACGACCACGCGCTCGCGATGGTGGCCGCGGCCTGCGCTTGTGGCGCCGACATGCTCAGCTGGGCCTGCTGGCAGGCGCTCCGGGCCGCGACGAGTGCAGAGGGAGACCAGCTGCCGCTCCCGTTCCACGTTCCCGACACTGGCGCGTAGTAGTTGTTGTTCGTGAACGACGGATTTGGAGCTTGCCCCTGCTGGTCGCCATACGAAAAACCGGCATAGAGAGCTTCATTGAAAGTGCTGCTGCCGCAATCGAAGGCATCCGTCTTGCTCGCCTGGCTGACGACCGCCTGCGCCGCGGCGACCTGCGCCCACTGCGCCGCTTCGCCCGCAATGGCTGCCTTTACCGTCGAGAGGAGCCCGTTCGCCGCCTGCCATTGGTCTTGCATGACTTTCTGCAGGGTTCCGCCCGCGTAGTCGCTAAAAGAGGGCGGCGAGCTGTCGTTGATATGCTGGTACACCTCGGTCGCGAGGGTGAAGTTCTGCGGGGCGAGCTGGTTCACGGCCGTCTGGAGCCCCGCGCAGAGCTGGTCGCTGGAGTTGGTGCAGTTCACGGTTGGGACGAAGCTGACCGTCACGCTGCTCGTGTCGCACTGCGGATTGACCGTCCCGCATTGGGCCTGCGCGTTCAGCGCGTCGATGCCGGCCGCCTTGACGCGCGCGGCTTCTGCGGTCGCCGTATCGGTCTCTTCGTCGAGGAGCTCCGAGATCGCGCTCTGTACCGCCATCGTGGCGTTGGACGCGGCGGTCTGCGCGTTGCCCAGGTAGTAGCTCGCGGCGTTCGTGCCGGCCGTCCCTCCGTACAGACTCGGATCCGTGGGTGGCACCCAGTCGGAGGGTTGGTCGAAGCCGTCGTAGGCAGGCCTCGACGGGTCGTAGCTCAGGCTAGTCCAGGCCCGCGCGGCAATGGTCCCCAGCGATCCGGCGTACGCCAGGTACTGGCCATCCACCGGGAAGTACAGCGTCGCGTTGTTCGAGCCGCTGCTGTCGAGGGCCTCCTGCCCTCCGGAGGTCGACAGTGTCAGGTGTCGCGCAAGAAGCTCGTATTCGCTGACGTTGGAGGACGTGGTTTGCGTCAGAAAGACGCTGTAGGTCATCGGCACCGCGGCGTACTGGGCCTGATCGGTGCCGGAGATGGGTGCGACCAAAGCGGCCGCGGAGGACGCGTACAGGGACGGGGCCGTCGGCAGGGTCACCGAGTACGTCCGGACGACGACGTGCGGCTCCGTCGTCGTTTGCGAGACCAGCTGCCCTACAACTGTTTGCGACGAATTCAGGTAGCTGGCGCTCGTCTCGGCACCGAAGGAGGTGAACGTGGGGCTGATGGCCGCGGTCACCTCGAGCCCCCCGCCGGGCACGACCACCAGAGAGACCGGATTGCCGCTGAAGAACGGATCCGTGTCCGTCGTCCGGACCGCGATCTGCCAGGTCGCCGTGCTCCCGTCGGAGCTCGACTGCTGCACGGGCATGGAGCAGGTCGCGCCGGAGGAGGAGTCATCGATGCTTTGCCAGGCGCTGCACGCGCCAAACGGCTCGCTGAAGAGCTGCGTCGAGACCGTCGTGGGGCGCACGGTCAACCCCGCGGTCCCGATGGCCGCGTCGATGGCCGTGAGCACGGTGGAAGATTGCGCGAAATAGGTCGATGTGAGGCCGCTCCGGTTCGATGATTGGGACGCATCTTGGACCGAATTCTCGAGGAGCTCCCGGGTAGCCGACAGAGCCGAGACGGCGCCCTGAAACTGACCATTCGCGTTGGCCTCATCGAACCCCTGCGCGCGGCCGACGATCCACTCGTCGAACGACGTCGGTATCCAGTAAGGCACAGATGTCGTGAAGAGCGGCGCGCGCTCCGCCGGCTGCGAGGGAAACGTCGCAAAGTTCCGATCGAGGTGCCACCACTTGCCGGATGCGCCGGGGATCCGCGCCGTGAGCGCGGAGCCTTGCAAGATCGAGTTGGCGCCGGTGACGTGCGCCATCCCCTCGACTTCGGTGGAGGGCGGTGCGGGGGGGCAGGCGCTGCTCCCGTTGAACGCGCCGTCCTCGTACGCCAGATAGTATGCCGTGTAGAACGAGTCAGGGACCTGGAACCTCTCCATCGAGTCAGCCAGCGACTGGACGAGCGTCGTCGCGTGGTCGGGCGTGATTCCATAGTTCGTCCAGAGGAGCGAACTCTCGTACGAGGAGATCGGAGGGACCGAGGGGTCGTTCGGCAGGATGTTGCAGCTGGTGCCCCCTGCAGCGGTGCACGCCTGCCCTCGGAGGTACGCCTCGACCAGCTCGTAGAGCTCAGACGCCGAGTCGGCGACGTCGACGCGACCGAACGGCAAGGTCAAGGTGCAGCCATAGCCGGCTGGTGCCACGTACGTCGTGTCGGCCTCCTCGAAGAGCAGCGCGTCCGCGTTCCGCGCCAGACCCAGTAGCTCGCTCACCTGCGGGGCGACGATACCCGTCGTGGAGTACGGAATCGACGGTACGAGAGGAGTGAGCGAGTCCGGCCAGTCAAACGCCTCGACCGGGCTCCCCAAGGTCCAGTAGATCGACCAGGGTACGGGCGTGCCGTAGGAAGTCCCCGCTGAACCGGGACCCAGTTGCGGCGACGTCGTCGCGAGCCCCAAATCGAACTCCCCCGTCTCGTTTGCCGGCGTGAGAGGGTTCTGACCGTAGAAGAGCGCGAGCAGCCGCTGTCGCCACGATCCCGCGCCCCATTGCTCTTGCGGAATGGTCGTCGCGTTTCCACCGCGATCGACGCGGGCGGCGGCGCTCCGGACAAGGACGTTGGCGAGCTCCGTCGTGGCGTTGATCTGGAGGTTCACCGCAGCCGCGAAGTCCGCTCCCATCGAACCGAAGTCGAGGTACNNACACTCTTCGCGACCGACTCGAGGACTGGAAATATCTGGTCGGGGTCCGTGACGGTGTTGGACGTCATGTCCTCCGGGTTGGCGAACGCGAGGCCCAGGAGCGCGTGCTGGAGCATCGCGAGCTGCGCGCGCTCGCGCATCACCTCGAGCAGCTCTCTCAGGTCGTCCCCAGCGAGGAATAACGAGTCCGCCGAGGCGAAATATTCGTCCAGCCTCTGCGCCATGCAGAGATCGATGTCGGCGACGTCGATCTCGAACTGCGCGCTATTGACGGCCTGGTCGAGCAGGGTCGACGAAGCGGCGTTCACATCCGTGAACGAGCTAGGGTCGGGCAGCGCGTGCCCCATGTTCAAGTTGCTGTAGAACGAGATCGCCTCGTTTTGACCGGTCGAAGTGTTCTCGTTGCACGCCGCGGTCATGCGTTGAAGGGCCCAGGTGACCGGCACGCTGCAGTTCGAGGGGTTCGGGCAGTTGACGGCGAAGTTCGGGTCCGGCGAGCTCGTATCGGTGTTGCCGCACTGGGCGGCCATCATCAGGCCGGCCAGGTACGACTGGTAAGGATCATTGGCCTGGTCGGCGCCGCTCGTGATGTTGGAAGCGCACTGCGCCCAGGCATCCGCCGCGATCAGGTCGACAATGGAGCCATCCCAGTACGGGGTCGCTTGCCCGACCGCACCGATCTCCACCACGCCGTTCACCACCACCTCGACGGGGTAGGGAACGTCCGGTGGGGCCGCCTGCTGCGCCTTCGCAAGGAAGGTGGAAAACGTGACGACGGTGGCGGCCACGAGGCCAGCCAGGTACGGGAAGCGAGTCCGACTCATTTTGCACCTCCGCCTTGCCAGACGCACCGGAATCCGTACGGGTGCGTGCTGCTTTCCTCTCCTTCGGACGACCGAATCGGCGCGAGCGCGTCGATCGCGTTGGGCGAGAGCCCGTAGGCCACGCAGGCGCTATTCGGAGCGCTGCACGCCGCAGTGTCGTTGTCCGTTCCCGACGCGATGAGCTCCCCGGGGGCCAGCAGCACGTCCTCTACCCCGAGCGGCGACGCTCCGCTGGGGTGGTGGCCTACGGCGAATGCTTGCACGGGGGGTCCGGTCCGCGGGCAGCCGGCCGGTCCGAGCGCCTGTACGCTCTCCGCGCACGTCCCGGGCGCGTTGCCCCACGGGAAGCGGGTCACTTGGGGACCTCGCGCCGCCAGCTCCCACTGACCCTGCGTCGGCAGCGACCCCCCGGTCCAGGCGCAATACGCCTGGGCCCCCTTGATGCCCGTGCATGTGACCGGCACTGCATCCGCACCGGCAAGACCGAAGGTGGGACTGCTCAGCGCGTTCGCGACCGGAGACGCGCACGCGCCGTCCTGCGGCGGCGAGCAGCCTCCGGCCGCCGTGCATTCGCGGTACTGGGCGACAGTCACCGGGTACTTCGAGATGCGGAACGCCCCAACCGAACGGCCCGTGCGCCGCGTTCCGATGGATACGCCCATGACGACGGTCGACTGACCGATGCTGACCGAGGCGGGGACTTCGTTGGCCGGCGCGCTGCTCGCTGCGTTCGACGCGTGCCCGCAGCCAAGGGCCCCGATGGAGGTCCCGATGGCGAGTCCCCACTGGACCGGTCTCGTGCGCCCATCGATGCAAAAAAATCTCATGACATTCACCCTCTGGCCTTGGCGCAGCGCGCCCTTCCCCCTGGTTGGTTCATCATTGAGCTCGACTCGTTGCTCATCACTGCGCTCCAATCCTGAGCACGGGCGTGGGAACCAACTCGACGACCACGTCGCCGTTCCCCTCGCCCAGTCCAAACGTCTTCCCCAGGTCGTCCCATGCCGAGACGAGCCCCCCTTCCGGTTCGAGGGTGCTCGGCGCGAGCGCCGGCGCGCGCTGATCGCCGACGCGGTGCGCGGCGAGCCGAGGGAGCAGCAGCTCCGTGCCGCTCCACGAGATCCCCGCATCGGCCCAGCCGACGGGCTGGAACCAGACCTGCTCACCGGCGGTGCTGCCCGCGACCGCCGACGTCCACCACGTCGCGTAGACGGTGCTCCCCACCAGCACCGCGTTGGCGTAGGCGTGAGACAGGCTCGCGGCGGTCGCCCCTTCCACGCCGGTGTTCACCGGCACGGGCGTGCCCGTCACCGTCCCGGGCGCCGAGAGGCTCAGCACAGCGGCCTGCAGCGTGGAGATCGCATTGGGCACTCCCGTGTCCCCCGGGTCGGCGCCGATCGAATAGACGAGCAGCAGGTCGTTCGCGTCGAGAGGCGCGAGGGCGAGCTTGGTGGTCACGGACGGCGGCACGAACGCGGGACCAACGGTCCACTGCGTGCTTCCCGCCACGACCTGGATCTGCTCGAGCCCGTTCGCGTCGTCGCGCCACGCGGCGGCCCACGAGCCCGCGAACGGGGCGAGCGTGACGTCGCCCTCGTCATCGGGCGTCGCGGCCAGGGCCAGCTCGCCCGACGTCGGCGTCAGCGTCGCGTCGAACGTCCGGTAGCGGACGTCGGGGCCCGTGGTGGAGTCCGATGTATCGGTCCACGCGACGACGAGGCTCGAGCCCGTCCAGAGGATATCCGGTGAATACTGGTCGAACTCCGTCGTCACGTTCGCGAACGTGGGGATTCCCGTCGCGGGCACGGCAGGCGGCGCGAAGAGGCGTATCGCGACGCCGAGGCCGTCGCCGTCGCCGCCCACGTCGTTCCACGCGAGCGCGTACTGGTCGCACGGCAAAGGCGCGAGCACGGGGTCGCCTTGATCGCTCACGACGGACCCGACGCTCATCGGCGTCACGACGCCGGTGGCCGCGCCCTTGCGCGTGAACGTCGTCAGAGCGACGGTCGGAGGCTCGGTCGCGGATTCGAGGGTCGCGACGGCGAAGGTCTGGACGCCTGCCGCGATCGGGTGCCTGCCGGCGCCGAGGGACCGTGGCGTGTTCGAGAGCCCCCCGTCCGCGCCGAGGTGGGCGATGTCGATCTCGTCGAGGACGGTGCACGTGGAGGTGCAGCCGCGGCGAATGCCCGCGTCCCCG
>PLIR01000478.1 GCA_003139415.1 Myxococcales bacterium | reverse complement strand
CCGCCCGGGATGTCGTCTTTGGCGAGCGACTCCTCCGCCACCTGATGGTACTCGGTGTACACCTTCTTGTAGCCCTTCGAGACGAACCCGCGCTGGGCCGCGCCAAGGATCACCTGGCTGCGCGAGCCACCCTGCCCCGTGTCGGAGCCCTGGATTTGCGTGTCCTCGGTGCCCATCTTCGGATGGGTTGCGCCGCCCTGGACGTTCGGGTCGTGCCCCTCGCCCCACGTGCCGGGTCGNNCCGCCTTGCGACCCTCCGCCTTGCGACCCTCCGCCTTGCGAGCCGCTGCCACTGGCCCCACCGCCACCTCCGGCCTGCCCCTGTCCCGGCTTCGACCCTTGACCTTGGCCTTGGCCGCCCTTCTGACCGTCCTGGCCCTCGCCCTGACCGTCGCCTTGCCCCTCTGATTTCCCGTCCCCAGACGGATCGCCCGGGTCCCCGCCGGACCCGCCCTGCCCGCGAGCCATGCGGCCGAAGCGCTTCAAACGGACGACCTGGCCCTTCCCGCCTGCGCCCTGCTGCCGCATCAGCTGCCGCAGCTCCTGGAGCTTCTGTTTCAGCTCTTCTTTCTGCTGATCGGTCGCCTGCCCCTCCTGCATGCGGTTGATGTCTTCGGCGCTCTGCTCGAGGTCCTGCGCGCTCAGGCCCAGATCGTTCATCAGATCCTCGGCGGCCTTCTCGAGATCGCGGTCGAGGCGATCGAGCTTTTGCTGCGCTTCTGCGTGCGCATCGAGTTCCCTGTCGAGGCGTTCGAGGTCGCGCTCTTTTTTTGCGAGCAAGCTCTGCTCCTCGTCGGAGCCGCCGTCGCCCATCTGCCGCTTCTTCTTGAGGATCTCGTCGGCCAGCTCGTCGCGGCGCTGCTGCAGTTCACGCCGGCGTTGCTCGGCCTGCGCCGCGGCCTTCTTCAGTGCTTCACGCGTCTGCTCGAGGCGCGCCTTGTCCACCGGCGTCGCGGCGGCCTGCTTGAACTTCTTCGCGAGCTGCTGCAGGGCGTCCCGCGCCTCGTTGAGCTTCGCGCCGGAGAGGGCTTTGCCCGCCGGACGCGTGAGATCCGCCTTCTCGAGGTCTTGACCCATCGCTTCCATCCGCTCTTCGAGGGCCTTGCGGCCCTCCGCGCTTCGCGTGGATAGCTTCTCCTCGAGCGCTTCCATGCGGCGGAACGCCTCGGCGCGATCGAGCCGATGGCTGGCGATATCGTCGACGAGGCGGTTGAACTCCTCGATGGTGGCCCGCGTGTCGTCGCTCGAATCGCGCTGCTGGATCTGCTTGAGGAAGTCTTTGACGTCGTCGAGATCGTCCGGCGCCATATCGACCGGCTCGAGCACCGCCGCCCTCACCGCCGGCACGTGGCCGCGCACCTCGAACAACCCGACGAGCGCGAGCGCAAGCGCCAGCCCCCCGGCGACGGGCAGCGCGCGAGGCCAGCGCAAGGGCACGGCCATGCGCGGCTGCGCTTCGGGCGCGATGCGCACGGCGTCCTCGATGGCGGCCTCCATGAACGCCGTCGGCTGCGCGATCCCGGCGAAACTCAGGGCGCTCGCGAGTCGGTCGTGAAAGACGTGGAAGCGATCGAGGGTCCGGGCCCCCGCATGGTCGGGCAGGCGCCATGTCCACGCGGCGATCAGCACCCCCGCCAGCGCGGCCACGTCGAGGCCGAGGATCACCCGCGCGACCGACTCGGAGACAAGGCCCACCTTGCGGCACGCCACGCAGGCGATCGCGGCGATCAGGGCGGCGCACAAGCCCTCGGCGCCTACACGCACGGTTCGGACGAGGCGAAGTCGCTGCTCGGCTCGCCGGGCGAGCTCGCGAATCCGCGCGATTCCCTGCTCGTGACTGCTCATCCGTCGTATGTGTCTCTGACGTTCCGCGCGAGGCGAAGGTTCCGTCCGATGGACTCTAGCAAATCCAAAGCATCCGACCCGCTTGCCGAGCGCGCCTCACCCGTCGCGCGCGCCACGGGTCAAACGCGAAACCACTGGCGTATCCACCCGCTTCACGGTTGAAATCCGTCCGTGCCGCAGCGGCCCTTCCCCGATCCGCCCTCGATTCGCATCTCCGTCGTGCGTGATCGCACGGCCGAGGCGCGCGCGACAGGCGGTTTTCTCGACCTCTCGCGGGTCGACCTTCGGGCCCGGTACACCGACGGTGTCGACAGCGAGCCGTTCTCGTACGACATGGCGACGCGCAGGGCCCTGGACGCCGTCGTCATCGTCGCCCACTTCGTCGACGCCGGCGTACGGCACGTGTACTTGCGCTCCGCGGTCCGGCCGCCGCTCGCGTTCCGTCCCATCCCGCCGCTGCACGATGGCAACCTGTGGGAGCTCCCCGCCGGCCTCGTCGAGCCCGGCGAAGATCCGGCAGAGACAGCCGCGCGTGAGCTCGGCGAGGAGCTCGGCTTCGCGGCCCAAGCGAGCGCCATGCGGCCCCTCGGTCCCTGGGCGTTTCCGGCGCCCGGCATCATCGGCGAGCGGCATGTGTTCTTCGCCGTCGAGGTCGATCCCGCGACGCGCACGCGGCCGACGGAAGACGGCTCGGCGCTCGAACGCGGCGCCGCCATCCTGGCCATCCCCGTCAGCGAAGTGCTCGCGCACTGTCGGTCGGGTGTCTTGCGCGACAGCAAGACGGAGCTGGCGGTGCGCCGGTTGGCGGAGGAAAAGCCGTGATCCGATCCCGCGGCGCCCCCAACGTCTGCGTCGTCCTCAAGCGCTCGTCGTGGCGAAAGTGGGTCGAAGAGGAGGGCGACGCGCGCATCCTCGAGCTTATCCAAGCGGGCGACGAGACCGTCAAGCGCATGCGCCCGGGGCACATCGACCACATGGAGACGGTCGAGGAGGTGCGCAATACCCTGGCCAACCTGGGGGCGCGCGTCCACTGGAACGACACTCCGCACGAGTTCCAGAGCGACGAGACCCCCGGACGTTGCGACCTCGTCGTCACGGTTGGCGGCGATGGCACGCTGCTCGGGGCGTCCCACGGCATCGGCGCCGGGGTACCCCTGCTCGGCGTCAACAGCTCACCCGCGCATTCGATCGGCTTCTTCTGCGCCGCCAAGAAAGGGCACGTCCACGAAGCGATCGCAGCCGCGCTCGACGGCACGATGCAGGGAGCGGAGCTCACGCGAATGCGCGTCGACCTCAACGGCGAGACCTTGCTCGATCGCGTCCTCAACGAGGCCTTGTTCTGCCACGCCTCGCCGGCGGCCACGTCGCGCTACTTCTTGAAGATCATCGGCGCGAAGGGCGAGGCCCTGGCCGAAGAAGAACAGAAGTCGAGCGGCCTCTGGGTCGGCCCCGCAGCGGGCTCCACGGCCGCTCAGTCGAGCGCTGGCGGACGCATCCTGCCGCTGACGTCGACGCGTCTCCAGTTCGTCGTCCGCGAGCCGTACCGCCCCCACGGGGGGGCCCCTGAGCCCCCTCGCCTGACGGCGGGTCTCCTCGACGAGTCGCAGACCCTGCAGATCCGCAGCCGCATGCGCCAGGGCCGCCTGTTTCTCGACGGGGAACACCTCGTTCACGACGTGACGATCGGCGACGTCGTCACCATGCGTCGGTCGGCGGAGCCGCTGACCGTCCTTGGAATGACACGCGGCGACATTGTCTGAACGAACGAGTCGTGCTTAACCTTGGTCCTAGCGCGCCATCGGGTGATGGCCTTCGCATTTCCGGATTGCGGCGCCTAGCTGCTCTTACAAACGCTCATGGCCATCACCAAGGCGAGGGGTGCGCAGGCGATCGACGCCGGCGAGACGGCCGGGGCCGATCGGGCGTTCGCGACCCCGACGTTCGCCTCGTTCATCCACAGCTTCGCGTCCCAGGACTGGCTGCTCCTCGGGTACCTCGTCGCCATCTTCGTGGCGTTGATGCTGGGAACAGGGAACAACCGCCCCGCCTGCATGGTCCACGTCGCCGTCGACCTCGGGGGGTTTCTCTTCGTCCTCACGCTCGTCCGCCTCCCGGTGCTGCGCCCGAACAGCGCCACGTGCTCGCTGCTTTACCGGTTCGCGATCATGGCCACCCTGCTCGGCACGTTCTTCCAGCTCCGGGAGATCTTGCCCGCGGTGAGCCCCGCGGCCTTCGACGCCCAGATCTACGCGTTCGACACCCGCGTCTTCGGCGTGGAGCCGAGCCTGTGGCTCGATCGCTACGTTTCGTCGACGAC
Source organism: Myxococcales bacterium (assembly GCA_003139415.1). Classification (GTDB taxonomy): domain Bacteria; phylum Myxococcota_A; class Polyangia; order Polyangiales; family Polyangiaceae; genus Palsa-1150. The sequence continues at coordinate 1,357 of PLIR01000478.1, read as the reverse complement.
GACGGAGTGGTTCGCGTTCTTCTACTTTCTCTACTTCCTCGTGCTCACCGTGCACGTGCTGCCGATGCTGTTCTTCTGGCAGCCGGAGGAGAAAGAGCTCGCGCGGTTCGGCGTGGGGTTTCTCATGATCTTCCTGTCGGCGCACCTGCTCTACATGGTGGTGCCGGGCTGGGGGCCGTACTGGTACCTGAAAGGCGTGTTCCAGCACGAGCTGCAGGGCCCCGTGTTCTGGCCGCTCGTGCGGGAGACGGTCGACGCCGGCGGCGCCCAGAAAGACATCTTTCCATCCCTCCACACCGCCGTGCCCACGTACATCGCGATCTTCAGCTTCAGGCAAAGGCGGCTGCTGCCCTTCAAATACTCGTGGCCCGTCATGGCCTTCGTCGCGACGCAGATCATCGTTGCGACGCTGCTCCTCCGATGGCACTACCTCGTCGACGTCGTCGCGGGTCTGACGCTCGCCGTGACGGCCAGCGTGCTCGGACAGCGAATCGCGGACTGGGAGGCGGCGCGCCGAGAGCGCCTCGGCATCCAGCCGGCGTGGATGCCGCTCGTCTATCCGTGGAATCGTCCGTCCGACGAGTGAACGAGGGGCCATGCCTGGATTCGAAGTCATCGGCACCGGCCACTACGTGCCGGGCCGGCCGGTCACCAACGAAGATCTGTCGCGCGTCATGGACACGAGCGACGAGTGGGTCTTCAAGCGATCGGGCATCCGGCAGCGGCACTACGCGCCCGAAGGCGTAGGGGCCAGCGATCTCGCGCTGGAGGCAAGCAAGCGCGCGCTCGACGCGGCGCGCGTCCGACCGGACGAGATCGACTACGTCATCTTCGCCACGATGACGCCGGACCATATTTTCCCCGGCTCCGGCGCGCTCCTCGCGCACAAGCTGGGCCTGCAGGGCATCCCCGCGCTCGACATCCGGCAGCAGTGCGCGGCGATGCTCTTCGGGCTGCAGATCGTCGACGGGTTGATCAAGACGGGCGCGGCCCGCACGATCTTGCTCGTCGGCGCGGAGGCCCACGCGGGCTTCATGCCTTGGGAAGACTGGGAGGCGCTCGACCCTGCGACTGGCCGTCAGGCGACGCCCGCCGCGCGCGAGCGCGCCAACAAGCACCGCGCCCTGGCGGTCCTGTTCGGCGACGGGGCCGGGGCCCTCGTCATCCGCGCGACGGAGCGCGACGCGGGCCTGAAGTCGATCAAGCTCCACACCGACGGCGGCGCCGCCAAGCTCCTCTACGTCGAGGGCGGCGGCTTCCGGACGCGGCCCTACTGGAAGCGCGACGACTACGACGAGCAAAAGTACATCCCCACGATGGACGGCCGCGACCTCTTCAAGTTCGCGGTGACCAAGCT
>PLIR01000535.1 GCA_003139415.1 Myxococcales bacterium | reverse complement strand
CGCCGTCCGCCCGCCTTCGAGGCAGCGTCCCGTCCAGACGCTCAGCTTGAGCGCCTTGGCGACGGTCGACAGCTCGTTGACGCAGCGCGTTTTGCCGATGCCAGCGTCGCCCGAGAGGAGGCAGAGACGGCCCCGACCCGTCCCCGCGCCATGCAGGGCCGCCGTCAGTCGCTCCATGGCGTCCGCCCTGCCGACGAACGGATCGCTAGGCACCCCCGGAGCCCCCGTGACCCCAACGAGCTGGACGCGGGACGAGGCCGGCGCAGCGAGCGCGGCGGCGTCAGTGGCGCGGCCTGCCGACCGGACGGCCCCGACGAACCGGTACCCGCGACCGCGCACCGTTTCGATCGGGTGCTTGTCGTCGGTGCCTTGGCCGAGGACTTTGCGTGCACGGCTGATCGTCCACGGGACCGCGGTGTCGTTGACGTGCTCGCCTGGCCAGAGCGCCTCGAGCAGCTCTTCCTTCAGGACGACGCGGTCGTGGTGCTCGATGAGATAGCGGATCGCGTCAAAGACCTTCGGCTGCAACGGGACCTCGTTGCCGTCGCGCCGCAGCTTGTATGCGTTTGCGTCAAGCTCGAATCGCCCGAAGAGAAAGGTCACCTCGCTACTGTATCTCCTGGCACCGGAATGGATCACAAGGCGCACCTGCGCTGCGACATGAACGGAGCTTTTTGACGTAGGCGCCCGTGCGACACCTGCTCTTCCGGACGGGGAACGCGAAGCCTACGCAATACCCACCGTCTGCCCAGGATCCCTGGGTGATCGCGTTCGTATGCTTGCGATCACAGGTGCTCCAAGAGGTCTCCATGAACACTTCCGCTCCCTGCTCGAAGGACGCACGAGCGCGCTGGGTTTCGGCACGCCCGCTCATCGGAACCACGGTTTCTGGTGTGCTTCTCGCCGTGGCCGCTTCGGTCGTGGCCTGCAGCTCCTCGCCGGCCGACTCGTCTGCCGCTGCCGACGCGGGCCCCGAGGTCGACGCGGCGCTGCTGGGCGGCCAAGCGTGCGGCAACATCAACTCTGGTTACCAGGGCGACGACTTGTGCATCACCGCGCCCAACCCCGCCTACGGCGCCCAGTTCCACTACGGCCCGTCCGACTACACGAACACGGAAGAGGTCGCGAACTACATCCTGCAGCCTGGCGACGAGCAGACGGCGTGCACGTTCTTTATGACGACCAACGCCGACGCCGTCTACTTCAACCAATACCACTCGCGCATGCGACCTGGTTCGCACCACATGCTGCTCTACGTGCAGCCGCCCGGCGGCGTCACAGAGACGACCGTGGACGCCGGCCCGACGGCCTGCGAGCAGGGGACGCAGACGCGGAACCTCTTTGGTGCCACGACGCCGACGCTCGACGTCTCGAATTTCGACGGCGCGCCCGAGAACGACGGCCTGGCTGTCGAAATCCCGGCCACCCAGCAGGGCGTCATGCAAGCCCACTTCATCAATACGGGCATGACCCCGCTTCTCCAAGAAGTGTGGGCGAACATCGTTTACACCGACAAATCGAACGTCAAGGTCCTCGGAGATCCGATCTTCTTTCTCGGCGGCCTCGGGATGAACGTCGGGTTGAACCAGAGCGTGACGATCCACGGGACAGCCAATGTGCCCCCCAAGGCGGGCAAGGACTTCCGCCTCGTCGTGCTGCAGCCCCACTTCCACACACACCTCACCCGCTACGAAGTGACGGCCACGCAGAGCGGGACGACGACCACGGTGCTCGAGCAGTGGCCCGTCCTCAACACGCTCACCGATCCGGTCATCCGCTGGTACGACAGCGTGACCAAGAACCCCATGTTCGACGTCTCGGCCAAGCTCGCTGGCGCGACCAGCGGTGACCTTTATCTCAAGCCCGGCGACTCGGTCGACTGGTACTGCGACATCACGAACGACGACCAGCCGCAGCCGCTTCAGTTCACCGAGCAGGTCTACAAGGGCGAGATGTGTAACCTCTTCGGCCTCTACGCCCCGTCGACCGGCGTGCCCTGGTCTGCGTTCAGTTTTTGACGGGTCTCGTCGCCGTCACGAGACCGTGGGTCGCACGAATCCGGGGGACACTTAGCGAAAACAGACTATAGAGTGGCTTCTTTTTGGAGGGTTCGATGAGAAATACGAAAATTCTGTTCACCGTGTCGCTCTTTGCCGGAGCGGCCGTCGCTTTGGCCGCCGGCTGCGGTTCCAAGTCCTCGGGTGGCAACGAGACCAAGACGAGCGAAGATGGCGCCACCTCGGGCGGTGAAGACGCCAGCGGGGACGGAGCGGTCACCGGCGCACTCGGGACCGGTTGCAGCCCGATCGCGCTGACGGGCGCCGCGCAGCTCTGCGAGCCCGGCCAGGATCCGGCTCTCACGTGCTGCGTCAACCTCGCCAACGCCTTCGCCGCCTACACGAGCGGCGGCAATGTCGGTACGTGCACGACGGTCACCGGCTGCACGCAGTCGGTCTCGGTCCAGTGCCTGGCGCCGACGGACTGCAGCGGCACCACCCCGGCGTGCTGCGGCTCTGAGTCCGGTGACGCGGGTGCGTTGACGGCGGCACTCGCCGACGCGGGCGACGCGTCGTTCAATGCCGACGCCGCGATCAGCGCGGATGCGGCCGCGAGCATCGCGAGCCTCTTCAGTGGCCTGAGCTTCCTGACGGGCTGTGCCACCAGCTGCAGCGCGACCCAGTACCAGCTCTGCACCACGACTTCGGACTGCGCGGACAAGAGCTACATCTGCGCCCCCCCCGGGGCCGGCTTCCTCGGCGGCGCGGCCGGAGGCGCGGGAGCGTCGCTCGGCGGCGGGATCAGCCTCAGCGAGGTCATCACGATCAGCGTCTGCCAGCCGCCGGATGCCGGGACGACCCCGCCGACCGACAGCGGGACGACGACTACGCCTGACGGCAGCACGGACGCTGGCACCACGGCGGTCGACGGCGCGACCACGGGCTGATCGCCCACCGCGAAGGACCCCACGGACAGGGCGCAAAAGCGCCGGCCATGGGGTCCCTCGCTCCGCNNGACGCCATCACGACGGCGCTGCATTAGACTCGGGCGCGTGAAGCGCTTCGAGGGGTTCGCGGACGCCAAGGCGTCGTTCTTCAAGCGACTGAAGAAGAAGAACGATCGCGAGTGGTTTCTCGCCCACAAGGGCGAGTTCGAAGCCGGCTGGAACGAGCCGATGAAGGCCCTCCTGGCCGATGTGCGCGAGGCGATCGACGCCACGTACGCGCACGTCGACCTGGCCGAGCCCAAGATCTTCCGCATCTTCCGGGACGTGCGCTTCTCGAAGGACAAGTCCCCGTACAAGACGCACGTCGGGGGCGTCATCCCGCTCGAGCGATCCGCGAAGGTGACCGACCTGCCGATGGCGCTCTATTTCCACGTGGGTGCCGACGAGACGTTCGCGGCGGCGGGGCACTACATGATGGAGGCGCAGTCGCTCGAGCGCTTCCGCAAGGCCATCGCCGACGA
>PLIR01000363.1 GCA_003139415.1 Myxococcales bacterium | reverse complement strand
CCTACGTCAAGGTGCCGCTCCTCGGCGTGACGGCGGCCTATCGCTTCTGAGAAGCGAGACCCCTCAATCGGTCGCGCCCCCGTCCGTCGACGCTTCGGCGCTTGCCGCGTCCGAAAGCACGCCCGCCTCGATCGGCGCTCCGCTGTCGATCCCGGTCGTGCCGGCGTCGGTCGGTGTCGTGCCGGCTTCCGCCGAGAGCCCGCCGGCGTCGCTCGGCGGAGTTCCCGCGTCGACGACGGGCGGGGCGCACGTCATCAGGTTGCCAATCCCGGAGTCAGAACCACCGCTCACGAGCGATACGGCGCCCAGCACGGCTCCTAGCCCGCCGGCCTGGCCGCTGGAAAACGTCCCGACGGGGGAGCTGCACACCATGTTCGAAGGGCAATCCGAGTCCGTCCCGCACAGGACCAACTGGCCCGCCGTGCAACTCGACTGGCAAAAAGACTGGAGGGTGATGTCCATGAGCGCGGCGTTGAGCCCGATGCCGCCATCCGACTCGTTATCCGCATCGCCAAAGAAGGCGGCCGCGTCGAACGAAGCGTCCCCCGCATCGAGCAGACCGGAGAGAAGGCCTCCCTCGATGCTGAATCCCCCGCAGCAGGCCTGGCCCGACATGCACTGGGTCGGGTTGGAGCAGGCGTACTGCACGTTCGACTTGCAGGCGCTCTCCGCGACGCACGTGCCGATGCCCGCCGGGTCGCTGATGATCGCGAGCAGGTCCACGCAGCACGTGAGGCCTTGGCCCGGGTTGCACGTGTTCCCACTGAGGGGACTGCAGCGTGACCCCGAGCTGCCGCTGGTCGGGCCGGTGCTGCCGCCGTCATCCCCGGTGCTGCCCGAGTCGGCCCCCGGAGTGGGCGACGTGTCGCCCCCGGACTTCGACGACCCGCACCCGGCCGCACCTGCCGTGGCCGCTCCCGCGAAGAGAGAGACCGCGAAAAGAACCTTCGTACCCTTCATCGATCCTCCCGAGACGAGTCGCCGGACTTCGCAAAGAACATCGTTACTGGGCTTCCTCGATCGAGCTGCCGAGGACCGGATTGTTGATGTCGGACACCGGGAAGAAGACCGAGATCGAGATGCACATCACGTTGTTGAGCGCCGACTCGCCGAAGCTGAGCAGAGTGCCGCCCGTGTTGTCGTAGGTGCACGACCAGCTGATGGTCGTCCCCGACGTGAGCGGCAACGGCGGTGAGTACGGCTTGCCGGGCGGCTCGGCCCACTGCGTGGTGGTGTACAGCGTCTGGCCGCTCGACGCCGTGGACACGAAGTTCGTCCCGTAGTGGTGCATGTGGCTGGCCGACGACATGATCGAGACGTCCTGCGGCAGCGTGTACGAGTCGGTGCTCACCGAGTGCCCGGGGGGCGCCATGACGGCCAGGTTGTTCAGATACATGACGCCCGCGTGCTGGGTGACGGCGCCCGGCTTGGCGACGTACATCGTCAGCGCCACGCTCGTCATCTCGATGTCCGTGGCCCCCGCATTGAGGTAGTGCGCCATCAACTGGAAACCAGTGCCTTGCGGAATCGTCGCCCCGACGGTCGCCGGGAACGTCTCGGTCAGCTGGGGCTGTTGGGACGTAAACGTGAACGCGCCAAACTGGAGCCCGCCGTTCGGGCAGGGCTCGATCGCCCCGTCGGTCGCGTTCGCGATGTAGAACGCGAACATGTGGTGCGAGCCGGGTGACATCTGGAGCGAGTACGTCTTGATGTCGACCTGGTCGGCCCAGGGACTCGCGAAATTTTGACACATGTAGACCTCGCCGCCGGCGGGGACCACGAACGTGTCCATCGTGATCGTCTTCGTCTGCGTGAAATCGGTTTCCGGGTCGCTGAGCGCGATCGAAAGAGGGCTCGGTCCGTCCGCGGTCGCCCCTGCGTCCGTGGTCGACGAACTCGCTAGGTCCGATGACCCTCCGCACCCCAGGACGGGCACGAGGGCGAGCGCCGAGGCGCCGATGATCTTCCAGATTTTCATCGTATTTCTCCCGAGTTTCCGTTCCATCGAGCGCACGACGCCTCCCGGGCATGACCGATGGAGGCATCGGTGCCCGATCGAACTTCTCCGCGCTGTCCCCTTATGTGGCGCGGCGTACGAAAATGGATCACGACCTCGGTCGAAATCCGCACCGCAATCCACCGGATGCGCTGCGTGTCCCGCCCGGAACATCGCGTGGCCCGTACTGCTTATCCTTGGGGCGGACGCGGCCCGAGGCGAACCCAAACATCTGCTGTCCTCCTGAGCGCGAGCGAAGGACCCCACTTTGCCGGAGGATCCTCGGGCCGCATGGGGTCCTTCGGCCTTCGGCCTCAGGATGACAGCGAGGGGGGATGCGCCGAGCCCGCCGCTTACTTCTTCGCCTCCGCGGCGAGCTTGTCGCGGTACTTCTTCACCATCTCCTCTTGCTCCTGCTTGGGCACGACGGCGTACTTCGCAAACTCCATCGTGAACGTGCCCTTGCCCTGCGTCGCCGAGCGGAGATCCGTCGAGTACCCGAACATCGCGTTGAGCGGCACTTCACACGTGACGCTCACGTTGTCGCCGCCCACCGTCTCGAGGATGACGCCGCGCCGCTGGTTCACCTGACCCACGACGGCGCCCTGGAACTCGATCGGCGCGTCGATCTCGACCTTCATGATGGGCTCGAGGATCGTGGGCGCGGACTTGGCGTACGCCTCGCGAAAGCCCATGAGCGCGGCCGTCTTGAACGCCATCTCGGACGAGTCGACGGCGTGCGAGGCGCCGTCGTTGACGACGCAGCGGATGCCGACGATCGGGAACCCGATCATCGTCCCCTTGCGCACGCCTTCCTTGAATCCCTTGTCGCACGACGAGATGAACTCGCGCGGGATCGAGCCGCCCGTCACGTCGTCGACGAACTCGTACGTCTCGACGGCGTCGGCGGGCAGCGGCTCGATGAAGCCGAGCACGCGCGCGTACTGGCCGGAGCCGCCCGTCTGCTTCTTGTGCGTGTAGTTGATCTCCGCGCGCCGCGTGATCGACTCGCGGTAGGCAACCTGGGGCTTGCCCGAGACGACCTCGCAGTTGTACTCGCGCCGCATGCGCTCCATGTAAATCTCGAGGTGAAGCTCGCCCATGCCGCTGATGATCGTCTGCTGCGACTCTTCGTCCTGGTGCACCCGGAACGTGGGGTCTTCTTTCGTGAAGCGGTTCAGCGCCTTGGAGAAGTTGGCCTCTGCCGCCCGGTCCTTCGGCGCGACGGCGAGCGAGATGACGGCCGACGGGACGTGCATCGACGTGAGGGTCACGTTGACGGCGCCGTCGGTGAAGGTCTCGCCCGAGCTCGCGTCGACACCATAGAAGGCGACGATGTCCCCCGCCTCGGCCAACTCGATCTCTTCGCGATCGTCGGAGTGCATGCGGAACATGCGCGGCACGCGCACTTTGCGCATCTCGTTGCTGGCGTTGAAGATCGTGTCGCCCGCGGCGACCTTGCCCTGGTAGACGCGAAAGTACGTGAGCTGCCCGTATTTGTCCTGCGTCAGCTTGAACGCGAGGCCCACGAAGGGCTTGTTCGTGTCGGACTCGATGACGATCTTCTCCTCGCCCTTCGACTGGTCGTGCCCTTCGTTGATGACCTCGGTCGGGTTCGGCAGGTAGTACGTCACGCCATCGAGCAAGAGCTGCACGCCCTTGTTCTTGATGGCCGACCCGCACATGACGGGCGTCATCTTGAGGGCCAGCGTCGCGCGCCGGATGGCGGCCCGCAGCTCCTCGGTCGACACCGGCTCCTCGCTCAAGAACTTCTCGGCGAGCGCGTCGTCGACGTCGGCGACCTGGTGGATGATCTCCTGGCGGGCTTCGGCCGCCTTGGCCGCGTACTCGGCCGGGATCTCGGCCTCGCGAACGTTCTCGCCGTCGTTGCCTTCGAAGTAGAACGCCTTGCCCAGGATCGGATCGATGATGCCCGCGAACGCGGACTCTTCGCCGATCGGCACCTGCAGCTTGACGGGGTGGTGCCCGAGCTTCTCCTTGAGCATCGCCGCGACGCGCTCGTAGTTCGCGCCGGGGTTGTCCATCTTGTTGACGAAGGCGATGCGGGGGACGCGGTAGCGCTTCATCTGCCGGTCGACCGTGATCGACTGGCTCTGCACGCCCTTGCCCGAGTCGAGCACCAAGATCGCGCCGTCGAGGACGCGCAGCGCGCGCTCGACCTCGATCGTGAAGTCGACGTGGCCCGGCGTGTCGATGATGTTGATGTTGTGCGGCTGGAGCTGCCCCTGCGAGCCGTTCCAGACGCAGTACGTCGCGGCCGACTGGATCGTGATGCCCTTCTCACGCTCCAGATCCATCGAGTCCATCTTGGCGCCGACGCCGTCCTTGCCGCGCACCTCGTGGATCTTGTGGATCCTGCCTGTGTAAAAGAGGATCCGCTCGGTGAGCGTCGTCTTGCCCGAGTCGATGTGCGCCGAGATGCCGATGTTGCGGATGCGGTCGAGGGGTATGCGTGCTGCCACGGGAGTGTCTTTCGCAGGAGGGTGCGGGGTAAGCGGCGCCGGACGTATAACAGACTGCGCCGCCGCCGCACCCCCCCGTCGCGAGGGGCCCCGCCAGCGCCCCCGCCTACGAGGGCCCTGACTCCGCGATCAGCCGCCGGGCGGCGACTCTTCGAACTCGGCGTCGATGACGCCTCCGTCCTTGCCGCCCTTCTTCTCGCCGCCCGGAGGCGCGCCGCCATCGGCGCCCGGGGGCCCACCGGCGCCCGGAGGCCCGTTGGCGCCGTACATCACGCTCGCCAAGCGGTGCGCTTCTTTCTCGAGCCGCGCGGTGACGTCCTGCACTTTGACGTCGTCCTGCTTCTCGACCGCCTCGCGGCCCTCCTTGATGAGAGCCTCGATCGAGCTGAAGTCCTGGCCCTGGATCTTGTCCTTGTTCTCGGCGAGCGTCTTTTCGAGCGTGTAGCAGAGGTTGTCGAGCTTGTTTCTGCGCTCGATCTGCTCGCGCCGCTCCTTGTCTTCGCGCTCGTGCTCCTGGGCGTCCTTCACCATCTTCTGGATCTCGGCCTCGTTGAGGCCCGAGTTCGCGGTGATGGTGATCTTCTGGTCTTTGCCCGTCGCCGTGTCCTTGGCGTGCACGCTGAGGATGCCGTTCGCGTCGATATCGAACGTCACCTCCACCTTGGGCACGCCGCGCGGCGCCGGCATGATCCCCTCCAGGTGGAACTTGCCCAGGGTGCGGTTGTACCGCGCCTCGGTCCGCTCGCCCTGAAGGACGTGGATCTCGACCGACGGCTGGCTGTCGGTCGCCGTCGAGAAGATCTCCTTCTTCTGCGTCGGGATGGTCGTGTTGCGCGGGATCATGGCCGTCATGACGCCGCCGAGCGTCTCGACACCCAGGCTGAGCGGCGTGACGTCGAGCAGCACGAGGTCCTTGACGTCGCCCGTCAGAACGCCGGCCTGGACGGCGGCGCCGATGGCGACCACCTCGTCCGGGTTGACGCCCTTGTGGGGGTCCTTGCCGAAGAACTTCTTCACCGTCTCTTGCACCAGCGGCACGCGCGTCGAGCCGCCGACGAGGACGACCTCGTCGATCTCCTTCGGGCTCTTCTTCGCGTCCGAGAGCGCCTTGCGCACGGCGTCCATCGACCGCTCGACGAGCGGCGCGATCATCTGCTCGAGCTTGGCGCGCGACATGCGCATGTCGAGGTGCATGGGCCCGGACGCGCCCACCGTGATGTAGGGCAGGTTGATGCTTGTCTCCTGCACCGACGACAGCTCGATCTTGGCCTTCTCACCGGCCTCCTTCAGCCGCTGCAAGGCCATCTTGTCGTTGCGGAGGTCGACGGCGTTCGACTTCTTGAACTCCGCGATCATCCAGTCGATGAGCAGGTTGTCGATGTCGTCGCCGCCGAGGTGCGTGTCGCCATTCGTAGCCTTGACCTCGATGACGCCTTCGCCCACTTCCAGAATTGAAATGTCAAAAGTTCCGCCGCCAAAGTCGTACACGGCGATCATCTCGTCTTTAGTCTTGTCGAGCCCGTAAGCCAAAGCCGCCGCCGTAGGCTCATTGATAATGCGCTTCACCTCAAGCCCGGCAATCTGCCCGGCATCTTTCGTGGCCTGCCGCTGCGCGTCGTTAAAGTACGCCGGAACGGTAATCACCGCCTCNNCCGCCGAGGTGCGTGTCGCCGTTGGTCGAGATAACCTGCACGACGTTGTCGCCCACCTCGAGCACCGAAATATCGAACGTGCCGCCGCCGAAGTCGTAGACGGCGATGACCTCGTCCTTCTTGCGGTCGAGGCCGTAGGCGAGCGCGGCCGCCGTGGGCTCGTTGACGATGCGCTTTACCTCGAGGCCCGCGATACGCCCGGCATCCTTGGTGCCCTGGCGCTGGGCGTCGTTGAAGTACGCCGGCACCGTGATGACGGCCTCCGTCACTTTCTCGCCGAGGTAGTCTTCCGCCGCCTTCTTGAGCTTCATCAGCACACGCGCGCTCACCTCGGGCGGCGTCGCGTTCTTGCCGCGGACGACGAAGACGCAATCGCCGTTGGGCGCGCGTGCCACCTTGTAGGGGACGCGCTTGATCTCTTCGGTCACCTCTTCGAAGCGCCGGCCAATGAAGCGCTTGGAGCTGAAGATGGTGTTCTCGGGGTTGGTCACGGCCTGCCGCTTGGCGATCTGGCCGACGAGCACCTCGCCCTTGTCGTCCCAGGCGACGACGCTCGGCGTCGTCCGGGCGCCCTCCTCGTTCACGATCACCTTGGGCTCTCGCCCTTCCATGATCGCGACCACGCTGTTGGTCGTGCCGAGGTCGATGCCGATGATCTTGCCCATGGTCCGCTTGCCTCCATCATTCGTGATGACGAGGCCTTTCGCGGCTCGGAGCCCTCCCGGGGCCGAGCTACGGAGGCGTTGGTTTTTCTTGGCAGTTCGGCGCGAAGGCTCGGGTTTTCCTCGCTTCACGCACCGAACGGCGCGTGGGTCAACCTAACCACCGGGGTGACTGCGTCAACGGCATGAAAGTTGAGCCTCCTCCCGAGCCAGCCGGGGTCCTGAACGGGTATCGAGAACCGTCCAAGAACATAAGTTCTCGCACCGAAGCAGGCGCCCACATCTGGAGCCCGGCGAGCGCGCGTGTTACAGTGCAGGCGTCGCGGCAAGCGCGAGCCTTAATGCCCTCTTCCGACGACGACAAGCCCGCTCCGCCGGACCTCCCGTCTTACACGGTCGAGGACGCCGAGCCCCTGCCGCGCCCCTCCCGGCGCCCGCCGCCCCCCCAAGACCCGGCCGAGCGGCACGCCGGGACAAGCCTCGTCCACCATAGCGTCGTTCTCGACGACGACCGCATCGACCCGGACGCGGCCAAGGTCGTCCGCCGGCTCGAGCGCAGCGGTCATCAGGCGTACCTTGTCGGCGGCTGCGTGCGGGACCTGCTGCTGGGCGGCAAGCCCAAGGACTTCGACATCGCCACGAGCGCCCGCCCGGAAGACGTCCGGGCGCTCTTCCGCAACTGCCGCATCATCGGACGCCGGTTCCGGCTCGCCCACGTGCTCTTCGGCTCCAAGGTCATCGAGGTGGCCACGTTCCGGCGCAATCCTTCGATGGACCTGCCCGAGCCCTCCGTCGACGACGACGCGAGCGAAGTCCTCGACGACCTGCTCATCCGTAGCGACAATGTCTTCGGCGACGCCCACGAAGACGCGCTCCGGCGCGACTTCACCATCAACGCCCTGTTCTACGACCTCGATCGCCGGCAGGTCCTCGACTGGTGCGGCGGGATGCAGGACATCCAGCGCCGCACCATCCACACGATTGGCGAGCCCATCGTTCGCTTCCGCGAAGACCCGATCCGCATCCTTCGCGCGATCAAGTTCGCCGCGCGCCTCGACCTCGGCATCGCCCCAGATGTCTACGACGCCATGGTGGGCACGCGCGAAGACTTGGCCAAGGCGGCGCGGCCCCGGCTCTTCGAAGAGGTGCTGCGCCTCTTGCGAGGGGGGGCGGCGCACAGGTCGATGTGGCTGCTCTGGGAGATCGGCGCAATGTCGGTCCTCTTGCCCGAGCTCTCGGCCTTCCTCGACGACGACGAGGCGACCCGGGGCGGTTCGGCGCGCTTCTTCGGCAAGATGGACGCGATCGACGCGATGACCCGCGCACGGGGGCGGCCGCTCGAGGATCTCACGCTCTGGACGACGCTGCTCAAGGAGCCGCTCGACGAGTGGTGCGCCGGAGAGCGCGACCGGTTCCGGGCCGTGGGCGAGTTCCTCGAGCCCATCATCGAGCGGATCGCGGTGCCCCGACGCATCGCCGACGGCGTGCGCCGCATCTCGGCGATCCTTCCGCGCATGGCGGCCGGACGCACGGGCCGCTTCGGCAACACCGACCTCATGGGCCCGGCGCTCGACGTGCTCGAGGCAGATCTCCTCTCGCTGGGCCGCCCGACGGATGTCGTTCAAAAGCTCCGCGGCACCGAGGCGCCCACGTCGGCGCGCGCGACGTCGGCGCGGGCTTCCGGTCCGCATCGCAACGTGCGTGGTCGTTCGCTAGCTCGGTGAGCGAAGCGCGAGCGCGAGCTCCCGGGCATCGCGGATCGGGAGCGAGCAGGTTCGGCCGCGGCACACGTAGGCCGTAGCCTCCCCCTGCGACGGCTTGCCCTCCGCGAGCACTTTGCAGGCTTCGACCGACGCGGGATCCATCGGGTCGAGCCAGGCGATCGTCCGATCGATCAGGGGCGCCTTGTGCGCCTCGCGCACCAGCGCACGGACCGCGTCGGCGTCGCGCGGCCCGACCACCACGATGTCGACGCTGCCGCGCGCCAGCCGGTCCACGAGGCCCACGGTCACGCTCATGGCGAGCGGATTCTCGGCCGCCGCTCCTGCGAGCGCCTCGACGGCCTGCTCCGCCGGCTCGGCCATCGCGGGATCCACGAGCGCGCCGAGCCGAAGCAGCACCTGGCTCGCGATCGAGCCGGCCCCCGGCACCGCGTGATCGAACGGATCGCGCGGCCGCACGAGGATCGCCTCGCCGTCGTCGGGCGAGAAGTGAAAGCCGCGCGTGGCGGCGTCGTAGAAGTGACCGCGGATGGCGGCGGCGAGGGTGTGCGCCAGCGTTACCCAGCGCGGGTCGCCCGTCGCTTCGTAGACGTCGAGCGCCGCATCCGCCACGAACGCGTGGTCGTCGAGAAAGCCAGGGCCTCGCGCGACACCATCTTTCACGTGACGCAGCACGCGCGCCTCGCCCGCCCCGGCGCGTACGACGAGCTTGTCTTGCACGAACGAGAGGGCCCTCCCGGCCGCCGCCACCATCGACGGTTCGCCGAGGGCCGCGCCCGCGGACGCCAGGGCTCCTGCCATCAGGCCGTTCAAGCTGGCGAGGATCTTCTCGTCGCGAAACGGCTTCACGCGCGCCTCGCGCGCCTTGAACA
>PLIR01000406.1 GCA_003139415.1 Myxococcales bacterium | reverse complement strand
CTATACGGGACCCTACACGTCTCACGATCTCGGGGGCCTCCAGACCGGCTCGCTCACGCTGACGCTAGCGAATCCCACAGGCGCTCAACTATCTGGCTCGTTCACCGCAAATCTCATCGGGATACTGCACAACGCGGGCTCGTTCACCGGGGGGGTCGACTGTTTAACCGGCACGATCGTCGTTCACGGGACGAGTTCGGAGGGACAACTTTACGTCTACACGATGACCTACGACCCTATGACGGAGACCTTGAGCGGAACCTGGTCGTATACGTGCCCCGCTGGCGTCAACTGCACTGGTGAGCCGGACGGGGGCGGAGACAACGGCACATTCACGGTCACGCTCACGGACTCGGGCTCGTGAATGCGGTCCGATCTCGACCTGCCCCGCCACACGCGGGCGGCCCACGTGCGCGGTCACCGTAGCGTCGCCCGCGGCTACAAGCCGCCGTCGAGCGCCGGACAGCTCGCGATGCCGTCGATCCACTTTCCTACGAGCGACACCGCCTGCTGGTCGACGACGAAGCTCGCGACGGGGGGCATGCGGCCAACCTCGTACTCCTCGCCCGGATCGCTGGACGGGACCGGGATGTTCATGCGGATCCACATCGCCGACGCACCCGCGTCGCCCGGAGCCAGGTCGAGATACGACTGACTGGTCATCCCCGGGATCCCGTTCTGCTGAGCAAGGCCGCAGATCCCCGTCTGGGCGAGCGTCAGCGAGGCGCGAAGGTCGAAGCCCTGGTCGTTGACGTCGGGCCGGTGGCAAAACCCGCAGTTCGCGGCGAGGTACGAGCGCGCCGCCTGGTCGACCGTGCCGCCGTCGGGGGGACCTTGCAAGCCGAGGGCGGCGTTCGCATACGGCTCGACGAGAGGGGCGGCGTAGGGCTTCTTCGGCGCCGTGTCGTCGAAGAGTCCCAGCGCCTCGAAGGTGTCGATCTGATTGCCGCCGTCGACGACGCGATTCATCTGGTCATTCTCGGGCCCGATCGTGCCGACCGCCGCGCTGTGGCAGCCGATGCAGTCGATAAAGCTAGGGTAGTTCCAGACGACCGTTGCGCCGCCCGCGTCGAACGTCGCCGAGAGCCGCTCGTCGGGCACGACGGTCGCCTCCGTCTGGGCCTCGTTCCACGCGTAGTTGTAACCCACCCATTCCGTGCCGTTGTCGATGAGGGCGGCCGTCGCCGCGTCGACGTGCATGAACAAGCGCGTCTCGACGAGCTTGCCGGCGAACATGAAGTTTTTGATCATGACCGTGCCGACGGGGAAGACCCACTTGCCCGTGTCGGCCGGACCGTTCGCGGTCCCGTCCGGCGCGACGCACTCGGCCAAGGCCGCCGAGCCTGCGTCGGGCATGCAGTTCTTGACGTGGATGGTCCCGCCATCGGGCATCACGAAGGCGCGCGACTTCGCGGCGCCGTCGGACCAAAGGGGGCTGTTGACTTCGTAGTAGATGGCGCCAGGGCCAAACTGCGTCGGGTTGCGCGCGTCCATGCAGCCCGTCTGACTGAGCTTGCAGATCGGAAGCGCCGTCATCTCGGGCGGCGCGCATGGCTGGGGGATCCCCGGCGTGATGCACGTGGCCGCCGTGGCCCCATCGTCGCCGCCATCGCCGGATTCTCCGGGCGGGCCGGCGTCGGATCCGCCTTCCGTCGCTGCCGTGGCGCCGTCGCCAATCATCGAGGACGTCGCGTCCAATGCCCCGCTGTCGCCCGGCAAGCCCTGTTCGTGGCTCGATGAACACGCCACGAACGCGAAGCCGAGCGCCGCGCCGGCCCTCGTGCCGAGGCCCCGCGGGGCGCGCACGGGCTCACTGGCCATGGAGCGACCACGAGCAAAGATGGCCGAGCGCGGCGACGACGATGCGGTTGTTCACGGCGATCGGGAAGCTCATACTGGGCACGTCCGTGCAAGGCGCACCGGTCGTCGCGACGACGACCGCGCCCGTGTCGCCGTCGACGCCCGTGAGCTGACTGCTGCCGGCGGGCTGTCCGGCGTCGGCGGTCGGGCCGCTGAGAAACCATACGATGGGGTTCGCGCTGACGCCGTCGGTCGTCGTGGAGATGGGCGGGTAGTTCAGGTGGCCTCCGCCCGCGGAGTTGGGCGCGCACCACGAGACTTGGGCCACCGTCGACTGCCCCGGCTGAAGGAGGATCGACATGACCATCTCGTTGGCCTTGGGCGTCGCCGCCGGGCAAGTGAAGGGGCCTTTGCCCGCGTTGATCGCCGCGTGGAGGCCGGAGGCCGACGTGTAGATCGTGGGCGCCGTGTAGACCGACTCGGCCGTCGTGTCGGCCACGGCGAGGTCGGCGAGCGAGCCGCCCGGCGTCGGGTAGGTGCCGGCGCTCAGGTCGGCGCCGTTCAGGACGAAGACGCGGCCCGCCTTCGCGGGCGCCACGAGGAGCGACGGCGGATTCGACCCCGCAGGCAGGGGCACGAAGGAGGGCGTCGACGCCCCGAAGTCGAGGTCGCCCATGGGCTGGTCCCAGCCTTGCCACTCGGTCGGCACGAAGACACTCGCCTCGTCGCGCGTGAACTGCGCGAGCCCGGTGAGGCGCACGACCTCCTGAGAGTCCGACGTGGCGCGCGGCTCGCTGGTCGTATCGCCCGTGACGGCAAAGACGTTGGTGCCGTCGGAGGCGAGTCCGCCTGNNGGCTGCGCGTAGCCCACGCTCCGACCTGCGTCGGGTTCGCGATGTCGATCGCGATGACCCAGCCGCGGTACTCCCCGCCGTCGCCGTATTCGCCGCCGAAGGGGATGTAGAGGATGCCGTTCAGAAGAAGGAGAGCGCCGTGTTGATTCTGGTTCGAGGAGTTGAACGCGCCCGCGTCGGCCGACACCGTCGTGTTGGTGAGCATGACGGGCCACCCGCCGGTCGTGACTTCGACGCCGGTATCCACGGAGAGCGCGTGAACCATGTGCGGGCCGTTGCCCGTCACGACGAAGAGGCGACGCGAGACGGGGTCGATGACGGGCGTCCCGCGGATCCCGTCGCCGCCGTTTGAGCCGGGCGTGTTGGTGACGCGGGTGCTCC
>PLIR01000293.1 GCA_003139415.1 Myxococcales bacterium | reverse complement strand
CCACGCGACGCCGCCCTACGAAGACGCGGCCGTCCCGCACCGCCCCGGCGTCGACGTCGGCCCGCGCGAGCACATCGCGAAGGAGTGGGCCGTCGCCCGCGCGCACCACCCATCGGCGCCGCACCTTCGACCCCGGGTTCATTGACGCAAGGTCGTCACGAGGCCGCGGTCTCCGTCGACGCGCACGATGTCGCCCGTGCGGATGGCGCGGGTCGCGCCGGGGACGTTGACGACGCTCGGCACCGAGAACTCACGCGCCACGATCGCGGCGTGCGAAAGCGGCCCCCCAAGCTCGGTCACGACACCGGCCGCCACGAGGAAGAGCGGCGTCCACCCGACGTCGGTCGAGTGGACGACCAGGATCTCGCCCGGCTGAAGCGAGTCCATCTCGTCTTCGCTGACGAGGACACGGGCGCGCCCTTCGACGACCCCGGGGCTCGCGGCCAGGCCGCGCAGGACGTCGCCGTGCATCGGCGGGAGCACGACAGGAGGCGGCGTGCCGGCGAAGGTCCCGGGCGGGTCGGGCCGGGCCTGGTCCCGCGCAAGCTCGGCCCGGCGTGCCCGCACGACCGGCGCGAGCTCCGTCCGTGGAACGCGCAACGCGCCCACCACCTCGTCGATCGTGAGAAAGAAGACGCTGCGCACGGCGGCCTGGGGCGACCCGGACGCAGCGATCGCACGCCAGTCAGCGTCGAGCTCCGGCTCGCGCCGAAGCAAGCGACGGTCTGCGTCGAGGGCGGCTTCGCGCAGCATCCCGAGCACGCGCGTCACCCACGCACGCATCCGTTCGCGCAAGCGCGCCGCGCGCTGCGCGCGAACGACCAGGTGCCGCACGGCCGTCTGCTCGACGATGTTCAGCGTCGCCACCAGCCTAGCCATCTCGGCGTCGGCCTGGGCCTTGGCGCGGGCGATGGTTCCCATCGCGCGGTCTCCGTCCGTCCGGAGGGCGGCGCGCAGCATGCGAAGCACGGGGCGAGCGTCCTCTTTCCATCGTGGCGTCGAGAGTTCGGCCTCGCGGACGGCGCGGTCGCCGTAGAGCTCGAGGAAGCTCTGGAGCGCCCGCCGCGTCGCGCCCTCGGGGATGGCGTCGAGCCCCGTCGTGGTCTCTCGCTCGATGGCGGCGCGCGCCTCGGGTTCGACGCGCGCAAGCCCGGCCACGTGCATGATGCCGATCCCCGGGCGGGCGCTCTCGAGGTCGCGGATCCCGCTCGTGAGCGACTGGGCCAGCGAATCCGCCTGGGTGGACGCCACGCGCCTGAGGAGCATGCGCAGGGCCAGGTGGGCACCGAGGGTGCTCGAGGCCGAGGTGAGCATCACCGTGCCGGTGCGCGCCAGCAGGGCCTGGACGTCGCGCAGGCGGCGGCCCACGGCCTCGTCAGGAAGGATGGCGAGATCGAGCGCGCTCTGCGCCCGCCACTGCTTCTCGGCGAAGGCCTCGAAGTCTTGTACGTCGTCGTCGAGGCGGAGCTGCTCCCGGAAGAGGCGCGACGCCGTCATGGGGAGCCGCGCATAAAAGCCGCGCCGGCTCACGTCCTTGACCTGCCCCGCGAGCGCGTCGCCGCCCCCTCCGCCGCCCAGTTCCACGAGGGTGCGTGGATCGAGGAAAGGCACTTGCGCCGCGATGCGCATGAACTGGGTGAGGTTCAGGTAGATCCGCCCGTGCACGTTGCCGACGAGGCGCGCGTTCTTGGGGACGCGGCACCCGAGCGCCGAGAACGCGCGACGGAAGCCGGCCTCGCTGAAGGCGCCGGCCACCGACCATGTGAACGGCGTCGCAACGCCGGGCAACGCCTCGCCGACGTTCAGGTTGCTCCAGACGGTAGACGCGTCGCCGCCTTCGGGGAAGCCGAGGCCTGTCGCTGGGCGCGCCTGGACGATCCAGACCCGATCGTCGTCGCACGCGAACTCCACGTCCCACGCGGACGAGTCGAGCTTCTCGAGGCGGGCCGCGAGGCCGGCCAGCTCCGCGATGCGGGCCGCATCGAGCGCGGGCGCATCGGGAAAGGGCACGTCGTCGACCTCGACGCGCGAATCGCGCACGACCATGGCCCGCGGCTTGTGGGCGGTGATGGAGTCGAGCAGCCGCCCGCTCGGGTGTACGCGGAGCACGTCGGGCGTCGCGGCGCCGTTGACGACCGGAGCGCCGAGACCGAAGCTCACGTTCACGATTCGTTCGTTGGGCTCGGCGTCCACGGCGCGGGCCATGAACTCTGGCGCACGCGTGAACATCACCCCGGCGGCGCGCGCCTCGACCATGCGCTGGATGACGAGCGCCATCCCCACGTCGCGCACGCCGTGGGCCGCGAGGTAAGCCAGCGCCCGGCCGCTGGCGATCGACGCCCAGACCTTCCGCACGGCCGCCGCGAGGGCGTCGGGGTCGCGGACTCCGAGCACCGTCTCGGCGAGGCCCGCCATCGACACGAGCGCGCCGTCCTCGCACGTCGCGCTCGAGCGGACCGCGAGGCCCCAGGGCGACCGGCGGCCGAGTGTCCCGCAGACCTCGCGCAAGTCCTCCTCGAGGCCCTTCGGCAGGGTCGCCGCCAGAATTTGCTGCTGCGCCTCGGCGGCGCGCACGTACCCTGCGCGGCCCGTCGCCGCGCGCAGGAGCGCACGCGGCTCGCAGCCCGAAGGCAGCTCGCGGATCGCGAGCGTGAACGCGCTGGCCGGCAGCACGACGGCGGGGGGCACGTCGAAGCCGTTCCGAACGAGCCACGCCAGCCGCGCGGCCTTGCCGCCGACAACGCGCGGGTCGTCTCCCCCACGGCGCTGGGCCAACACTTCGAGCGGAACGACCCACGCCGGCATGGTGCTCTAGGGCAGCCGCCGGTCAGTCGATCGCCTTGAAGGCGCGGCCGTACACCTTCACTTTGATCTTGTCTCGCAGGGGCATCGCCTCACCGGTGCTGTCATCGACCGTGACGAGCGACGCGCCAATCTCCGAGGCCTTGTTCCGCAGGTCGTTTCGCGCCGCGAACTCGGCGGTGGCCGGGTCGTTGGCCGCTGCCTGGCCTACGAGTTCGCCGATCAGCTTGTAGTTGTTCTTGCTGGGGGTCTCGGTCGCGAACTCGACGTCCTGCGCGCCGGGGATCAAGTCCACGTGGTCGGGGAGCTCCTCGACGCACGAACTCGAGAAGGCAAGCAACGCCAGGATCGCCAGCCACCTCATTTTCGCCGATGATAGCGCGCCGCCGTCGGCAAACCCAAATACGCCTCAGCCCCGCGCCAGTGCGCGATCGTGCCACAAGAGGAGCTCGATCGAGCCCGGCCCCCGATTGAAGACGTAGTCGTGCGGTCCTGGGAGGTCGGCGAAGTCGTGGGCGATGCCCCCGGCGGTCCACGCACGCGACAGGGCGGAGATAGGATCGCGAAAGTAGTCGAACTGGCTGGTTACCAGGCGAAGCTTCATCTCGGGACGGCTTGCGCGGGCGGCGAGCGCCAGCGCCAACCACTCGGCCGTCTGCTCTTCGCTCAGAGCCGGCTGGATCCCGCCGACCGCGCCGAAGGTCTCCGGGCACCCGAGGCCGATGCGGAGGGCGACCGCGCCCCCGAGCGAGACGCCGTCGATCCCCGTGCTCTCGGGGGCAACCAGCGCCGGGGTGTCGCGCCGGACGCGTGGTAGGAGCGTGGAGATGACGAACCGCGTGTATGCCGCGATGTCGCCCGTCGCCGCCGGACGGACATCGGGCAGCCATGGGCACGCGACGATGACCCCACCAAACGGCCGTCGCTTCAACGAGTCGTTCGTTTCGATCAGACGTGCCGGTTCGACGAGGCCTTCGTAATCGGGCTCGCGAAGGGGCGGGGCGTGCAGGCGATCGAAGGCCCGCACGAGGGCGTAGTCACGCGGCCAGCCCATGGCCCCCTCGGCGGGCGATTTGACCGCCTCGCCACGACCGTGCAGCGCGACGACCACGGGAAAGCGCGCGTCGGGCGACGCCCACGCCGGCACCAACACGACGGCACGAGCCTGTCCCCAAGACTGGAGCCCCAAGTCCCATTCGAGGACGCTCACGTTGGGGGAGGACGGAAACGGAAGCCCACCGCCAGCGGCCTGCTCGCTCCGGGAGCACGCGAGCGCAGTGGCGGCCCCCCACAGCAGCGCCCGGCGAGCCAGGGTGACCGGCACGTCAATCGTCACGTGGCGGCGGAGACTGGCCCGCCGCCGCGCGCACGAGGTCGACCAGTGACGGGTCACCCGCCAGACGATCGCGCAGCGCTTCGCGGATCGCGTCGAGCTGGGCTGCAGGCAGCGCGGTCAGGTGCGCCGTCGCCTCGTGGACCTTTTGGTCGAGGTAGGCGCGAACGTCGATCTGGCCCGAGCGTACCTGTTCGAGCGCGCTCACCGACCCCGCGACGGGCTCGGTTGGCGCCGCCGACGAGGGCCGCGCGATCTCGAACCCGGCCCTCGTGGGCTCGGCGCGCGGAGCGTTGCCCGGTTCCTGCGCGGGAAGCCCCGGAGGACGCCCCGCGATGCGATCGATTCCCATCCGATTGCCCCGACCTGATCCGCGGACGCACCATGGCGGCCCCGGGCCCGGAATCTATAGCACCCCGCCGTGCTTCCGACCGAACGGCGACGCGCCCGCCGCCGCCCGCGTCAACCCCCGTTCAGTGGATGTTGGTGATCGCGGCCTTGGCCGTGCTGTGCTCCACCTCGAGCACGTTGGAGAGCGCGGTGAACGTCCGGTTCTGGGCGTTTACCTGCTCCTGGACTTGCAGGTAGTAGAGGTTCATCTGCTGCGACTGGGCCATCGACGCCTCGATGCTGGCGTCCGACGAGGCTTCGCTGCCCGTGGAGCCGGTGGATGTCGGCGACGCCGGCGACGTTGACAGCCCCAGACCCGTGCCCGTGGTGCCGCCGGGCCCCTCGGGCGACATAGGAACGGAGACGGACGACGTCGTCGAGGGCGCGCCGCCGAAGCCGAGGGCGCCGGAGGACCCGGACGCACTCCGCAGTGCCACCGCGACGAGCGGCGACCCGGGCAGGGCCCGGACCGCGGCCTGAGCCCCTTGCACGAGGGCGCGTGCCCCCCCGGCCATGACATCCGCGAAGCTCACGGCCGGCAGCGCCGCCGTGGGACGGGGTGACGTCGGGACGCTGACGATATCGGGACGGGTCGGTGTGGGCAGGATGTCCATCGGGAGGCCTCGCGGGTTTGACGCCTGCACCCTCATCGGCCCGTCCTGCCGAAAGTTGCTTGCTTGGTTAACGGGATACCCGGTT
>PLIR01000284.1 GCA_003139415.1 Myxococcales bacterium | reverse complement strand
GGGCGCGGGCGTGGGCGTGGGCGTGGGCGTGGGCGTGGGCGCGGGCGTGGGCGTGGGCGGGGGCTCTTTGGGCAGGGAGTCCATCGCGATGCTGATGGCGAGGGCGGCGGCGTCGAACAGCTCGGCGCAGGTGGGCTGGTTCGACGTCAGGGCCCGGGTCCCATGCGCGAGGCCGTCGGGGTCGACGAGGCTGAAGACGCGCTCGAAAGCGCCCTCCCTCGCGCCATATTTCAACGACGACCGTGCGGGGGGACCATGGAAAGAAGGGATCGTATCCGAGGCGAGCCCGCACCGCGGAGCGCAGCGCCGTCTCGTCCGGACACGATGAGGCTTCCGGACTGCGCGCGTAGACGAGTCGTGCCGAACCGCCCCCGTGGGCTTCCCCGGCCGCCGCAATAAGGGCTGCCCCGACACCAGCCAGGGCGAGTGTGGAGAGGGGGCCCGAGGTCACTGACCGTTTCGGGACGATACGCGACGCCCGCGCACCCCAGAGCACAAATCCTGGCCGGGGTGGCTCTCGCTAGGGAGAGGGCTGCAGGACGGCCGTCCAGGTGCAGGTCGACGACAGCGTCGGAGGCGGATCGAAAGCCCCTCCGACGAGGGCGGGGGAGCCCGCGTCGTCCACGTAGACAGCCGTGAATGCGCCGCCGCCGCGGATCGTCGTGTGGATCGTCGACGACGACGCGACGACATCGCCGAGGCTCCCGGTCAGCCTGCGGGTGGCGCAGTCGAGCGTCGCGGCGAACGTTTCGGTGGCGGAGCTCCCGGACGCGCCGCTCGAGAGCGCGGCGTCGGGTGCCACGGCCAAGGTGTCCGCTCCCGAGGGTACGAGCACGAACGCGATCGGTCCCCCGGTCGAGAGCCCCAGCGCGGACGCCGCCGCGCCGCCTTCGCAGGCGTACGTCCCCACGTAGTCGCCCGGCTTGCAGGCCGCGTCGTAAGGGGCCGCAGCGTCGTTCGTGCCCAAGTCGAGCGTCGCATCGCAGCCGGAAGCCGCCCAGGCCAGAGCGGCGCAACAGGAAAGCCAGCCTCGCATGATGGGTCCAGGCGGTGAATCCTAAGAGGTCGCCGCTAGAACACCCGAAGAAACTCCCGCGGCGCGCGGCGGCGCCTGGTGCAGCGGGTAGAAGCGGGGATGTACGAGACCGTGAAAGCGCGCCGTGGTGCCCCCGTCGTGTTCCGACCCGACCGGTGCCAGAGCATGTTGTGGATGAGGAGCGCCTCGCCAGCACGAGCGTCGACGGGGAGTCGGCGCTCTTCGGCCCCCTCGCGGCCCGCGACATCCGCCGGGATGGTGCCGCCGAGCGGCGTCGCGAGCCCGCGGGCGTGGCTGCCCTCGACGACCTCGACGCATCCGGCCTCCTCGGGCGCGTCGTCGAGGGCGGTCCAGATCTGCAGCTCGGGATCGCGATCGAGCCCCCAGAAGCTCCCGCCGTCCTGATGCCACGGCAAGACGGTGCCGCCCTCGGCGCTCTTCGTGAACAGCGTGGCACGATAGACGCTCACGGCGTCGCCCACGACCGCGCGCGCGACGCGCTCGAAGAGCGGGTTGCCGAGCCACGCACGGAACACCGGGTCGGTCTCGAGCTTCTCGATCTTCCGGTACGACAGGCTCGGACCTTCCCAGCCGCGGCCGAAGACGAGATCCTCGTAACGGCCCGACTCCGAATCGCGCTGAAAGAAGAGGCGCGCACCATCGACGCGCCCCAGCATGATGTCGTCGGCGCGAGCGCGCAGCTCCTCGAGCGTCTCCGCGGACGCGACCCGGCCGAGCCGCGCCCACCCCCGCCGCCGGAAGTCCGCGACGACGGTCTCGACGTCGACGGCGGAAGGGTGACGCGAGAGCACGAGGTGACCGCTCAGCGGGCGTAGTGCGTGTCGGTGCCGACCCATTCGCGCGCGAGCTCGTCGAGCCGCTTGCGCGTCTCGGCCGAGAGCGGGCGAGAGACCGCGTCGATCGCCTGGTCGAGATGCGCCACCGTCGCGGGTCCGATGAGGATCGAGTCGACGTCGGGACGCGAGCCGACCCACGAGTACGCGAGATCGACGAGCGAACATCCCTCGGCGTCGGCCACGGCTCGCACCTGCTCGACGCGCGCGAACATCTCGCGGGTCCAGTACCGGCGCTGGTACATCGCGTTGGCGTCGAACCGCGAGCCCTTCGCCGGATCGGCCCCGAACGTGTGCGCGCCCGTGAGCAAGCCCCCGGCCAGCGCGTTGTACGTCATCGTGTGGATCGGGTAGCGGCGCGCGAAGGTGAAGTACTCGACGTCGAGCTCGCGGTGCAACACGCTGTAGAGAAGCTGCGTGACGATCGGCGGCGCCAGCCCGATCGCCTCGGCGGTCCGATTCATCTCGAGGATCTCCCAGGAGGCGTAGTTCGACATCCCCCACGCACGAACGCGCCCCGAGGCCAAGGCCGCGCGCATGCCCTCGAGGGACCTCTCGATCGGCGTCCCGCGATCGGGCACGTGCAGGTAGTAGATGTCCGCGTAGTCCGTCCCCATCCGTTCGAGGGATTCGGCGAGCGCGCGCTGCATGGCCTCGGGAGTGAGGCCCTCGCGGCGCCCCGGGTTGACCCCGAGGCCGGCCTTCGTCGAGACGACGACGCGGGCGCGGTCCGGCCCGAGAGCGCGGCCGAGAATGCGCTCGGACTCACCGCCGTAGTAGCTGTTGGCGGTATCGAAGTAGCGAAGGCCGCGCTCGAGGGCGCGCCGGACGATGCGCTCGGCCTCGGGCGCGGGCGTTCGTTTGCCGAAGTTCATCGCGCCGAGGACGAGCGCGGGAGCATCGCCGGGTTTGCGCTTGGGCATCGCCGTCGCAGGGGCCATGCGTCCGTCTTTTGGCACACCCGGCGGGCGCGCGCACAGCCCACCAAAGCGCGAGGGACGCTACGACCGAGCGGCCGGTCCGCGCCGCCGCATCCCGAGCGCGAGCAAAGCTGCGCCGAACATCGACAGGGCCCACGGCGGGGTGGCGGGCACGGGGGGCGGCGGCGGGGGGGGCGGGGGCCCTCCTCCTGCGTCGAGCGGCGGGCTGCCGCCCGATCCCGCGTCGGCCGCTGCCGCGCAAGTGACCGTGACCGTCATCGTCGTCATGGCCGGGTTGCACACGGCGCCTTCCGGCAACGTGCCGTCGCCGGCGACGACGGTGAGCGGCACTTCGCCGGGGGTCGTGCACAGGAAGCTCGTCTGCCCCGAAGATGCGGCGCTGAAGGATCCACTCGGGGCCGACCACGCGTAGGTGAGGTTGGCCATGTTCGGCGCGTCGGCCGTCGCGGCGAGCGCCAGCGCGCTGCCGACGGAGACCTCGGTCGGACTGGCCGTGACGCCGGTGATCGCGGCGCAGTCGTAAGACTGACCGTTGACGAGCGTCCCGACCGACCCGGCGGGCGCGTTGGAGCAGGCCATGGCCACCGAAACCGTCGTCGTTTCGTGCGCGACGATGCCGAACTGCTCGGACCCGGTACACGTGACCCCCGTGGGCGACGAACCCGAGAGGGTGATGCGGTACCCGTACGCGGCAGGGAGGCTGCTGATGAGGAGATCGATGGCAAGTGCGTTCACCGTCTCTACGCCGCTCGTCACGACGGTGGAGAAGCCATTCGGACCGCTGATGTCCCACGAGACTTGTTTTATCGACTCGCCTCCCGGCAGGGTGAGGTGGAGGCTGACAGACCCCGTGATCTTGGGATTGACCGGTGCGGGCGATGCCCCGGGCGTGCCGGGCGGTGTGACGTCGGTGGGCGAGTCGTCAGCGGCGCCGCCCGAACAGGCGACCGCGCCGAAGGCGACCGAAGCGACGAGCACTTGAAGAAGGCGGCGCGTCACAGGGCGGCTCCTTCTCGACGCGGGCCCGCACGGAGCGTGGCGCATGCCGCGGCGAGCAAGGCCATCGCGAGGAGGGCGACCTTGCCCCCGAGCGCAGGAGCGGCCGCCGCCGGTGGGGTCGCTGCGGGAGCGTACATCGCGACTTCGCCCGAGTAGCCCGCCAGCGCGCCGACGACCGCGGTCGTGCCGCTCGCCGCAACCGCATAGCCGAAATACGCACCTTGCGGCGGGAGACTCTGCTGGGACCACGCCGATCCGCTGTTGGTGAAGACATAGGCCTCACCCGGGCCCCCGCTCGTGCTTTTTTCGTAGGCGCCAACGACGGCCGTGGAGCCGCTCAGGGCCACGGCGTACCCGAAGTAGGCGTTCGCGGAGGCGTCGGAGGCGACGAGCTTCGCTTGCTGCGACCACGACGTGCCGCTTCCGGTGAAGTAATACGCGGCGCCCTGGCCGCCGTTGCCGTACGCGCCGACCAGCGCGGTGCCGTTGCCGGCGCCGACCGAGTAGCCGAAGTTATCGCCTGTCGCGCCGTCGGACGCCGTGAGCACGGCCTGCTGCGACCAGGTGCTTCCACTCGCGTCGAACACGTAGGCGCTGCCGGTGCTGCTGCTGGTGCCGAAGGCGCCCACGACAGCCGTGGTGGCGTTGGGCGCGAGCGCGACCGAGAAGCCGAAGTATGCGGAGCTCGACTGGCCCACGAACTCCGTCCCCTGCGACCACGCTCCCCCGCTCTCGCCGAACGCGTAGGCGCCGCCGGTGTTGCCAAGCTTGCCGGGGGCCCCGACGAACGCCGTGCCGCCGCTGAGCGCGATGGCACAGCCGAAGCAGTCGCTCGCCGACCCGTCGCTCGACGTGAACTCGGCCTGCTTCGTCCACGTGGTGCCGGACTGGCTGAACGCGTAGACATAGCCCTGGCCGCTCGCCTTGCCGGCCGCGCCGACGAGGGCGATGTTGCCGCTGACGGCGACGGCGTACCCGAATTGATCGCCGGACGCGCCGTCGGGCGCCGTGAGCTCCTGCTGCTGGGACCAGGCCCCCGAGCCGTTGCGCGTGAAGACGTACGCAGCGCCGTTGCCGCCGGCGTCGTTCCAGGCGCCCACGACGGCCGTGTTGCCGTCGACCGCGACCGAATACCCGAAGAAGCTGTCGCTTGCGCCCGTGAAGGAGCCTTGCTGCGCGACGGTCGATCCCCCCGCCGTGGCATCGGCGCCGAACGCGGAGAGAGCGACTGCCAGCAGTCCGATGACGAGTTTCTTCCGCACGAGCCTCCGCCAGCCGCCAGATGGGCGGCGCGCGTCTTTGTGCAACGTGCGTACCGGGCCTACACGACTCGTTCGCCGCCATTCCGTCGAGGTGCGCGGATCCTCGATCGAGGCGGCCGACGTTTTTCCGGAGAGAGGTATCCGGTTTTCGGAAAGCCACGCCGCCGGCCTGTGGACTACTTTGCGGCCAGCGCGCTCCGGTACGGCTCGTCGGTGAGCGTCTCCAGGAAGGCCACGATCGCGTCGATGTCGGCATCGTCCAAGGGCGGCCGCTCGCCTTCGTGCCGGTTGTAGGGGAACGAAAGGGTGTTCACATTGCCCCGGTATCGACCCGGCAAGTCGTCGAACTTGGCGCCGTGCGGGTACCACAGATCGGGGCTCGTCGAGCGCGTCGCATAAAAGGCCACGACGTCGCGAAGCTTCGAAAACACGCCGTTATGCATGAACCGCTGGCGAACCGCCACATTGCGAAGCGAAGGGACTCGGAACGAGCCGCACCACTTCGGGTCTGACGAAGGCACCGTTTTCTGCGTCCGCTCGCATAGACCGAGGTCGTAGCGCTTGGGGTCGGCGTTGGCGACGATGGCGCGGTTCCGGGGCACGCCGACGGCGTCGTACACGTACGTCGTGAAGAGCGACGAGTCGGGCCGAGTCGAGTGCTCGTACATCAGGTGGCAGTGGTTGCACGCGCCCTTCGCCCTGTTCTCGAAGGCACTCAGTCCCTTCTTCTCGAGCGGCGAGAGCTCCACTTTGTGGCGCAAGAAGTCGTCGAACTTGGAAGTGAACGGAGACATCGTCGCGCTGGTGAGAAAAGCCTGCAGTGCTTCGCCGAGGGCGTTCATGGCGGACGCCGGCGTTTCGAGCGCCCCCGGGTACTCCCGAGCGAGATCGGCCGCGTACGGCGCAGCACGCAGCTTGCCCGCGAGCTCCGCGTCACTCTTGCCGTTCATCTCGTCGGCGTCGAAGAGCGGATGGCGCGCGAACTCCGCCACCGTGTCGGCGCGGCCGCTCCACCCCAGCCCGCCGAAGGGCGACTCGGCGGTGTCGTCGTCGTCCTCCAGCGCGAAGTGGAAGGGCGGCACGTATTTCAGGTACATGACCGACGGGGCGTTTCGGCGCGCGAAGTGCGCCGGCCGCGAGCCCCGTGCGACGCCGCTGAGCGAACCGTTGTTGCCGGAGAACGCCATACCCGGTTCATGGCAGCTCGAGCAACTCGTGCCCGGGGGATTGGAAAGAGTGGCGTCGAAGAAAATCGACTGGCCCACCTTCTCTCGCGCCGTCAACGGAGGCACGGTGTGCGGGGGAATCGGGTCGATGGGCGGGGCCGCCGCGCCGGGTCGCGCCGCGAGCGCGCTTGCGCTTTGGGAACCGAGCGGGCGATCGAAGGCCGACGCAACGCCGCCGTCCGGCACCGGTTCCCGCGCTTGCTTTCGACACCCAAGAGCGCTGACCAACAAAACGACACAAACGGTGACCCTCCCGAGGGAGAGCCACCGCTTGCTCGACGCCATTGCAGGCGGCACGCTCTCGCTCGAGGCTGAGCCTCGCGTCATTCGCCGATCAGTACACGCCAGCGTCGTCGGCGAGGATGATGCCCCAAGAGGTGCAGGACATCTGGCCGGTCGTCTGAATGGTGCAAACATCTCGCACTGTGTTGTCGGTCCGGTACTCCGTCGAAACCCAGGTGGGGGGCGTGCCGGCGTCGTTGCCAGGGTTGAACTGCAGTACCATGTAGCCGAAATCGTTGTCCGTCGGGGTGTCTCCGGCGGCGACCGCGCCGGCAGAGATGGGATTCGCGTAAGGCGGGCCGTTGTCCGACGAGGCGAACTGCTGCACACCGCCGACGGTGGCGACGCTCACCGCCGTCGGGTTCCCAACGGCGGAGACGGCCGAGCCAGTCAGCGGGTACGGAAGCGCCAGGTCGAGGATGTCGCCCGCGTTGCCGCTCACCAGCGTCGCCGCCGGCTGGAAGGTGCCGCCATCCGGCAGGGTGCCCGTCTGGAAGTTGATCGCCTGGTAGTCGTGCGTGTGACCGTGCAGCGCCAGGTTGATCGGCGGCGGGAAGTAGGTCGGGAAGACCGACTTCATGACCGGGTAGAAGGCGGGGATGGGGTCTGTCGGAAGCGCGGGCGCGGTGGCCGTCGCGTACCCGAAGATGGGGTGGTGGTTCGACCAGAAGTTGAAGGGCAGCGGCGAAGGGCCGACCAGTTCGCCGGCCGTCGTCAACTCGCTCGCGTAGGTCGTGAAGAACGGGGACCCGGAGCCGGACGGCAAGGACGTGGAGCCGGTTGGCAGCGCCGGAAACGCTGGGTTTACCGTCTGCGACTGCGGCTTGCCATTCGCGGTATCGAAGACCACGATCTGCGTGCTCGAGTTGATGTTGACCAGGAACGGGTTGTTCCAGTTGCCGGTGCAGTTCCCGTAGACGCTGTAGTTCGCGCAGGACGTGTTGGGGCTGGTGGAGTTCGAGGCGGTGCCGGGGTCGTCGTACGCCGGGTTGTCGCAGGTGTGTACGTCCCCCGTGTCGAAGGGCTGGGTGTCGAGGAAGCGGTACCAGCCCTGGCCGGCGCGGTTGCACTGCTCGTGGTTGCCGCGGGTCATGATCCAGGGAGCCGCGGCGAGCAGCGGGGCGCCCGGCGTAAACAAGTCGGC
>PLIR01000139.1:14563-15874 GCA_003139415.1 Myxococcales bacterium | reverse complement strand
CGGTATCCCGACGACGCCGCCAACGGAAAGCACCACACATTCCTCTTCGCGGTAGACGATCGGCTCGTCATCGACGCCACTACCGGCGGCAACGAGTCACGTTTCATCAACCACTCGTGCGACCCCAACTGCGAGGTCGTCATCACGCGGCGTCGGGTGTTCATCGACGCCTTGCGCGACATCGCGAAGGGCGACGAGATCCTCTACGACTACTGGTACATGACCGACGAGAGCTACACGCTCGAGGATCTCCGCAAGATCTATCCGTGCCGATGCGGGTCGCCGAAGTGCCGCGGCACGCTGGCACGCCCGCCCCGGCGTACCCCCGCCAAGAAGAGTCGAGCCGCCAGCGCTCGATGACCGGCACCCCCCAGATTCATGCCGAGCGCGTCGCGTGGGCCGCGGCGTTCGGGCACCGCGACTACAGGCGCTTCCAGGCGGCGCGCCTGCTGTCCGTCCTCGGCATGCAGATGCAGAGCGTGGCGATCGGCTGGCAGATCTATTCGGTCACCGGACGCGCGCTCGACCTGGCCTGGGTCGGGCTCGCGCAGTTCTTTCCCGCAGCGGGGCTCTCGCTCGTCACGGGTCACGTGGCCGATCGTGTCGACCGGCGCAAGATCCTCGGCGTGTGCCACGGCGCGATGGCGCTGCTCTCGCTCGCCCTGATGGCCGTGGCGAGGCGCAGCGGCACGGACGTCGCGCCCGTCTATGCAGTGCTCGTGGGGATCGGGGTGGCGCGCGCCTTCCTTGGCCCCGCCAACCAATCGCTGCTCCCCGCGCTCGTCCCGCCGGAGCACTTCGGCAACGCCGTCGCGTGGGGATCGTCGTTGTGGCAAGGCTCGACCGTCCTCGGCCCGATGCTCGGCGGCGTGGCGTACGCGGCCTTCGGGGGGGCGGCGCCCGTCTACGGTGCATCGGCGGCGTGCGCGCTGGGCGCTCTGGGCTTCGTCACGACCATGAGCTCGCGGCCCGCGGCGGCACACACTCCGACGACGCGCGCCTCCGTGCTCGCCGGCGTCCGGTACGTCTGGACGAACGAGATCGTCCTCGGCGCGATCTCGCTCGATCTGTTCGCGGTGCTGCTCGGCGGTGCNNCGGTGCCCTTCGGGCGGCACCCGCGGCGGGGGCCGCGGTGACCGGGGTGGTCCTCGCCTTCCGCCCCATCGAGCGGCGCGCGGGGGCGAAGATGTTCGCGGGCGTCGCGATCTTCGGCGCAGGCACGATCGTCTTCGGGCTGTCGAAGAGCTTCGCGCCGGCCCTGGCCGCGCTCATGCTCATCGGCGCGGCAGACATGGTCAGCGTCTTCGTCCG
>PLIR01000139.1:4768-14547 GCA_003139415.1 Myxococcales bacterium | reverse complement strand
ACGTCGATCGACTCGACGACGCGCGACCGCCAAACTGACACGCCGGCGGCATTTCGCGCGCTGACGCACCCAACGGGGCTCACCCGGGGGCGCAGATCGGCCATGATGGCAGGGTGAGTCCCTCCCTTCGGATCGCCCTCTCCGTCTATGGCCTGATCTTCATCGCCGAGCTGCCGGACAAGACTGCCCTCGCCGCCCTGGTGCTGGCCACCCGGCACAGGCCCCTGCCCGTCTTCGTGGGCGCCGCCGTAGCGCTCGCGATCCAGAGCCTCGTGGCCGTCGCCGCGGGGCAGCTCATCGCCCTCTTGCCGGCGCGGATCGTCCACGTCGTCGCCGGCATCGTGTTCATCGGCTCGGGGATCGTGATGTGGTTTCAACACGAAGAGCCGGACGAGGACAAAGCCGAGGGCGCACCGGCCGTCGGGTTCTGGAGGGCCGCCTGGATCGCCTTCGCCGTGGTGTTCGTCGCGGAGTGGGGCGACCTGACGCAGCTCGCCACGGCGGCGCTGGCCGCGCGCTACGCGGCCCCCATCGCGGTGTTCGTCGGGGCCACGGCGGCGCTCTGGTCGGTCATCGCGATCGCCGCCGCCGCCGGCAACCGTGTGAGCAAGGTGCTCTCTCCGAAGACGACGCTGCGAATCGCCGCCGTGCTCTTCGCCCTCGTGGGCGTCGCCCTCGTCGTGGGCCTCTTCTGAGCCAAGAACAACGCGCGCTACTCGTAGCGGAGCGCGTCGATCGGATCGAGCTGCGACGCCTTGCGGGCCGGGTACAGACCGAACACGATCCCGACGGACGCGCTGAAGACCACCGAGGCCACGATGACCTCCGGCTGCACCAGCATCGGCCAGCCGAACCGCCCCGCGAGGGCTCGCGCCGTCCCGAGGCCGAAGGCCACGCCGATGGCGCCCCCCGCGACCGAGAGCACGAGCGCCTCGATGAGGAACTGCGACAGGATGTTGAGGGGTTTCGCGCCGAGCGCCATGCGCAGCCCAATCTCGCGGGTCCGCTCCGTCACGCTCACCAGCATGATGTTCATGATCCCGATGCCCCCTACGAGCAGCGAGACCGCCGCGACGCTGGCCAGGAGCATCGTCATCGTCTCGGTGCCCTGCTGCCGGGCGCCCGCGATCTCGCTCATGTTGCGGATCGAAAAGTCGTCGTCGTCGCGCGCAGAAAGGTGGTGCCGATCGCGCAGCAGCGCCGTGATGTCCTTCTGTGCACGTCCGATGGCATCCATGGAGACCGCCTCCACGTAGATCGTGCCCTGCAGGTAGTTGTTGAGACCCCCCTGGATCTTGCGCTCGTACGTCGTGACCGGGATGAACGTCGCGTCGTCGTAGTCCTGGCCGCTCGTCGACTGTCCCTTGCCGATGGCGACGCCCACCACCGCGAAGGGCGTCGAGCCGACGCGCACGTTCTGGCCGATGGGGTCCGAGTTGGCGCCGAAGAGCTTCTCGACCACCGTCTTGCCGAGGACGATGACCTTCGTTCCGCCCTCGACGTCCTGCTCCGTGATGCCGGGGCCCGACTCCATCGGCCAGTTGCGGATGTCGAAGTACTCGGGCGTCGTCCCGGTGACGCTCGTCGTCCAGTTCGCGTCGTCGCTGACGAGCGATTGCGTCGACCGAAGGGCCGGCGCGGCATTCTTCACCGTGACCACCTGCTGGCGCAGGGCGTCGAGGTCGTCGTGCGTGAGCGTCGGCATCGACCCGAACCCTCCCCGTACGCCGCCGGCCGTCGACGAACCCGGCAGCACGATGAGCAGGTTCGTCCCCATCGCCGCGAAGGCCTGCTCGACCTGCGACCGTGCCCCGGCCCCGATCGCCATCATCGCGATGACGGCCCCGACGCCGATGATGATCCCCAACGTCGTCAGAAACGACCGCATCTTGTGCCGCAGTACGGCCCGGAACGCGACGCGCAGCGTCTGCCATAGCTTCATGGGGTCGCCCCCGGAGCATCGAGGGTGGCGACCTTCGGCGTGCGCCTCTCGTCGGATCGCAGGTGCCCGTCCTTGACGACGACGACCCGCGACGCAAACTCGGCGACCTCGGGCTCGTGCGTGACGACGATGACGGTGATGCCTTGCCCGCCGAGCTCCTGGAACAGCGCCATGACCTCGAGGCTCGTGCGCGAGTCCAGGTTGCCCGTGGGCTCGTCGGCGAGAATCACACGCGGCCTCGTCACGAGGGCTCGGGCAATCGCCACGCGCTGCTGCTGGCCGCCCGAGAGCTGGTTGGGGTGGTGCTCGCGCCGTGAGCCCAGGCCCACGCGCTCGAGGGCCTCGGTCGCGCGGGCGTGCCGCTCGCGGCCCTTGATCCCCTGGTAAAGGAGCGGGAGCTCGACGTTCTCGAGCGCGCTCGTGCGCGGCAAGAGGTTGAAGTTCTGGAACACGAACCCCAAAGTCCTGCTGCGCACGTCCGCGAGGTCGGTCTTTCGTAGGCGCGACACCTCACGGCCCGCGAGCATGTAGCGGCCCCCCGTCGGCCGGTCGAGGCATCCCAGGATGTTCATCAGGGTAGACTTGCCGGAGCCGGAGGGCCCCATCACGGCCACGAACTCTCCCGCGTGGATCGCGAGAGACACGCCGTCGAGCGCGCGGACCTCGACGTCGCCCGTCGCGTAGAATCGCGTGATCTGGTCGAGCTCGATCAGCGGATCGACCATCAGAACGGACGCCGCCCTCCTCCGCCTCCGCCTCCCCCTGGTCCACCACCACCACCGGTGCCGGGGAACCCGGTCGAGAGCGGCGCGGCCTCCTTGCCGGTCACCGTCGCGTCGATGACGATGAGATCCCCTTCGGCGGGATCCTCGCCGAGCAGCTCGGTGTACGACCCATCGGAGAGCCCCGTCTTCACGGGGACCTGCACCGGCTCGCCCCCGACGAGCTTCCACACGGACTTGCCCTCGCGGTCGCGTCCCTCCCCGCGGCCTTCGCCGCCACGGCTGGCCCATGCTCCCTCGGGCCTGCCGTCACCGGGAACCCCGGAGGTATCGCGCCGTCGGCCCTCGTGCGCCTCGGCCGAGGCGGCGGGCTTTCGCACGTTGGCCTCGGGCGGAGGGCGGAAGCGAAGGGCCGTGTTGGGCACCGCGAGGACGTCGCGCTTCTCCGCAAAGATGACGGTGGCGTTGGCCGTCATGCCAGGGCGAAGACGCAGGTCCGAGTTGTCGACGTCGATGACCGCGTCGTAGGTGACCACGTTCTGCACCGTCGTGGCCGCGTTTCGGATCTGGCTGATCGTGCCGCGAAAGCGGGCCCCCGGGTACGCGTCGACGGTGAAGAACGCCGTCATGCCCTGCTCGAGGCGGCCGACGTCCCCTTCCGAGACGTTGGTGTTGACCTGCATCTTTCGCAGATCCTCGGCGATCGTGAAGAGTATCGGCGCCTGCAGCGACGCGGCCACCGTCTGGCCGACGTCGACGGCGCGCGAGATGACCGTGCCGTCGATCGGCGACACGATGTCCGTGTACGAGAGGTTCGTCTCGGCCTGGTGCAGTTGGGCCTGGGCCTGCGCCAGCGTCGCCGCGGCCACGTCGACCTGAGAGGCGGTGACCCGCGCGTTGGACTCGGAGGTGTCGACGTCCTGCTGCGCGGCGAGGTGGTCCTGCAGGAGTGACTGCTCTCGTGCGAACTGCCTGGCCGCCAAGTCGGCTTGAGCCGAGCTGGCCTTGAGCGCCGCCTTGGCGGAGGCGAGGTTGGCGCGCGCCTGCTCGAGCGACGCCTGAAAGAGGAGGGGATCGATCTTCGCGACCACCTGCCCTTTCTTGACTGGAGAGTTGTAGTCGACGAAGAGCTTCTGCACGCGGCCGGACACTTGGGTGCCCACCGTGACGGTGACGGTGGCGAGGAGCGTGCCGGTGGCCGTGACGCGACCCACGATGTGGCGCCGCCCGAGGGCGGCCGTTTGGTACGTGACGGGCGGAGGCTGGTGCGCCTGACGATACCGCCAGAGGCCAACGCCCCCCGCCGCAACGACCACCAAGACGCCGATCCAGGCCAACCAACGAAGACGCATCGCGATCCATCGCAGCCTACCAATCTGCCGCGGTCCCGCCCGCGGACGAGCGCGGTTTTCGTACGTGACGCCCGTCCCATGCGACGAGCCGTGGCGAAGACACGAGAAATTCGATCGCCAAGGCGCCAAGACAGCCCGCTAGGGCTGCAGGCTCGCCGTACCCTCGAGGGCGCAGTAACCGCTCCCGACCTCGACGAGGGCGTTGGTCGTCGGATCGCCTGTTGCGGTCGGAAGCACGAAGAAGGCGTACTGCACGTAGGACGGCAACGAAGCGCCGGCCCCGCCATCCTCCGTCGTCCCCCCATCGCATGCGATCTCGATCTCGCAGCCGGCGTTCGACGTGAGATGGCACTCCTCGCCGTTGACGGAGGCGCTGCCGCTGGCGAGGGTGACGCCGACCGTCGACGCGGTCGTGCTGCTCGGACAGAACTCCGCGTTGTCCTCGCTCTGCCCCGTTGCAGTCACCGTGAGCTCATACGTGCCCGTCGGATCGGCGCACGCCGACTCAGGGCTGCTCGAGCAGCCGAGCGCCCACGTTGCCGCCAAGGCGAGGGCTGGCGTGCCGCGCACGGAGACCTCGTGACTTCTCAGTTGCCCTTGGCATGCGGCGGGATCGCCATCCCGGGCGGCATCGCCATCCCGGCCGGCATCGCCATCCCGGCCGGCATCCCCGCGGGCATCCGCGCGGGCATCCCGCCGCCCATGAAGGCCCGCATCATCGAGGCCATGTCCATCACGGCGTAGCTCGGCGGATACTGGAACTCTGCGTCGGGGACGTCCTTCTTTTCCAGCTTGGTCGCCTCGACCTTCGACAGCTCTGTCACACCGTCCTTGCCGTACGCGATGTAGCGCAGCGGGAAGTGCTTGCCGTCCATGAGCTCTGCAGCCCACAGGCGATCGGCGGGCAGGCCGGAGACGGGGTAGTTGAACCAGGAGAAGCCCTGCTCGGCCACGCAGACCGTGGCTTCCTTGTGATCGCTCGCCACCGTCCAGTTCTCGCACTTGTATCCGGCGATGGTGTCGTACTGCCCCGTCTTGGTGACTTTGGTCGGCGGTCGCTGCGGATCGGCGCCGTGTTCGTGGGGCCCGCCCATCGGCGGAGACGTCATGTCGCCGGCTCGGTTCAGGTCGACGACGACGACCTCCTTGCGCGCGTCGAGCACCGCGTAAAGCTTCTTCGCGTCCCCGTCGAGAACGATGTACGCGTTTGCGGCGAACGGGGTGGCAGCCGCCCTGGCCATCGCCTCGGGGATGTCGACCCGCGCCTTGCTGCCCTTGACGAGGATGGTCGCCGGCACGGGCGCCGCCCCTTCGGCCTTGGCCGTGTACATGAAGTCGAGCTCGCCCTCGAAGCCTCCGGACAGCGACGGCCCAGCCGCAGGGACGGCGGCGGGCGCGGACCCACTTGCCGCGGGCGACTCGCCGGCGGCACCCGGCGCCGCGTCCTTCGACTTGTTGCATCCGGCGGCCATCCCCACGAGCGCCCCGATCACGGTCGACCACGCGGCCACCTTGCACGATAAAAGCATGATCGTGGAGTATCGCGACTCGCCGACCGTGGCTAGCTTGCACAGCAAAGCGGGCCCCGCTATTCCCGCCGTCGGCGCCGTCGCGCGGCGTCTTCGCGCACCCGTTCGCACCACCCCACTTCCCGCTCGCGCCCACTTCGGTGATTCGCCTCGACTCGATCTCCAAGAGCCACGGTTCTCAGATCTTGCTCGTCGACGCGTCGATGGGCGTCTTCCGAGGCGAGAAGGTCGGGCTCGTCGGGCCGAACGGCTCGGGCAAGTCGACGATCTTCCGGATGATCGTCGGCGAGGAGCAGCCCGATGGCGGGCAAGTGAGCGTCGAGCGCGGCGTCACCATCGGTTACTTCAGCCAGGACGTCGGCGAGATGAGCGGCCGCAGCGTCCTCGAAGAGACGATGGCGGGCGCCGGCGAGGTCTCCGAGGCCGCCCACGAGCTTCACACGCTCGAGCAGGCCATGGCCGACCCGGCGCGGGCCCACGAGATCGAGCAGCTCGTCGAGCGATTCGGGCACGCCCAGGCGCGGTTCGACGAGCTCGGGGGATATGCGCTCGAGTCGCGCGCCCAAGAGATCCTGACGGGCCTCGGCTTCCGCGAGGAGGTCGTCCAGGGCGATGTGGGCAAGCTCTCGGGCGGCTGGAAGATGCGGGTCGCGCTCGCGCGCATCCTCTTGATGGCCCCCGACACGCTGCTGCTCGACGAACCCACCAACCACCTCGACATCGAGTCGATCATCTGGCTCGAGCGGTTCTTGCGGGGCTTCGAGGGCGCGATCGTGATGACGTCGCACGACCGCGAGCTCATGAACCGCCTCGTCGGCAAGATCGTCGAGATCGACGGAGGCACGATTACGACTTACTCGGGCAACTACGATTTCTACGAGCGCCAGCGCGACGTGGCCGCCACCCAGCAGGAGGCGCAGTACGCCCGCCAGCAGGCGATGCTCGCCAAAGAGCAGGCGTTCATCGACAAGTTCAAGGCGCGCGCGAGCCACGCCGCGCAGGTGCAGTCGCGGGTGAAGAAGCTCGAGAAGATCGAGAAGGTCGAGCCCCCGAAGCGCCGCAAGGCACTCGAGTTCGACTTCCGAGAGCCGCCGCGGTCCGGCGACGACGTCGCGCGGCTCGAGACGGTGGGCAAGCGCTACGGCGAGCGGAAGATCTTCGAGGGCCTCGATCTGCTCGTGCGGCGGCGCGAGCGCTGGTGCGTGATGGGCGTCAACGGGGCCGGGAAGTCGACGCTGCTCAAGCTGGTCGCCGGGGAGACGGCGCCGGACGGCGGGCGGGTCGCGCTCGGCGGGAGCGTGAAGATGGCGTACTTCGCCCAGCACGCGATGGAGTTGCTCGACCCGGAGAGGTCGGTGGTCGATACGCTGCGCGGGGCCTTTCCGCTGGCCACGGTGGGGTCGATGCGGACGCTGGCGGGCGCCTTCGGGTTCTCGGGCGACGACGTCGACAAGTCGTGTCGGGTGCTCTCGGGAGGCGAGAAGGCGCGGCTCGTCCTCGCGACGCTGCTCTACGATCCGCCGAATTTCCTGGTGCTCGACGAGCCGACCAACCACCTCGATATGGCGACGAAGGAGATGCTCATCAAGTCGCTCTCGTCGTTCGACGGGACGATGCTCTTCGTGTCGCACGACCGGAAGTTCTTGGCCGCGCTCTCGAACCGCGTGCTCGAGCTCACCCCGCAAGGGGTGCATGTCTACGGCGGCGGCTACACCGAGTACGTATCCCGCACCGGCCACGAGGCTCCGGGGGTTTAGGGTACCCGCACGACCTCCCGTGCTTGACTGCCGTCGCCGGAGTGGAAGATCCTCGCCCATGAGCACCGCGGGGAGATGATGGAGTGAGGCTCGGACCGGACGCGCAGCGGCGCATTGCGGTCGTCCTCGCGGACGTCTTCGGCGAGCCGATCGGCGTCGCGCGCGACATCGCCAAGTTCCTCGACGGGTACCTGCAGCGCGTTCCGGCGCGCGCGGCGCTCGGCCTGCGCGTGGGCGTGTGGGCCGTCACGTGGCTGCCCTTCGCGTTGATCGGCGTGCCGTTGCCCGCCGACGCGCTGTCGCCAAGCGCGCGCGCACGGTACATCGCGCACTGGACCCACTCGCGACACTACTTGCTGAGAGAAGCGTTTTACCTGCTGAAGGCCGTCGCCCTCATGGGGTGGAGCGCGCACCCCGCCGTGCGGGCGCGCCTGGACGTCGGCCCGCTCGCCGTGACCCGAGACCGGGCGTCCACGTGAGCCACGGCAAGGACACCGACGCAGCCGACTTCGTCGTCGTCGGCAGCGGCGCTGGAGGGGCCCCGGCGGCCCTCGCCCTCGCGCAGGCGGGCCGCGACGTCATCGTCCTCGAAGAGGGCCCGGAGGTACGCGAGCAAGACCGCGGTCAGGGGGCCGCCGAGTCGCTGCTCCGCCTCTTTCGCGACAACGGGACGCAGGTCGCGATGGGCCGCAGCGTCATCCCCGTCCTGCAGGGGCGCTGCGTGGGCGGCACGACGGTGGTCAACGGCGCCATCGTATGGCGTCTGCCCGAAGACGCTTACGAGCGTGCGTTCGGGTCCATCGGCGCGAAGGACGCCATCCCGCTCGCGGCGCTCGAGGAGCGCATGGACCGCATCGAGCGCGACCTGTCCGTGGCCCCCGCCCCGGAGCGCCTGCTCGGCGGCAACGGCTCGCTGATGAAGCGCGGCTCCGAGAAGCTCGGCTGGGAAGGCCATGCGATCCGGCGCAACGTTCTCGACTGTCAGGGCAGCGGCCGGTGCATGGAGGCTTGCCCCACGAAGCGCAAGCAGAGCATGGAAGTCACCTACCTCCCGCGCGCCGTCGCGCTCGGCGCGCGCATCCGGGCCGACCACGAGGTCCGGACGATCGACATGAGCGCGTCGCGCGCCGTCGGCGTGACGGGTGTGCGCGGGGACGGCTCGCCCTTCCGCGTGGCCGCGCGACTCGGCGTCATCCTTGCCGCCAGCGCGATCCAGTCTCCGTGCATCCTGCGCCGCTCCGGCATCGGGCCGCGCGAGCACGTCGGGTCGCACTTCCGGTTGCACCCCGGGACGGCCGTGGCCGGCGTCTATCGGGATCCCGTGCGTCTCTGGGAGGGCGCGACGCAGTCGTACGAGGTCGACGAGTTCCGCCGCGATGGCTTCAAGATGGAGGTCGTAGGCCTGCCCGTGGAGCTCGCCGGCGTGCGCCTGCCAGGGATGGGCGACGC
This sequence comes from Myxococcales bacterium, assembly GCA_003139415.1. Classification (GTDB taxonomy): domain Bacteria; phylum Myxococcota_A; class Polyangia; order Polyangiales; family Polyangiaceae; genus Palsa-1150. The sequence goes on along the minus strand of PLIR01000139.1, from coordinate 5,796 downwards.
CTTCCAGCGAGCGATCGCGGACTACCCGAACATGGCTGTGTGGGGCGTCCAGGTCCGCGCCGAGGCCGAGGGCACCGTCTCACCGGCGAGCGGCCGGGCCGACCTTCGCTACACGCCCGAGCGCGCGGACATGGAGACCATGCGCCGGGGAGTCCGTCGCCTCGCCGAGATGCACTTCGCGGCCGGCGCCGTGCGCGTGTACCCCGGCGTCCACGGCGGGCCGGACGTCCTCGAATCGCCGGACGACCTTGGCAAGATGGACGACCTCCCGCTCGACCCGCGTTGCTGGTCCCTCATCTCCAGTCATGTCTTCAGTACGTGTCGCATGGCCGCCGACGAGCGGGCGGGCGTCGTCGACTTCAACGGCGCCGTGCACGGCACCCGCGGCTTGTGGGTGCTCGACGCCTCGGCGCTGCCGACCAACCTCGGCGTCAACCCCCAGCACACGATCATGGCGCTCTCGTCGCTGCTGACCGAGCGCATCGCATGACCGACCGACAGGCTTCGTCGGGTGGTCACCGTACGGCGGCCCAGATCAGCGCGGGGATCACGTACGTCATGCTCGGCAGCCCGTCGACCAACGTGTGCGCGGCGGAAAGGACGACCGCCAATGGCGGCGACAGCGAGATCCATCTCCACCGAGCAAGGGTGAGGACAAGCAGGTTCAGGTCATCCAGGAACGCGACGGCGAGCAGGGCGGAAAGGCCCATACCCAACATCCTGATCGTGCCGCGGCGCTGCGAGCCCTGGGCGAAGGCGAGCGCGACGAAGGTGAGCATCGACACGAACGTGAGCCGCTCGTCCTTCCAGAAGCGGTCGACCGCCCCGGTCGCCGTGTGCTGCGCGTAGACGTACATCCGCCAGGGAACCGTCGTTTCTCCGAGGGCCGGATCGTCGGCCACTTTGAAGCGAAACTGCGCCGTTTCGCCGGGGAACACCGCCGGCACCATGGCGCCGAGGACGCTGCAATAGCCGTCCGTCCACGCGCGGCTCAGCCCCGGCCACGGGCACAGGCCCACCGCGAGGAC
>PLIR01000139.1:0-4731 GCA_003139415.1 Myxococcales bacterium | reverse complement strand
TACAGGGAACAGATCCTGACGATGTTCGCCATCGTGACCGCCGCGGCCCCTGCCAGCACGCCCAACACCCGGAGCCGCCACGGATACACGCCGGCCGCCAGGACGGCCGCCGACAGGAGGACCAACACCTCGCTCGCGTCGCACCCCCGGACGATCGACAGGGACGCGCGGCCGTTGATCACGTCGCCCGAGACCGACACGGCCGGGTCGAACGCATGAAGGACCGTCCCCGCGGCGAGCGCGTAGAAGCGGAGATACGCCGTGTAGCCGAGGTACGGGAGCCCGCTGTACGGAAAGGCGACTACGAAGTAGACGCAAAAGAGCGCGCCCGACGTGAGCGCGAAGGACGCGACGAAGCGGAGCGGAGCGCCCCGCCCGGCCTCGGGCAGCGCGAAGAGCGCACGCAGCGGTGAAGGCGTACTCATCGACGGGCCCCGATCGCGCGCGACACTAGCCTCGCCGGGCGATCGACGGCAACTGTGGGCTCTCCTTCTCGATCTTCGGCAGCCTGCTACACAGACCCGTCATGCCCCTCCCCGCGAACGCCTCGATCGATACGATGTGCATTCACGCCGGCCAGGAGCCCGACCCGCTCTCGGGGGCCGTGATGACGCCGATCGTGCTGTCGTCGACCTTTGCGCAGGACGGCCCCGGCGTGCTCGCCAAGGGAGGCTTCGACTATTCGCGCGCGGGCAATCCCACCCGCTCCGCGCTCGAAGGGTGCCTCGCGGCGCTCGAAGGCGGGCGGCACTGCTCCGCGTTCGGCAGCGGGTGCGCCGCGACCACGGCCGTCCTGCTGTGCCTCAAGAGCGGCGACCACGTGCTCGTCAGCGACGACGTGTACGGCGGCACCTTTCGCATCTTCGACAAGGTGCTGGCGCAGTTCGGCATCACGGCCACGTTCCTCGACATGGCGGATCCGAAGCGGGTCGCCGCCGCGATGCGCCCCGAGACGCGCCTCGTGTGGATGGAGACGCCGAGCAACCCGCTGCTCAAGGTGTCGGACATCGCCGCCATCGCCGAGGTCGCCCGCGCCCGCGGCGTGCCGCTCGCGGTCGACAACACGTTCGCGACTCCCGTGCTGCAGCGGCCGCTGTCGCTCGGCGCGACGCTCGTCGTCCACTCGACGACGAAGTACCTCAATGGGCACTCCGACGTCGTCGGCGGCGCCGTCGTGACGAGCGACGACGCACTCGCCGAGCGGATCCGGTTCATCCAGAAGGCCGTCGGGGGCGTGCCGAGCCCCTTCGACTGTTACCTCGTGCTGCGCGGCCTCAAGACGCTCGCCGTGCGCGTCAAGCGCCACGTCGAGACCGCGCGCCACGTGGCCACCTGGCTCGAACGCCATGCGCAGGTGACGCGCGTCCGCTACCCCGGCCTCGCGACGGGCGACGAGCGCGCGATCGTCGAGCGGCAGATGAACGGTCCAGGCGGAATGATCAGCTTCGAGCTGAAAGGCTCGCTCGACGAGGCGCGCGCGTTTCTTCGCGCCCTGCGCATCTTTGCGTGCGCGGAGAGCCTNNGACGTCGGTGACCTGGTCGCGGATCTCGAGCGGGGCTTCGCAGCGGCGGTCTGAGCACCTCCAAGCAAGGGCGCGCGACGAGGCTTTCTTCGGGGCCCGTCGTACGGCTATGCTCTTGCGCCCAGCGACCATGGCCAAAAGAACAGCTGCAGCGATCCGCGAAGTCGTGATGCGCGCCGGGTGGGGGGCTTTCGTCGTCTGCATCGGCGCAAGCGCTTGTTCGGTCCAGGCCGCCACGGCGACCGCGTACGTGAACACGAACACGACGTGCATGAACGTCCAGTCCTCGATGCTCACGGAGATCGGCGAGATCGTGAACAACGCGAGCGGCCTGCCCGAGACGGTGCCGAACGGGACGCTCATCAACGGACACCCCATCACCGTGGAGTGCACGGTCACCGACAGCGGCGGCACGTTCAACTTGAACCTCTACGCGAACGACAACGTCAACGGCACCACGATCATCACAGGCTCCGCGACGTCGAGCGGCAGCTCGACCCTGAGCGGCGTGTTCGAGACGGTCAACTCCGGCGCCTTCGACGGCACCAACTGCACGCTGACGTTCACGTTCGACAGCGTGGCTTTGCCGACCCAGAACCCGCTCGCCGCGGGTCAGATCTGGGGACACGTGTCGTGTCCCGATGCGGCAGCGCGCGGGATGGTCCAGGACACGGACGCCGGCAGCGGTGCGGCCACGTGCGACATCGAATCGGACATCCTCTTCGAGAACTGCACGCAGTAAGCGCCCGCTCAGTCGTCGGCCGCCTCTTCCCCCTTGTCCCCCTTGAGCGCGGCGACGAGGGCGCGCGTCTCGGCGTCGACCTCGAACTCCGGGTTCGTCGCCAGGAAGGCTTCGAGGTACTTCACCGCCGCGGCCTCGTCTCCGCGGGCGTGGTAGGCGAGGCCCACGGCGTGGAGCGCGTCGGGGTCCCCCGGGGCCTGGCTGAGGGCCGCCATCCCCTCGCGGATCGATCCGCGCACGTCGCCGAGCATCCGCAGCACGTGGGCATAGGCGACGCGCGCGCCGAGGTGAGCCGGGGCGAGGCGCAAGCACGCCGCATAGGCGTCCTTCGCCGGCTCGATCTCGCCCATCTCGAAGAACGCGATCCCGAGGAAATAGTAGGCGTACGGGTTCTTCGGGTCGTCCTTGAGGGCGCCGTGAAGCTCGACGACCGCCTCCCGGAAGCGCTCCTCGTGGAGGAGCTCGGTCGCCTCTTCGATCGCGGTCCAGTGGGCGGCGTCGTTCGCTTCGGGCTCGGGCTTCGCGTCCATCTCAGGCCACGTATCGTTCGAAGGCGGCGCGGACGTCGGGCGTGATGCGCCTCGGCCGTCCCGTGTCGAACGCGACGAAGCCCCACGTCGTCAGGGCCTTGGCGAGGAGCTCGCCGCCGCCCGCGCGCGTCAGCTGCGTGTGCCGGAGGCACTTGGCCGCCGTGACGTCCGACACCCAAGTCCGCCCGCGCACGACGTCGCCGCGAAGGGCCGGGCGCACGTAGTCAATCTCGTGCCTCACCACGACGAACACCGCCCCGATACGCTTGTACGCGATGAGATCGAACCCCACCGCCGCCGAGTGCGCGAACGCGACGTCCTGGATCCAGCGCACGAACACGAGGTTGCTGACATGCCCGAGCATGTCGATGTCCTGCTCGTCGACGACCAGATCCAGCTCGAAGACTTCAGGTTCCATCGGTGCCGGCAGCGTAGCCGAAATGTGGACTCTAGCCCCTGGAACGTGGCTATCGTCGAAGCGTACCCACCCGTGTCGCAGGTCTCGTTCGCCCAGCTCTTCGTCCAAGAGAGCCTTGCCACGCTCCGCGAGGTCGCTCTGTCACCCCTCGACCTTTCTCCACGCGTGCCCGCGGCGCGCGCCGGCGACGACGTCGTCGTCCTCGTGCACGGCTTCTGCGCCACGGCCGGCGTGTTCCGCCCGCTGCGCGCGCGCCTCGAACGGGAGACGGGGGCCCACGTCGCGACGTTCACGCACGCCCCGGGCGTCCGCATTCGCCGCATCGCCCGAGACCTCGCCCACCTGGTCGACCGCGTCCCCCACGGGGCGCGGATCACCATCGTGGGACACTCGCTCGGGGGCGTCGTGGCCCGCTGGTATGTGCAGGAGATGGCGGGCCAGGGTCGGGTGGCGCGCACCATCTCGCTCGCGAGTCCCTTCCACGGGGTCGACGTCCCGCCGTATTTCGTCGGCGCCGACCTGCACCCGCGGAGCTCCCTTCTGCGGCGCCTGCGCGAACGGGCGAGCGAGAGCCCCGTGCCGCACACATCCATCGTGGCCGCAGAAGACCGGCTCGTTCCGGGCATCCAGACGGCGTGCCTCGGCACGGGCGAGGTCGTCGTGCTCCACGGCCGCGGCCACAACACTCTCCTCTTCGACGAAGAAGCGGCGGGGCACGTGATTCGCGGCGTTGCAGCGTCAGCCAGGCCCGCGGCGCACGTGGAGCTTTGATTAGGGGGCGGGAGCGTGGTACGCGTCTCGCCTTCGTGCAAAGACGGGTCCTTCCTTTCGTCGTCGCGTTGGCCGCGGGATGGCTGGCGCCCCACGACGCGCGCGCCGACGTCAGCTCATGGATGGCGGTGGGCGGCGGCTACACCGGCCAGTTCCTGCGGCAAGGCCAGAACGCGTGGTCGAGCGACTGGGTGCCCGCCATCGGCTACTCCATCGGCGTCGGCAGCTCACCGCTCAACTCGGCCGTCCTCGGCGGCCTGATTCGCGGCGAGACGTACGTCGGCCTCGGCACCGACGTCGGCCTCGCGGTCCGCGCGTGTTCGGGCGGCTTCGCGCGCGGCGATTGGGGCGTCGCCCTCGACCTCGGGGCCGCCTGGAGGTCGTGGCAGAACTCGGTGTACGGCGAATGGCCGGTCCAGGCGGTCGTGACCGGCGGCACACCGTGGGGCTTCCAGCTCGCTATCGGGGCGCAGGTGTCGACCGTGCCGGGATCGCAACCGGCCGACGGCTTCTTCGCCGCCATCGAGATCGACCTGCTGCGGCTTACGGTCATGCGGCAAGGCTCCAGCGAGCCGTGGTGGTACAATCCGTCGCCGGCGGGCGGGCATATGGCCAAGGAGTAGAGGCAGACGAAGCAGCCGCGCGGCTCTTCGCTGCTGGAGCAGCACCTTGCGGCGGTCTTGGCCACGGGCGAGCTCGAGGGGCCAAGGCCTGAGTAGCGGGCGCGGGCGCGGGCGCACACGCGGG
>PLIR01000453.1 GCA_003139415.1 Myxococcales bacterium | reverse complement strand
CAACGTCTACGACAACCTGCCGACCGACGAGGTGGCGCGCATCGGCGGGCGCACCTACCTGGTGGAGACGCAGGCCTTCCTGGCCGACGCGGACGCCGATGTCATCGCCGGCCGGTTCGCGATCCCCCGGGACCGGCTGGCCCCGCTCATCGACCGGCTGCTGCGGATCGGGCCCGAGCTGCTGAGCGAATCCGCGCCCGGGCACTTTGCCGACCCGGGCCAGGCCGTCTCGTTCTGGCAGGTGGTGTGGGAAGCGCTGCGGCTGCGCGAACGGTACGCCCCGCTGGAGGGCCTGGACCGCTACCAGGTCATCCCGTCGCTGACCGGTGAGATCCTCAGGTCGCTGATCGAGGCGGAAGGTGATGTCCGGATGCATGTCAGCAACGGCGCGCTGGCCAGCTTCGCCGGGACGCTGCCGCTGCTGCACCCCTACGGCCGGGTGCAGTGCCACGACCTGTTCCTGACCGGCAGCGAGCAGTACCGCNNGGGTTCGGCGTCGAGTTCACCCCGTTCCGGCAGCGGCCCGGATCGAACATCCTGACCCTCACCGCGCAGCCCAGGGACTGACCCCGATGGTGCTGTTGCCGACCACGGTGGTGGGCTCCTATTCGGTGCCGGAGTGGCTGGAGCGGCTGAAGACCGAGTACTACCAGCGCCGGATCAGCGCCCGGCATCTCACCGAGATCCACGACGTGGCCATCAAGGCGGCGGTCAAGGACCAGGAGCTCGCGGGCATCGACATCGTCTCCGACGGCGAGCTGCGCCGGGACAATGACGTCGACTACTTCCTGGCCCGGATCCCGGGCGTGCACATCCCGCAGCGGGCCAAGACCGACTATTTCGACTACTACGACGCGGAGGTCACCAGGCCGCTGCCCGAAGGCCCGCTGACCAGCGCCGAGGCCGGGGCCGGCCCCGGCCCCGGCCCCGGGCCCGGACTCGGGCTCGCGGACGATTTCCGGTTCACCCGCCAGCTCACCCAGCGGCCGGTCAAGTTCTCCTTCACCGGTCCGTTCTCGCTGTCCCGGCGGATCCGCGACGGCGCCTACTCCTCACCCGGCGACCTGGTCCGCGCGCTCGCCCGCAGGCTCAACGCCGAGGCCCGCGAGCTGGCCGCGGCCGGCGCGGACTTCCTGCAGATCGACGAGCCCTTCCTGGCCGGGTACCCGGAGCACGTCGAGCTCGCGGTCGAGGCGGTCAACCTGGTGGTCGAGGGTGTGCCCGCGACGTGGGCGCTGCACGTCTGCTACGGCAACCGGTACGCCCGCCCGTCCTGGGAAGGGCACTACGACTTCCTTTTCCCGGCCGTCCTGGCCGCGCGGGTGGACCAGATCGTCCTCGAGTTCGCCCGCAAGGGCCTGGATGACCTGCGGCTGATCCGGCAGCACAGCTGGGATAGGTGGCTGGGCTTCGGCGTGATCGACGTCAAGTCGCCGCAGGTCGAGACGGCCGAGTTGGTGGCGTCCCGGATCAGGCGCGCGCTTGAGTACGTCCCGGCCGACCGCCTGATGGTCAACCCCGACTGCGGGCTGCGGCACCTGGCCCCCGAAGTCGCCATCGCCAAGCTGCACGCCATGGTGGCCGGGGCCGCGATCGTGAGGGCGGAACTGGCTTGCCCGATTTTAGTTGTATAGCTATATTTGTTGTGTGAGTGCAACTATATCGGCGCNNACGCCTCGGTCAGCGGCTTGCAGTGGACCATCGACGCCTACACGCTCGTCCTGGCCAGCCTGCTGATGCTCTCCGGCTCGACCGCGGACCGGTTCGGCCGGCGCCGGATCTTCCAGCTCGGGCTCAGCCTGTTCACCCTCGGCTCGCTGCTGTGCAGCGTCGCCCCGGGCCTGGAATGGCTCGTGGTGTTCCGGATCGTGCAGGCCGTGGGCGGCTCCATGCTCAACCCGGTGGCCCTGTCGATCATCACGAACACGATCACCGACCGGCGCGAGCGGGCCCGGGCCCTCGGCATCTGGGGCGCGGTGTTCGGGCTGAGCCTGGCCCTGGGTCCGGTCCTCGGCGGCGTGCTCGTCAGCACCATCGGCTGGCGGGCGATCTTCTGGATCAACGTCCCGGTCGGGATCGCCGCGATCGTCCTGGCGCAGTGCTTCGTCCCGGAGTCCAGGGCGCCGCGGGCCCGCCGGTTCGACCCGGCCGGCCAGGCGCCAGCGGGACCGTAGCCGGCGCCGGCGGGGGTCCGTCGCCCCCCGAGCAGTCGCCGCGTTTTTGACGGGGCACTTTCGCGGGTGTCACACTTGGCGTGACGCAAATCCCGACCGGGCGGACCGTAGCGGGGTTCATCGATAGGCAGAAGAGCGTATGGCCGAAGGCAAAAACCTCGTCGGCGTCGACATCGGCGCGAGCTCGATCAAGGTCGTGCAGCTCAAGGAGTCGCGCAAGAAGCTCCAGATCGCGCGCTGGGGGTGGGCCCCGCTTCCCCCGCAGACGATCGTCGACGGGCACGTGATGAATTCGAGCGCCGTCACCGAGGCCCTCTCGCGCATCTTCCACGACAGCAAGATTCAGCAGCGCGACGTCGCGATCGGCGTCTACGGGCAAAGCGTCATCGTGCGCAAGATCACGGTGCCGATGATGACCCCGAACGAGCTCGACGAGCAGATCCACTGGGAGGCGGAGCAACACATCCCCTTCGACATCAAGCTCATGTCGATCGACTACGAGGTCTTGCGCCACCGCCCGGACGCGGGCCAGATGGATCTCTTGCTCGTCGCCGCAAAGAAGGACGAGATCAGCGACTACGCCGCCATCCTGCGCGAGGGGAAGCTGCGCCCGAGCGTCGTCGACATCTACGCGTTCACCATCCAAAACATCTTCGAGCACCAGTACGGCCTGCCGCAGGACGGCACCATCGCGCTCTTGAACCTCGGCGCCGCCGTCTCGTCGCTCAACATCGTGACCAAGGGCGTGAGCGCGTTCACCCGGGAGATCGCGAACGCCGGCAACGCGATCACGGAGGAGATCCGCAAGTCGCTGTCGTGCTCGTACGAACAGGCAGAGGCGTACAAGCACGGCGGGGGTGAGACCCAGATCGTTCCCCAAGAGGTCACGCAGATCATCAACCAGGCGTGCCAGGCGCTCGCGGGCGAGATCCAGCGTTCGCTCGACTTCTACCTGGCGACGAGCGGCGAGCCGGAGATCGGTCGCATCCACGTCTCCGGGGGCAGCGCGTACCTCGCACCCCTCGTGCAGGCGATCGAGCGGCGCGCGCGCGTGCCGGTGCAGCTCTTCGATCCGACGGTCAACCTGGGCGTCGACCCAAAGTTCGTGAACGAGGCGGACGTCCGCGCGCGCTCGGCGCAGCTCGTCGTCGCCTTGGGGCTGTCGCTACGGTGCGACAAGGAGCGCCGGCAATGGTCCGTATAAACCTACTCCCCGACAGGCGTCAGGCCGGCCGGCGCGCCCCTGGCGCCGAGCCGAAGCAGCTCTGGCTCTTCGCGGTGCTCGGGGCTGCGATCGCCGCCGTCGTGCTTTGCCTCTTCGTCCAGAAGGTCAAGCAGGACGAGCTCGCGCAGATCGTCGCCGAGAACGGCCGCAGCCAAGGTCAGATCGACGCGATCAAGAAGCAGATCGCCGACCACCCCGACATCAAGGCGCGCCTCGGCGAGCTACGCGACCGTGAGGACGCGATCCAAAAGCTGCAGAGCGCGCGCACCGGCCCGACGGCGACGCTGCTCGAGCTCGCGCACCTGCTCACGGTGGGCGGCCACGGGCCGACGACCGATCGCGACAAGCTGGAGCAGATGAAGCGCGACAACCCGACGGAGGTCTACAACCCCAACTGGGACCCGCGCCGCCTCTGGATCACCTCGTACATCGAAGCCGACCGCGTCGTGAAGATGAACGGTCTCGCGCGCGACGGCGAGGACGTCAGCGAGCTGGAACGCCGGCTCAAACTGAGCGACTACTTCACCAACGTTCGCCTGTTGCCCGGGCAGAAGGTCGTCGACGGGACGTCGCACCAAGAGCTCTTTCACTTCGAGCTCAGCGCCAAGGTGAGGTACTGACATGGCCAATCCCGTCCAGACCGCGTTGGCCAAGCTCCCCCTCGCCGCGAAGATCGGCGTCGGCGCCGGGGCCGTCGTCGTCGTCCTCTTCATGTACTGGTTCATCTTCTATTCGGACGTCGCCAGCAGGATCGAGGGCGCCGAGCGTCAGAAGAAGTCTCTGCGCGACGAGCTCGGGAAGCAGCAGCAAGCCCAGGCCACGTACTTCGCGGATCGTGGCGAGCTGGCGCTGCGCGAACAGCGCGCACGGGAGCTGAACAAAGTGCTCCCCCCGGAGGCGCAAGAGGACGCGTTCCTCTCGAGCGTGCAGCAAGCCTCCAACGCGGCGGGGATCGATCTCAAGGGCTACACGCCGCTCGACGAAGTCACGCAGAGCTTCTACGCGAAGATCCCGATGCGTCTCGACATGACCGGAAAGTTCCATCAGATAGCGAAGTTCGCGTACGAGCTCGGGAAGATGGACCGGATCATCAACGTCGAGAACATCGAGCTCTCCACGCCGACGATGCAGGGCGACGAGATCGTCCTCAAGGCGCGGTGCCTCGCGACGGCATTCCACGCGATCGCGCCGAAGGAGACCCCACGCGGCGCGGCTGCGCCAGCGAAGCCCCCGGGGGCCACCAAATGATGCGCCCCCCCCGTTCGTCGCGCCCTTCGGCCGTCCTGGCGGTCGCGGGCTCCCTGGCCCTCCTTGCGTGCGGCACGCCCACCGTGAATGGGACGGCGCCCCCCCCCAACCGTGCCAGTGCGGCGGCCGCCGCGAGCGCCTCGCTCGCGCCCGAGTTGAGGGGCCCCGAGTACACCGAGAACGACTTCGTCGAGAGCGATCGCAATCGCGATCCGTTCCGCAGCTTCGTCGCGCAAAACCAGATCGCGACGAAGCAAGCGCTCAACCAGCGCAAAGTGGAGCTCGCGCAGTACTCGATCGACGAGCTGAAGCTCGTCGCCATCGTCACCGGCGCCGATCAGTCGAGAGCGATGTTCGTCGACCCGAGCGGCAAGGGGACGGTCGTCTACAAAGGTTCGTTCGTCTGCCGGTCGGAGGTCGTTCACATCGGCGGCAGCAACGGCCCCGAGTACCAGCTCAACTGGCGCGTCGACCGCATTCGCGAGGGCGACGTCGTGCTGATTCGCGAGGACCCGGCGCAGCCCGCGATTCCTGCGGCGACCCGCGTGATCCAGCTCCATCCCGAGGCGGAGAAGCCGGGCGAGGAGCTCGCTCCGGGCTGATCGCCTGGCGGGCGCTTTGCCACAAATTGGTCCGAATCGGATCGCGCGTTCTACCGTTCGAGCCGCGATCCTACTGGGCCGGGGGACCCGGGCTCGCGAGGAGCCATCCATGCGCGGGGCGAAATCGCTGTTTTACGCAGCTCTCCTCGGCCGACGTCCGAGAGCAAAGTTCGCGGCCTGCGCTGCGTCGAGCATCGTCTTCGTCTCATTGTCCGCCTCGGCGGACGGCGTCGCGAACCATGTGCGTGACGTGCGCGTCGCGTCCGACGACGCCGCCGTTCCCGGGGGCACTCGCATCGAGATCCTCGGGACCGGAGCTCCCAGCTACAGCGTCCGGGTCGTTGACGGCGGTCGGCGACTGCTCGTGGATCTGAGCGACACGGACGTAGCGGGCGCGCCGGCCGCGATCACGAACGCCGTCGGTGTCGTCGGCGGCATCCTCACACAAGCGTTTCCGACGTCGGCCGGGCAGATGACCCGCCTCAGCGTCACGCTGACGCGCGAATCGACTTACCGGGTCGTCGCCGACGGAACGACGCTCCGGGTGCTCCTCGCCCCGAGCGGCCCGGCCGTCCCGCTGCCCGCCGCCGCCTCGCACCCTGCGGAGCCCGTGATGGGCGCCGTCGTTCGCGACGTCCGCTTCGAGCGCGTGTCGGGATCGACCGCGGGATGCGCCCCATATGGCTGCGATCGCGTCACCGTGGATCTCGGCAGCATCCCCGCGTACGCGCTCACCACGACGACCACCGGGCGCCTCCGCCTCGAACTCCGCGGAACGGGCCTCCCGGATTCGCTCGCGCGCACGGTCGACGTGACGGCCTATCACGGCGCCCTCCGATCGATCACGGCATCGAAGGACGCATCGGCAAAGACGGCCTCGATCGAGATCGAACGCTCGACGGAGACCCCGGGCGCGCTCTCCGTGGAGGGCGGCACCCTCGTATGGTCGTTTCCCGTCCCGAAGATCAACCTCGCCACGCCGCCGGTCGCGCAGGTGCACCTCGACGGCCGGACCGTCGCCCGGGACGGTGGCGCCGTCCGGCAGGTGGTCACGGTAGCGCGCGAGCCCGAGCCCCACGATCTGCCCCGCATCGAGACGTCGTTCCACGAGGACGAGCCGGTCACGGAGACCACGACGGGGGGCGCGGCAGGCTTCGCGTCGGGCGCGGGTGACGTGCTCGCGCAGCAGCGGTACACGGGACGGCGCATCGACATCGACCTGAAGGACGCCGACATCCACAATGTTCTTCGGCTGCTCGCGGACACCGGCCATGTGAACGTCGTGACGGCCGACGACGTCGTGGGCACGATCACCATCCGGATGCGCAACGTCCCCTGGGACCAAGTGCTCGACGTCGTCCTGCAGGCCAAAGGCCTGGGAATGGTCCGGCAGGGGAACCTGATCCGGGTCGCGCCCCTCTCGCAGCTGCAGAAGGAGCGCGAGCTCAAGATTGCTCAACAGAAGCAGGAGTTCGAGCTCACACCCCTCGAGACTCGCCTCATCCCCGTCAGCTACGCGCACGCAAGCGAGCTGCAGGGCCGCGCCAAGGAGCTCCTGTCGCCGCGGGGATCGCTCGCCGTCGACGAGCGGACCAACGTCCTCATCGCTCGCGACATCGCCGGGAACCTGAACTACATCGAGGAGCTCATTCGATCCCTCGACACGCAGACGGCGCAGGTTCTCATCGAGGCGAGGATCGTCGAGGCGACGAGCCAGTACTCACGCGACGTCGGCATCCAATGGGGCGGCGACGTCACCTTCGGGCCGTCGACCGGCAACCCAACGGGCGTCGCATTCCCGTCGAGCATCAACGCGGCGGGCGGCGCCTACGACAACAACACCCCGACGGCCGGTGTCTCGCCCTTCACGCGCACCGTCACGACGCCCAACTTCGCGGTCAACCTCCCGGCGGCCGTCGGCACGGGGTCCGGCGGCGCGATCGGCATGACCTTCGGATCGATCGACAACATCCTCAGCCTCAGCACGCGCCTGTCCGCGGCCGAGTCCGCGGGCCTCGTGCGGATCGTGAGCGCGCCGCGCGTGATGGTGCTCGACAACAAGGAAGCGCGCATCAACCAAGGCACGTTGATCCCGTACGCGCAGGTCAGCGCGCTCGGCGTCCAGACGACGTTCCAGGAGGCCAAGCTCCAGCTGCTCGTGAAGCCCCACGTGACCGCCGACGGTTCCGTCTCGATGCACGTAAAGCTCAACCGCGACGAGCCGAACTTCAACCAGACGGCGCCGAACGGCGCGCCCACGATCCTCAAGCGCGAGGCGGAGACCGAGCTGCTGGTGATGGACGGCCACACCGCCGTCATCGGAGGCATCTACACGCGCAACACCGGCCGCAACCTGGCGCAGGTCCCGTTCTTCGGCGACATCCCCATCCTCGGGATTCTGTTTCAGCACCGCACCGCCTCCGACGCCCGCGGGGAGCTCATCATCTTCATCACGCCGCACATCGTGAACCGCGCCGAAGCGCTGGGGCGGTGAGGGGAGAGACGAGCCGCGTCACGCGCCGGAGCGACGTCTCATTCGTTCGGCGGTCTGGGATACGGAAAGCTGTCGGTCGGCTTCGTCGGGACGATCTCGTTGAATCTGCGGATGTCGAGGACGAGGTTGGAGTTCTCGTCCTCCGTCAGGATGTCGGCGTGGCGGGCCCCCCAGATGATCTGCGTGTCGAGGTAGCGCCGTCTCGCGTGCACCGGTTGCAGTGACGTGTCGTCAGTGCCGACGAGGCTCGCGAGAAGCTCGATCTCGTCGTGGATGACCGTCTCCGGCGTGGCACCGAAGAGCGGGCTGTCCGCCTCGATGGGGTGCAAGATCGTCCACGAGCGAGCCACCGCCGACGAGCGTTCGCGCGCGAGCCGCAAGTCGTAGAGGCGGTAGAACTTCGTGCCCTCTTGCGTGATTTCTGTCCGGATGAGGGTCACGCGGATCGTCGCCTCGAGGATCTGGTTGCCGCGCTCGTTGCCCACGCGCAGCATCAGCGTCGGGACGCCGTTCATCGGCGCGATGACCGCGTGCTGGGAGAACTGAACCCGCGCCGTCGACCGCGAAAACTTGGCGAAGACGAGGCCCGTGGCGAGCGCGGTGACGATGAGGCTCGTCACGGACTCGACGATCATGATGACGTTGGCGGTGCGGCTGACGGGGTACATCGCGCCGTACCCGATGGTCCCCATCGTCTGGACGCTGAAGCAGAAGGCGTCGAAGAACGAGTCCGGCCCGGCATTCGCAATGCCGCCCGCCACCTCGTACGCCACGGCGAAGACGGCGTTCAGCGCGAGATAGGCGACCGTGATGGCGCCGATCGCGCCCGACCACCGCGCGCGCAAGAACAGGTAGTAAAAGTCGCGCACGGCCACGCGCGGAGCGCCGATCACCGTCACCCCTTGATTCTGCTCGCTGGGTGTGGGGGTCACCGGCGGCCGACGGCGACGCGGCCGTGGAGGCGTGTCGCCGTGCGCTTGGGATTCCGAGGATTGCCGACCGGATGGTTGATGAGGTGTGGCCATGGGCTCGATCTTGCTGGCGCGGCGCGTCAACCGTTTTATACTCGATGTCACGATGCCGTTGCCGTCTCCGCGCGGGATGTATGATCCGTCGTTCGAGCACGACGCCTGCGGTTTGGGCTTTGTTGCCGACATCCGGCGCCCCCCGTCGCACGACATCGTGTCGAAGGGTGTCGAGATCCTGCGGCGTCTCGCCCATCGCGGCGCGGCTGGGTGCGACCCGTGCACGAGCGACGGCGCGGGCATCCTGATTCACGTCCCGCACGCCCACTTCGATCGCGTCCTCGGGCGGTCGGGGATCGAGCTCCCGAACACGGGGGACTACGGCGTGGCGCAGGTGTTCCTGTCGCGCAACCCGCAAGTGCGCGCCGCAGAGGTACGCGTCACCGAGGAGGCCGTCCGCTGCCACAACCAGAAGGTCATCGGTTGGCGCGACGTGCCCGTCGACCCGAGCGTCCTCGGTCCGGTGGCGCGGTCGTCGATGCCCGTGCTGCGGCAGCTCTTCATCGGCCGGATGTGCCCCGTCCCGGCGTTCGAGCGCACCCTCTTCATGATCCGCAAACGCGCGAGCAGCAAGGCGACGGAGGCGGGGCTCGACACCTTTTACATCGCGAGCCTGTCGTCGAAGACGGTCGTCTACAAGAGCCTCGCCCTGCCGGAGCGGCTCGACGCCTTTTACCTCGATCTTCGCGAAGAGGAGACGAAGAGCAAGGTCGCCCTCGTCCACTCGCGTTTCAGCACCAACACGTTCCCCACGTGGGAACGCGCGCACCCGTACCGGCGCATCGCGCACAACGGCGAGATCAACACGCTGCGCGGCAACCAGACGTGGATGCACGCGCGCGAGGCGCTCTTGCAGAGCGACGCGTTCCGAGAGCACCTGGCCGACTTCAAGCCCATCATCCGCCCCGGTGGGAGCGACTCGGCTTCCCTCGACAACGTCGTCGACTTTCTCGTGGCCGGCGGCCGAACCCTGCCGCACGTGATGATGATGCTCGTGCCCGAGGCGTGGGAAGGGCAGCCCGAGATGTCGCCCGAGCGGCGCGCCTTCTACGAGTATCACGCGTCGCTCGTCGAGCCGTGGGACGGCCCCGCGGCGCTCGCGTTCACCGACGGCAACTACGTTGGCGCCACGCTCGATCGCAACGGTCTTCGCCCGATGAAGTACGTCATCACGGCGAGCGGGTTCGTCGTGGCGGCGAGCGAGCTCGGCGTCCTCGACTTCGACCCCGAGGACGTCATCGAGAAGGGACGGCTCCAGCCGGGCCGCATGCTGCTCGTCGACCTCGTGCGCGGCCGCGTGGTGGGCGACGACGAGATCAAGCGCGAGGTGGCCTCCCAAAAGCCTTATGTGCAGTGGCTCGAGGGCAACAAGATCGATCTGCGCGCCCTTCCGGCCGGCGCCGCGCCTGTCGTCGCGACGACGGACGACCGCCGGCGGCTGCTCCGCGCCTTCGGCTACACGAGGGAGGACCTCCGCGTCTTGCTCGGGCCCATGGCGACCGCCGGAGAGGAGCCGACGGGGAGCATGGGTACGGACGCGGCCCTCGCGGTCCTCAGCGATCGCCCGCATTCCCTGTTTCGCTACTTCAAGCAGCAATTCGCGCAGGTCACCAACCCGCCCATCGATCCGATTCGCGAGAAGCTCGTCATGACGCTCGTCAGCTGCGTCGGCGGCGAGGGGAACCTCCTCGCCGAGACGCCGGGCCAGTGTCGCTTGCTCGAGCTCGAGCAGCCGGTCTTGACGAACGACGACCTGGCCAAGCTTCGCGGGTCGCCGATCGCCGACTTCGCCCTGACCGTTCTGCCCGCGTTGTTCGAGGCAGGCGCGGCGGATCCGGGCGCCGCGCTCGAAACCGCGCTGGTCGGCCTATGCGCCGCGGCAGAGCAGGCCATCGACGCCGGGGCCAGTCTGCTTCTGCTGAGTGACCGCGGCGTCGACGCGGAGCACGCGCCGATCCCGATCCTGCTGGCGACAAGCGCGGTGCACCACGCGCTGGCGCGCGCCGGCAAGCGCATGCGCGCGGGGCTCATCGTCGAGACGGGCGAGGCGCGCGAGGTTGCGGACGTGGCGCTGCTCGTGGGTTACGGCGCCGGCGCGGTGAACCCTTACCTGGCCTTCGAGGCGATCGAGTCCCTCGACGTCGACGTTCCGCGCGCAGAGCGGTCCGAACACTATGTGCACGCGCTCGACAAGGGCCTGCTCAAGGTCATGAGCAAGATGGGCATCTCGTGCCTGTCGAGCTACCAGGGCGCTCAGATCTTCGAGGCCATCGGGATCGGCGGCGCGACGATCGAGCGCTGGTTCCCCGGGACGTCCTCGCGCGTCGGCGGCATCGGCCTCGCCGAGATCGGGCGTGAAGCGATGATGCGCCACGCGGCGGCGTTCGCTCCTTCCGCCGCCGAGATCGCGTCCGCCCCCAGCGACGAGGACGCGCTCGACGTGGGCGGCGTGTACTTCTGGCGGGTCGGCGGCGAGCGGCATCTCTGGAGCCCGACGACTGTCGCCGCCCTGCACCGCGCGGTTCGCCTCGAGGACGCCAAGTCGTACGCGGCCTATTCGCACGCCATCAACGACCAGGGCGACGCGCCGGTCACGCTCCGCGGCTGCTGGGACTTCGTGGCCCACGAGGCGGCCGTTCCGATCGACGAGGTCGAGCCGGCAGCCAAGATCGTCCGGCGTTTCGCCACGGGCGCGATGAGCTTCGGCAGCATCAGCCGCGAGGCGCACGAGAACCTGGCCATCGCGATGAACCGCATCGGCGGTCGCTCGAACACCGGAGAAGGGGGCGAGGACGCCGTCCGCTTTCTGCCCTTGCCCAACGGGGACAGCAAGCGCAGCGCGATCAAGCAGGTTGCCAGCGCCCGCTTCGGCGTCACGGCCCACTACCTCGTCAACGCCGACGAGCTGCAGATCAAGAT
>PLIR01000040.1 GCA_003139415.1 Myxococcales bacterium | reverse complement strand
TTCGGCCAGACGCCCACCGGGTGGGGTCGCGTGCAGGCCATCGTTGACTTCGTCCACAATCACATCCAGTTTGGCTACGTGTTCGCGCGTTCGACCAAGACGGCGTGGGAGGCGTTCCAGGAGAGGGCCGGGGTGTGCCGCGACTTCGCCCATCTTGCGATCGCCCTCTGCCGCTCGATGAACATCCCGGCGCGCTATTGCACCGGATATCTCGGAGACATCGGCGTCCCGCGGTCCGACGCGCCGATGGATTTTTCGGGCTGGTTCGAGGCGTTCCTCGACGGGCACTGGTACACCTTCGACGCCCGGCACAACACTCCGCGCATCGGACGGATCGCGATCGCTCGCGGCCGGGACGCCGCTGACGTCGCCATCAGCACCACGTTCGGGCCGAGCTTTCTCAAGAGCTTCCGGGTGTGGACGGACGAGGTCGTTGCTCCGCCCCTGTTCCGCCCGGCGCTCGGTGCGGCCTGGAGAGCAAACGCGAGCACATGACTTACTGCGTGGGGGTGCTCGTCAACGACGGGATCGTGTTCGCGTCCGATTCGCGCACCCACGCCGGCGTAGATAACTTTGCATCGTTTTCGAAGATGACCGTCTTCGAGCGCAAGGGCGATCGCGTGTTCGTCCTCCTCAGCTCGGGAAACCTGGCGGGCACGCAGGCGGTGATCAGCGTGCTCAAACAGCGCGGCAAGACGGACGCGAAAGCGCCGAACTTGTGGACCACGAGCACGATGTTCGACACGGCGGCGGTTGTCTCGGACGCGATGCGGGACATCGAGCGCCGTGACGCCGGGAGGAACGACCTGGTCTTCAATGCGTCATTCATCCTCGGCGGGCAGATCAAGAACGAGCCGGCACGCCTATTTCGCATTTATGCCGAAGGCAATTACATCGAGGCCGGGGCGGATACCCCCTATCTTCAAACGGGAGAGACGAAGTACGGAAAACCGATCCTCGATCGCGTCATCACCCCCTCGACGGGCCTCGTAGACGCTTCCAAGTGCGTGCTCGTCTCGTTCGACTCGACCATGCGCAGCAACCTGTCCGTTGGCATGCCGATCGACATGGTCTGCTACCAGCGCGATGCGCTGGAGGTCCGCATGCGGCGGCGGTTCGATCAGGGCGACGCGTATTTCAATACGCTCAGCAAAGGATGGAGCGAGGGCGTCCGCACGGTGTTCAGTCAGTTGCCGGATTTGAAGTGGTAGCGCTGCATGCCGGCGTCCTTCTCGCTCGTCAATGAACGCGCTGCGAAGCCTGCGACGAAAGCGAGCGTCAGGACGCGCAGGATGCGCAAGCGCACTTCGGTCTCGGGGGCGCGATTGATGTTGTCGAGATGCACGCCGGCGTGGATCGCGATGGCGACGGCGATGCTTCGGCCTCCTCGCTCGAACATCCAAGCGATGACGACCGACCACAGCGCGAGGTCGAGCACGTACACGAGGATCGTGGTCGCGGGGAGCACACGAAGCGGATCCGGCGCGAAGAGCATTCCCAGATGCCAGAGGCCCCATACGGCGCCGAGGATCAGCGAGCCGACCACCGGACCGTGGCGTTGCGCCAAGCGCGGGTACGCGAAGCCGCGCCAACCGAACTCCTCTCCCAACGGGAACATGACCAACGCTGCAAAGTGCTCGGGCCTGACCGGCGGGTAGACCCAGTGTGCGGGATGGCCACCGAGAGCGACCTCGATGACGGTCGCCGGCAGCTGGACCAGCATCGGGAGCAAGAGCCCGAGGACGATCCAGACTGGCATGGTCTGCCACCTGCCAAAGACATCGCGTAGCTCACCGCGACGCGCGGCCAGGATGAACGCCGCGATCGAAGGCCCGAGCGCGCCCAGTCCCACCATCGGCATCGCGTACGATGGCGGAGCCGCGTTCGCGGCCCACGCCAGCGCCAGAGGCAGATCGAGCGTCCAGGTGATCCCGCAGGCCAGCCCGAAAAAGACCCAAACGTCGTTGCGTCCCGCCGTTGCGCCGCCGTCGATCATCGTCCGGCAGACAGCCATGCCATCGCCAGAGTTCCATTGGCGACATCACCCGCCAATCCCGGCAGGACGCCGCGAGGCCCCGAGCGTGC
This sequence comes from Myxococcales bacterium, assembly GCA_003139415.1. Classification (GTDB taxonomy): domain Bacteria; phylum Myxococcota_A; class Polyangia; order Polyangiales; family Polyangiaceae; genus Palsa-1150. The sequence continues at coordinate 32,690 of PLIR01000040.1, read as the reverse complement.
CCCGGACTTCAGGGCCGCTGCCTCCCTATCTCGTGAATCTTCTCCGCGGCGATCGTCAAGATCACGCGAACCTGATCACGGGCCCCGTACCACGCGTACGGACCTCCCGTGTATCGCTGGGAGAGCGCCTCGATGTGCTCCGCGCCTCCCTCCGTCGTCATCTTCACGACGCGACGGCGCGTGAACCCCGGTCACGCGATGACAAGAGCGCTCCGACGCGCCATCGCGCCTCGCTCACACTGTGCGGCGACCGCTGATGAGCTGGAAGACGAGGGCGATCAGCGCCGCGAGCAGGAGCAAGTGAATCAACCCGCTCGACACGTGGAATGCGACGAAACCCAACGCCCAGAGCACCAAAAACACGACACATAGCGTCCAAAGCATGATCCTGTCCTTCCTCGGCAGATTCTGTGACGCACCCATCGCGCGCCAACTCCAACGGGTTGAGCATTAAGCGTGCCGGTGGGGCTCCGGTGCGTCGACCGGAAGGTCTTGCAGAGCCGCGGTGCCCGTCCCGTGACATGCATCGCGGGCGCGGCCGTGGGCAAGCTCACCGCCGAACGGCGAAGCGCGTGAGATTGGCGATGACGGCGACGAGCTCCGAGGGCTCGACCGGTTTCGGAATGTGCATCATGTAGCCAGCGTCCAGCGCCTTGCGTCGGTCCTCGGCGCGGGCGTACGCCGTCAACGCAGCCGCCGGGACGTTGCCGCCCGCCTCGTACCCGAGGGCTCGCACTTTGCGAATCAGCGCGTAGCCGTCCTCGCCGGGCATGCCCACGTCGGAGATGAGGATATCGGGCTTCTCGGCGCGGAATTTCTCGAGGGCCTCGGCCGTGCTGGCCGCCGAAGTCACCACCGACCCGCAGCTCTCCAGCACCGCGACGAGAAGGCCCCGCGCGTCGTCGTCGTCGTCCACGATCAAGATCTTCAGGCCTGCAAGCTCGGGCCGATTCTCGAAGGGCTCGGCCCCGGCGCCCATGGCGAAGCGCGACGCCGTACCGCGCGTCTCCTGTCGGATGGGCGAGACCGGCAAGACGACCGTGAACGTCGAGCCGAGGCCTTCGCCTTTGCTCTCCACGTGGATGCTGCCCCCGTGCAGCTCGACGATGTGCCGCGAGATCGCGAGCCCGAGCCCGAGCCCGCCGTACGCGCGCGTCGTGGCTCCGTCGGCCTGTTTGAACCGCTCGAAGACCTGCGGGAGAAACTCGGGAGAGATGCCGCGCCCGGTGTCCGTCACCATCAACTTCAGGCTCGAGTCGACGCGCTCCACGGCGAGGTGCACGCGCCCGCTCTTGGGGGTGAACTTGATGGCGTTGCTCAGCAGGTTCCAGACGACCTGCTGAAGACGATGGGGGTCACCCATGACCGGCCCGGCCTTGTCGTCGAGCGTCGTCACGATGCGGACGCTCTTGGCCTCGCTCGCCAGGCGCAGCGCCTCGATCGCATGCTCGACGATGTGCGTGAGCTCGACGGACTGCACGTCGAGGCGCAGCTTGCCGCTGATGATCCGCGAGACGTCGAGCAGGTCTTCGATGAGCTGGGCCTGGGTCACGGCGTTGCGCTCGATCGTCTCGAGGGCGCGGCTCTGCTTCTCCTTCGAGAGATCGCCCGACCGCAGGATGCGTGTCCAGCCGAGCATCGCGTTCAGAGGGGTGCGAAGCTCGTGCGAGACGGTCGCGAGAAAGTCGTCCTTCGCGCGGTTCGCGATGTCGGCATTGCGGCGCGCGTTCTGTTCCGACTCGTACAGACGAGCGTTGTCCACGGCGATGGCCGCACGGCGTGCCAGCTCCTCGGCGAAGCGGACGTCGTCCGCGGCGTAGCGCCGACCGGAGCCGGAGAGGACGAACGTCATCGCCCCGAGGACGCGGCCGCGCACGCTCAGAGGAACGATCATGCCGGAGCGTAGACGGAGCTCACGCAGAAGCCGGAGGTGATCGGCATCGACGGCGCCTGCCACGAGAAGCTCGTCGGGCACGTCCGCGTAGAGCTCGGAGACGCCCGTGCGAAGCACGTTCGCCAACCCCGATGTCGCGTCTCGTGACACCGGAAATCGCTGTCGAAGCTCCTCGGCTAGGGCGACCTTGCTCGGGTCGACGTGTGCGACCGCCACCAGCTCGATGGCCCGCCCGTCCTCGCCGACCATGTCGATGGCGCACCAATCGGCGAGCTTCGGCACGGCGAGGCGGGCCAGGGTGGCGAGCGTCGAGCGCGCGTTCAGGACTGTCGCCAGAGCCGGGCTCGCCTCGGCGAGAAACTCCCGCCGCTCCGCGTCGATCTTGCGCGCCGTGACGTCGCGGAAGACCAGGACGACTCCGGTGACCGAGCCGTCGTCGTCGCGGATGGGCGCCCCGCTGTCGTCGATCGGAAGGTCGGTCCCGTTGCGCGTGAGCAGCACGGTGTGATTGGCCAGGCCGACGACGACACCCTCCCGGAGAACCTTCTCGGCGGGGCTGTCGACTTCTTCGCGGCTGTCCTCGTTGACGATTCGAAACACGCTGCGGAGCGGCTTGCCCATCGCATCTTGCGCCGACCAGCCTGTCAGCGCCTCGGCGACCGGGTTCATGAACGTCACCCGGGCGGCGGTGTCGGTGGCGATGACCGCGTCGCCGATGCTTCGCAGCGTGGTCGTCAGCGAGGCGCGCGCCAGCTGCTCGCGCGCCAGAAGATCCACGCGGGCGCGCTCGGCTTCGGTGCGCAGCGCCTCGACCTGACCTCGACGGATGCTGATGGCGATCGTGTCAGCCACCGACGCGAGCGCCGCCAGCGTGTCGACCGTCAACGGCGCGCGCGAGAACATCGCCACCACGCCTACGAGCTCGTCCTGGACGAGCAGCGGATAGCCCGCGAAGCCGACGAGGCCCTCTCGTACGGCCCACGCCTGGTCGCTCACACGGGGGTCGCGCTGCACGTCGTTGGTGAGATGTGCCAGGCGCTCTTGGGCGATGAGCCCGATCTTGAACGCGCCGACGGGCACTCGAGCGTGCGGACCGTCGATGTGCGTATAAAGCCCCGCGCTCGCCTGCAGCTCGAGGACATTGCCGTCCGGGGCGAGGGTCCAAATCCGGGCGAAGGCGGCGTCGACATGGCCGACGATCGCCTCGGCGCAGGCCCGAAGCTGGTCGGCCATGGGAGCACTGCTCGTCAGCGTTCGGCCGACGGCCGCCCCGAGCTGGGCGCTGCGCATGGCGACCCGCAGCTCCGCGGCGAGCGCTTCTGCGCGGTCCTTTGCCCGGACGAGCTCCTGTTCCGCCCGCTGCCGAGCCAGCAGGATCGTGCTCGCGTTCTGCAGCGCGACCGACCGCAGCAACCGTTCCTCGTCGCCGTTGTCCACGGCTACCCGCCGATCGCTTTGGCGGCGAGCGCCGTGCCGAGGACGCGGGCTCGGATCTTGGCGAACGCCGTTTCGCGGCTCGTCGACGTGTCGTCGCTGAAGGGCGAGAACCCGCAGTCGTCCGTGGTGCCCAGGCGGTCGACCGGAATGTACCGCGCGGCCTCGAGCACCATGTCGCAGATCTCCTGGGGCGTTTCGATGCGCGGGTCGATCGGGGCGACGACGCCGACGAACACGCGCTGCTCCGGCTGCCGATGCTCTCGGATGATCTTCAGGATGCGGGTCCGATCCCGCTCGCCGGCGAGCGCGATGTAAAAGTTGCCGACGTGCAACCGGAACAAGCTGGGCAGAAGATCGGCGTAGTCGACATCTGCGCTGTGGGTCGAATCGCGGTCGCCGCCCGGGCACGTATGAACGCCAAGCCGCTCCCGATCGTGGGCCGAGAATCGCGACAACGCCAGGTTGTTCAAATCGATGAAGCTGGTGAGAAGATGACCGGACGGGTCGATCTTGATCGCGAGTCGCCCCTCGGTGAAGTCGACCTGCACCTTGTGCGCGCCCTTGGCCAGGCAAAGGCGGATCTCTTTCTCGTGCTCCGACACCAGATCGTCGAGGAATTCGGCGCGCGAATATCCCGGGATGGCTTCGGCCGGGTACATGAGGCTCAGCGCGGATGCCGAAATCACGGCCTGTTTGATCGGAACATGCGCGTAGCGCTGCGCGACGTCCAAGAACGTATCCGCGTACCTCATGTACCGGAAGGGACCGCCGGTCAGCCTGAGCATCCGGCGCGTGTGGCCCGCCGCAAAGGGGATCTTGAAGCCGTCGCCCGACGTGTTCGGGAGCCCCTGCACCGAATACGTCCAGAAGTTGTGAAACTTCTTCTGCTCGCCGTCGGTGACGACGGGGGAGCCCGTCGCCTCGAGCTGCTCGATCGTGTCGCGGACGGCGGCCTCGTAGAGGGGCTCCACGGAGTCCGCGTCGTCGCCCCTAGCGATCGCCTCGACCAAGGCCGTCGGGCGCGGAACGCTGCCAATGGCCTCCGTCGGGATCGCGATCTCGCTCACTGTGTAGGCGCCGCCCCAAAGCAATCCTCGCGCCACCGCGCCTGCGGTGCTCAGAGGGCGGTCGCATCGTCCCGGATGGGGGTGTGGGCGAGCTGCCGCGCTCCCCCAGCGCAGCGTTCCATCCTCGGAGACGTTGCCTCCACACGCTGCGACGATACTGCGCGACTGAGGCGCTTCGCCTCGCATCGTGAAATTCGCGAATGAAGGGATGCAATCGGTGGGCGAACGAACGATGGACCTTGCCCCCATGCCAGCTCGAGGGGATTACTTCCTAAGAATGCCGGTTCTCGAAGCGCCGAATCGCACCGAGCGGGAGATCTCATGGAAGACGATGGTTCGCGCCGTCGTCGTCGTCGCGGGCGCGTGGGTCGTGCTGCAGCTGCTGCCGGTCGTCCTCGTCCTCGTGGTGGCGCTCTTTCTCGTCGGCACGTTGAACCCCGCCGTCGAATGGCTCGAAGCGCGACACATGAAGCGCGGGTGGGCGCTCGCCGCCGTCTTCGCCGGGATGCTCACGACCTCCGTCCTCGCGCTGGCGTTGACGATCCCGGCCCTCGTCGACCAGGTGACCACCCTCGTCAAGCAAGAGCCGATGCTCCGAGAGCGCCTTGCTTCCACGCTCGCCGGGTGGCGCGTCAGCGCTCCGCTCGCGGAGTCGCTACGCGACGTCCGGTACCACGCCCTGGCCCACACGCTGACGTCGACGGCGCTCTCGTACTCCACGCGCGTCGTCGAGATCGTCGCGTACGTCGTCAGCACCGTCTTTCTGTCGCTCTACATCATGATCGATCGCGACCGGTTGCGCGGAGGCCTCTTCGCGATGGTGCCCCGCTCGCATCACATCCGGCTGTCGCGCGTGATGCTGAACCTGGAGACGATCGTGGGCGGTTACATCCGTGGTCAGGTCTTCACGTCGATCTTGATGGGGGGCTTCGTGTTCGCGCTGTTGGCGATTGGCCACGTTCCGAACGCGATCGCGCTCGCGGTCTTCGCCGGCCTGGCCGACGTGTTGCCTTACATCGGCGTCTTCCTGTCCGTGGGCCCCGCGGTCCTCGCGGCGCTCGCCGTCGGCCCCGTCGTGGCCATCGCCGTGCTGCTCGCGATGATCGTGTACGAAGAGTTCGAGAGTCGGTATCTCGTCCCGCGGATCTACGGTCGCGCCCTCCGCTTGCCGTCGTCGGTGGTCCTCGTCGCGCTGCTCGCCGGCGGGACGCTCCTCGGGATCGTGGGGGCGCTGCTCGCGCTTCCCGTGGCCGCTGCCGTCCGCATGCTCGTCGAAGAGCTGCGCGTCGAGCTCCCGGGTGAGCAGGTCGACGACACCAAGCTTCGTGCGCGCGACGACCGGGCCGAGAGAGAATACGAGCAGCGTACCGAAGGGGTTCCGGCCAAGCTCGCCGCTGCGATCGCGGTCGAAATCGCCGAAGGGCGCCGCGACGAAGACGGGCGCCCCTCGAGCACGACGAACACTCCGATCGACTCGGGGCGAGCGTAACGCAGAGTCACGACGAAGAAGCGCCGAACGCGGCCGAGGGTGTCTTCGCCGGGGGAAACTCGCTGATGACGAAGAAGGTCCTCGAGATCCGTTCGCCGTCGACGGTCGGCGGGAGATCGCCGTCGACGCCGGCGAGGACGGCCGTGATGTTGTCCTTGCCGCCGCGCCGCTTCGCCTCGTCGATCAGCCTGACGCACGCGTCGTCGAGGCCGGCGGACGTGAGGACCACGTGACGAATCTCATCCGCGGTGAGCATGTTGGATAGGCCGTCGGAGCACAGAACGAGGCAGTCGCGCCGGCGAAGATCGAGCCTTGCCATGGCCACGGTCACCTCGGGTTTCAACCCCATGGCTTGAAGCGCGAGGTTGCTGAAATCGCACTCCTTGGCCTCGGCGGCGCTCAACCGTCCGGAATCGAGCAGCAACTGGAGGTAACTCTGGTCGCGCGTCACCTGGACGATCTCGCGGCCGCGCAAGAGGTACCCTCGCGAATCGCCGACCTCCGCAATATGCGCCGTCGTGTCGTGCACGAAGACCGCCGTGAGCGTGGCACCCATGTGCTCTCGACCGGGGCAGTGCGCGGCCTGCCAGACTTCGCGATTCGCCTCGATGGTGGCCTTCTCGAGTCGCGCGTCCGAGGTCGCGCCGCGGGGCAGGGTTGCCATCGAGCGACGAAGCGAGTCCACCACGAGCGCGCTCGCGACTTCGCCGGCCGGGTGGCCCCCCATGCCGTCCGAAACGGCGAGCAGCACTCCGTTCTGCCCAAGCTCGAATTGCGCCATGCGCTGCTCTTCGAGGAGACGGCCTCCCGTCAAGTCGGCAATCGCGAAGGCATCTTCGTTGAATCTGCGGACTGAACCGATATCCGTCTGACCGTAGACCGTCAGTTCCACTGTCATGAGGACCTCCCTGGACGCCTCGAGCGTGAGGCGCCCGTGCAGACGCCCAGCAGGATTCGCGCCGTCGTAGAAGGTCGCCCCTTCAGTTCCCGCCGAGCGTGAGGGACAGGTTGTCCGCGTACCCGTCGTTGTTGGCACCATCGTACCGGGTCATCACAATCTGCACCTCGGCCGCGACGGTCCCCGTGGGCACCGGGCCCGTGGTCGTCTGGAAAAGGAACCCCGTGTTGTCGTTGCGCTCCGCGGCGGTGACGGGGCCGATGCTGGCCGAGGCGAGCACGTCGGGCGGCAACCCGGCGTCCCCTCCGTCGTCGCTCTCGCCTCCGTCGGCGGCGGCGCCCAATACCGACGCACTCGCCGAGTCGAGGAAATACACCGTGACCAGGGCATCGTCGCCCTGGCTCGAATATCCCCCGAGCCACCCGTCCAGGGTGAATGTCACGTTGCCCTTCGCGATGTCCGTCGCGTAGGCCGCGAGGCTGATCTGCTGAGTGAACGTCGAGATCGGGTCGTTGGGGCCCCCAGCGAAGAAGTTCGTGCCCTCGTCGGGAGGTGCCGCGTCCGAGCCTCCGTCCGACACGTCGGGGAAGCCTCCGGACGAGCCGTATTCGATGACGTTCGCGTCGCCGGTCGTCGTCCAGTCGGGCACGGACGTGGGGACCGTGGAGCCGTCCGTTCCGGGACCGAGCTCGGCGCCCGGGTTGAGGATCAAGTTGGGGGTGTTCGCCAGGGACGGGGCCGTTTCCTCCTGCGGTGTCGCCGCGTCGTTGGAAGGCGGCGTGCCCGAGGACGACGAGTTGCACGAGCACGTGCCGGCAACGACGCCCACGACCAGCGGCCAAGCCCGAAGGTGCCGCGCTGCCCTATTCTTGGTCCTGGCTATCTCGCTAGCGATCATGGTGCCGCAGATTACCCGACAGCTCGTCAGTCGTGGCGCAAAAACCGCCACTCCTCCGCACGGTCAAGGTTCGCTCGTGCGCGGGCCGCGTCGCCTCGTCGTTCGAACATCCGAGAGAGTGCGATCCACGGTCGCTGGTACGTCGGGAGCACCGCGCTCGCCCACCCATCGTTCTCGGTCACCGTCTCACAGCGTTCGAACCGCGTGAACCCACCGGCTCGGGGATCGGGGCCCCGAACTCGTGACTAGCGCGCGCTCGATACCAATCGTATCCGAGAAGGTGCGGATCGATGTACGTCACGTCGGGCCGCAGCCTTATGGCATCGGCGTAGATGAACGAGAAGAGGCGATAGTCGCCCGTTCCCAAGATGACGGCGCGCGGCGGCGCGGACTTCTCCGTGTTCTCCGTATAGAGCTCGAGCGCGTTCGTGTGCTCGGCGTGCACGCGCGGCCACGACTGGAGCCCGCCGAGTGCCACGACCGCCACCACCGCAAGCGCGACGGGGAGCACGCGGGTCTTCCGAAGCTCGCGCCAGCCGTCGAGCCCCCACGCGACGCCGATCGTGATGACCACCTCGGGAAGGAGTCGAAATCGTTCCACGAGGGTTGCGCCAAGCCCCTCCGGCGCGACGTTGAGGAACGCCGCGAACACCCGGGTAGCAATCTCCGTCTCGTACGGGCTCAGCGTCTCGTCGGTGATGAAGGTGGTGACGTCGAGCGTACGCAGCTCGTTCGTGATGGCGCTGACCACCCGGATGGTGCGCTCGGGATCCGCCGCCGCCAGGCGTACGCCGTCGAAGCCGTCGATGACCACGCGCCGCACCCCACGCTCCCGTACGTCCCGCAGCAGCCTCTCGAGCAGGGCGTCGATTCCGTACTCGTACGAGGGCTGCCACACGATCCCAAAGCGCCCTCGCGCGGCGTGCTCGCGGAGGCCGAGGCCGAGCTGCTCGGCCGTCGTGAGAATGTACGAGGGTGGCTCGTAGAACCCAAAGTAGAGGGCGTTTTGCCCAGCGTCGCACCCGGCAGCGAGGTACTGTAGCGCGAGGGTCGTCTTGCCGCTCCCCGAGAAGCCGAGGGCCACGGTCGTGGTCCCCGAGAGCAGGCCGCCGCCGAGCATTTCGTCGAGCTGCGGGATCCCCATCGGCACCCGCGTCTGGGGGTGGCTCTGCAGGTGGGCGTCGAGCACATCCTCGGTGCGCGGGTGCACGACGATACCCGCGGAAGTGATGTCGAGCTCGTGGCGGCCCAGCATGTGCCCGCTTCCGCGGAACTTGATGACCTCGACCGTGCGGTACGTGCGGCGCGTGGTGCGCTCGAACGCCAGCTCGACGAGGCCATCCACCATCGTGTGCTCGGGGCCGTTCGCGTCCGCCGACGTCATGTTGGCGAGCAGCACCGTGGCGCAGTTCGTCATGCTCCCGAGCACCTGGAGCTCGACGATGAACTCCTTGAGCGCCGTGTCGCTCTCGGCCATCGCGCGCGTCGGTGCAATGCCGTCGAGCACCAAGAGCGAGGCCTTTTCGTCCTGGATCACTTGCCGCAGTATGTTGAGCAAGCCCTTGAGACGCTCCTCGCGCAGCGCCTTGTAGGCGCCCACGTAGGCGACGCCATGGTTGACGATCTCCGCGTCGAAGAACGTCATCGCGCGCAGGTTCTTGACCATGCTGGCGTGCGACTCGGCCAGGAGGGTGACGTAGACGGCGCGTCCGCCCCCGCGGGCATGTGAAAAGCAAAGCTGGTTGCCGAAGGTCGTCTTGCCCGTCCCGGGTCGGCCCATCACGAGGTAGATCGCCCCTCGGAAAAGGCCGCCGCCGACAATGACATCGAGGCCCTGCACCCCCGTCGAAAGGCGCTCGGTGACGATGGGCTCGTGGGTCTCGTGGGTCAGCTCGGTCATGGAATCGCCGCTCGAATACCTACCGCAGCGTCTCCGGCAGGACCACGGCTTCCTGCAGCCCCCCCGCCGCCGCCCGCCTGCCGTGGTTGCTTACCGTGTGGGCGTCCCCGTCTCGATGGCGCGCGTGCCGCACGCGCGGCGTGTGGGGCAACAGGGTCGCCTCACACGCACACGAATCGCCCCGGTCGTCGTGCGGGCGGCGAGCGGGCGGCGAGCGGTCGTCGAACGGTCGTCGTGTCGTGCAGGGCTTCGACGGCGCTGTCGCGACGAATGGGACACGGCACGCCGACTGCACCAGGCGATGAGGTGCAAATCGAAGCGACCCTGACGCCCGCCGATGTTCGAACGCTTATCGAGCGATTCGTGCCGCTCACGATCCGGCTCGGCGGGGAAGACCACCTGACGCTCGATGGGCCGCTCGACGTCGTGTTCGACCCGCCCGCGGGTATTCGCATCGTCTGCCGGGCGAAGGCGCGCTGGTCCGTGCTGGGCCTCGACGTGCCGGTGACCGTCCGGTCGCTCGCGGCGCGCATTGTCCCCACCATCGGCCGGGATGAGCACGCCGCCGAGGCGCTCGTCTTCAAGCTCGCCCTCGACGGGGCGGACATCGCCGCGCTGCCCGAGGTCCTCGACGAAAAAGTGACACGCCGCGTGAACGAGGAGCTCGCGAGCAAGCACATCGAGCTCGCGTGGAGCTTTCACGATCTGCTCGACCGCGCCTTCGACCTGCCCGCGAGCGTGGAGACGGCGTCCGCCCTCGCCATGCGCGTCACCTCCGCGGCGGTCCGGATGACGACCGACGTCCTGTCATTTCGCGTGCGGCTCGACGTCGCCGTCGAACGCTGCGAGGCCACGGCTTCGCGCAGCCACGCGTCATGATCAGGGAGGCGGCGGGGCATGAGGGGCGTTCTCGAGCGCCCTTCCGGTGTCTTGCTTCTCGCCTTGTGCGTCGAATACCGCCTCGCCGTTCGCCGCGGCGAACGCGATCGCGGGCGGGGGCGGGATCGGCTTGCCGTCGGCGCCGGTCCACACCGACGGCGCGAAGAGCGTCGAACCGTCGTGCGCCTGCACGACCACCCACGGAGAATACTTTGCGCCCGGAGGCGTCTTTACCCAGCGACCGAGCAGCCAATACCAGCGCCCATGCCTCGGGATCCATTCGCCCGGGATCCACGCGTCCGCACCTCTCGGCATGTCCGGTACGGTCTCCACACGGCCCGGCGGCGGAGGGTCGTCGATCGGCGCGAGAGCCGACGACGGTTGCGCCAGGTAGGCCGGGTGGGGGAGGGAGCCGGAGCACCCCATCGACATCAGTAAGCCCAGGGCGCACGCAAGCGTCTTCACGACCTGGGCTGGGAAGCACGAACGAGGCCGCCCGAGGGTCCGCGCGAGGCCGTCGGGGGCGATGCTTGGCCGTCCTTGCGGCATGGATGCCCGCGCTCGCCGCGTGCAGCAAGATCCCTCCTGGGCGTTCGGCCATCGATTCTGTTCGGGTTGCCAATGCCCATCAGGTCCCCGCCGGGGATATCGAGTCGAAGCTCGCGACGCAGGGGTCGGCCAAGTTTCTCTTCCTGTTCCAGGGGCTCGTCTACGACTACGAGGTCTACGACGAGGCCGTGCTGCAGAGGGACATGGCGCGCGTCGAGCGCGTGTACCAGTCCAAGGGCTTCTTCGGCGCCCACGCGCGCGTGGGCGAGGTGCGCAAGGTCGGCGGCAATCACGTGCGCGTCACGGTCGTGGTCGTCGAGGGGCCCGCCACGCTCAATCGCAACCGGACCCTCGTCGGTCTCGAGGGGCTGCCCCCCGCGGTCGCCACTGCGGCGAACTCCGTCGCGGCCGACCTGCTTCGGCCTGGCGCGCGCTTCGACGAAGAGGCGTTCGAGAAGTCGAAGGACGAGCTCAAGAAAGCGCTCACCGATCGGGGCTACGCGTACGCCACGGTCGAAGGTCAAGTGGAGGTCGACGTCGGCGAGCACGCGGCGGACTACGGATTCAAGTTCACGCCGGGTCCGTACGCCACGTTCGGCGCGATCACGTTCCAGGGGCTCGAGTCGGCCGCGCCCCACGTCCCCGGCGAGAAGGGCATCCCCGAGGCGCCGCTGCGACGCGCGATCAACCTTTCGCCCGGGCGCCCGTATTCGACGGCCGAGATCGCGTCGTCGACGCAAGCGCTGCTCGACCTGGGCGTCTTCAGCTCCGTACAGATCGTGCCAAGCTTGCCGGTCCCGCCGCCGGCCGACCACGTCGTTCCGCTCACCGTGAAGGTGGAGCCCACGCGACTGCACCAGATCACGCTCGGCGGCGGCATCGAGATCGACGACATCAAGACCGATCTTCACGTCATTGGCGGATGGGAGGATCACAATTTCCTCGGGGGGCTTCGCGACTTCTCGCTCACGGTAAAGCCCGGGGTCGTCCTTTATCCCATCCGGATCGACAACTGGCAGGGGCCTGTGCGGCCGCTGCTCGAAGAGTGGACCAAGATCGACTTCCGGCAGCCGGGGTTCATCGAGGCGCGCACGACGGGCTTCGTACGGCCGCAGTTCAACATCTTCCCGCTCCTCGTCGAGGTCGATCCGTCGCCGTCTGCGCCCGTGGTCGGCTACCGCGAGGTCAAGGTGCCCGTCGGGGTGGAGCGGACGATCTTCAAGAAGCTCTACGTCGCCCTCTCCTACAACTTCCAGGTCGAGAATCCGTTTTCGTACGTTCTGCCCCTCGACCCGGCGCTCGAGACCGTCTTTCTCTCGTACCCCGAGCTGCTCGTTCACCTCGACTTTCGCGACAGCACGGTCCGGCCGCATTCGGGCTTCTACATCGGGAACTCGCTGCAGGTCGCGGGCGGCCCCTTCGGCGGGGTCGCCACCGACGTCCGCATCCAGCCCGAAGCGCGGGCGTACATCCCGCTCGGGCCCAAAGTCACCTTCGCGACGCGCGCGTCGGTCGGGTTCTTGTGGACGCAGAACTACGCGAAGGACTGGTACACCGCCCTCGAGAACTCCGCGGCCCTCGCCGCGGAGCCCCCCACCTCCACCGCCCGCACCGATCTCACCCATGCGATGCAGATCATGTACTTCCGGGGCTTCTTCTCGGGCGGGCCGACGACGAACCGGGGGTTTCCGCTGCTCGGCGTCTCGCCTCACGGCGTCATCCCGTTCCTCAATCCGGCCACGGCGTCGCAGCAGGTGCAGTTCAGCTGCGACCCCGGCACGATGGACTTCGCGAAGAACGCGAGCTCGGGCCATTGCTTCTTGCCGGCGGGCGGTTTTTCGCTCTGGGAGCTTCAGACCGAGGTGCGGTTCGACGTGTCGGGTCCGCTGTCGATCTCGGGCTTCTGCGAAGGGGGCGACGTGTCACCGAACGAGAATGATCTGCGCCTCCGATACCTGCACCTGACGCTCGGCGCGGGGGCCGCGTACGACACCCCGGCGGGCCCCATCCGCCTCGATGTCGGCTACCGCATCCAGCCGCTCCAGGAGCTCGGCGAGCCGAGCGAGACGGCGGCCGCCAATCGGGACCCCGTCTTCGGCGTGCAGCCCACCATTTTCAAAGTCCCGATCGCCATCGCGATCGGGATCGGACAGGCCTTCTGATGGCCTCCCGGGTTCGCCGGTTCGCGCGCGTGGCGGCGCGGGTCGTCGGGATCGCCCTCGGCGCGGTGCTGGGGCTCTTGGTCTTGGCGATCGCGTTGATGGACATGCCATGGGCGCGCCGGCTTGCCGTCAAAGAAGTGAACGCCGTCCTTGCTCCGCAGTTCCAGGGCCAGATCCGGATCGACGCGCTCGGGGAGCTGAGCCCCTTCGGCATCGGTCGCGCGGACGTGACGATCTTCGACCCGCAAGGGCACCCCGTGCTTGTCGGGCGATCGCTCGGGGCGCGGGTGCAGACGTGGGCCGCCCTGCGGTCCTTGCTGTTCGGCCATGGGCCGCTCACCATCGTGATTCCCCAAGTTTCTGCCGAGCAGATCGACGCGGTGCTCGACAAGGACGCTTCCGGACAACTGGGGATCGCCAACGCGTTCTTGCCGAAAGAGCCGCCGGCGCCGACCCCGAACCAGAAGCCGTCACGCCCCCTGCGCCTGGTCTTCTCGCATATCGCCGTGAAGCACCTGTCGGCGCGCGGGAACGTGACGGGCTCGCCCCTCGACGCCAAAATCGACGACTTCGTCGGCGGGCTCACCGACGCGCCCGACGCGATCGAGGCCGACGTCACGACGGCGACGATTGCGGCGCACAAGCTTCCGGGCGCCATCGACGTCGCGGGTACCCTGCACGCGCACGTGCGGGCGCCCTCGAACTCCGACGACCTGCCGGACGTCACGGCATCGTGGCGCGGCGTCGTGGCCAACGTGACGAATACCCTCACGGCCAAGATCGAGCGCGGCGTCGTGGACGGGGTCCTCGACGCGCCCGAGGTCAGCCCCGAAAGCGTTCGCGCCTTCTGGGCGGCATCGCCCTTCGACAAGCCCGGCCGCCTTCACGTCGAAGCCAAAGGCCCCCTCTCGGGCGTCGCCGTGGCGGTGCGCGCGGGCGTCGGGGATGCTTCCGTCAATGCCGACGGCGTGGTGGCGGCACAGGGTGACCTGCGAGCGCACGCCACGGTGGATGCCGAGGTGCCGGAGGGCAAGGCCCATCTGATGGTCGACGTCGTGCCAGAGGGCCATACGCGCACGCTGCACTTCACGCTCGACGCGCAGGTGGCCGAACTCGATCGCATTCCCCGCCTGCCGATGCCGATCCACGGCCGGGCAGCGCTCACAGCCAAGGGTGCCCTGGATCTCGGCGCGATGACGATCGAGGCCGACGCGCAGACGGTCGTCGACGACCTCGCCGTGGGGCCCAATCGCGTCGGGAGCGCGTCGCTCGACGCCCTCGCCCGCGGCTCGCTCGCGGCGCCCGAGCTCGATGTCACCTTGCATGGGCGATCGCTGCTCCTCGCGGCTCGTCGGATCGACTGGATCGACGTCGGAACGCGCGGCTCGCTGCACGACGCATCGGTCCGCGTCTCCGCGCAGGGACCGGACATCCCTCGACTCTCCGCGAACGCCGTCGTCCGCGTTGGTGCCGGGGTCTCCGTGCGGGATGTGCATGTCGCGGCGGCCCGGGGAGGGGACGCGGTCGTCGTGACCGTGCCGGCTGCGACGGTCGATGGCGACGTGGTGAGCATCGTCGGCGCGCGCATCGACGGGGTGGGCGGTCCCGCATCGGTAACATTCGAGACAGAAGGGGAGAGCGTTCGCCTGCGCGCGCTTAGCGAGGGCCTCGATCTCGCGGCGCTCGCGCGCATCGCGGGGATGCCGTCGGCGGTTTCGAGCGGCGTCCTCGCCTTCGACATCGACGCCGACTTGCGCCGCGATCACGCGAAGGGACGCGTCGCCCTGCGCCTGGATCACGGCGCTTTCGGCGCAGCGCGGAGCGTGTCGGGCGGGGTCGAGATGGCGCTCGACGGTCGTCAGGTGAAGGGACGGCTGCACGCGGAGGCGGGCGACGTGGGTACGATCAACGTCGCAACGCCGAAGCTGGTCTTGCCGGGCGAAGGTCCCTTGTCGGCGGCGGCGTGGCGGACCGCCTGGGGAGACGTCACCCTCGACGGCCGGGTCGACCTCGCGAAGGTGGCCGAGCTGGTGCCGCCCGAGCAATTCCCCTTCGCGCAGGCGGCCGGCAAGGTCACGATCAAAGGTCACCTTGCCCGTGCCGACGCCGGTGACACGACGCCCGAGGTGCAGCTCTCCGTCAGCACCGAGAGCCTGCACCTCGTGCCCAAGGTCGGCGCCGCGCGCGACATCGACGGTGTGTGGGTGGTGCCGTACCCGCCCTGGCATCTCGATGGCGTCGACGTCGACTTCGATGCTCACGTCGACGGCCAGACAGGCCGTGTCGATCTCGGAACGACCCTGCGCGATGCCAAGGGCGCCTTTGCGCACGTCGACGCGGCGTGCCCCAAGTTTCCATGGCCCGACGCCCTGCACGCCCCCGCGAAGCTGGCGACGGACCTGCGAACGGCGGCCGTCGAAGTCCACCTGCACATGCCTCCGCGTGGGCTGGCCACGCTTCCTGCCATGCTTCGTCAGGAGGTCCTCTCCGGGATCTTCGAAGCCGACCTGCATGCGACGGGGACCATGCTCGCGCCGCGCGTCGATCTGACGGCGACCGTCCGCGACACGGTCTTCGGCGTCGCCGCGAGTTCCATTCCGGTCGAGTTCGACGTGTCGGGCCACTACGACGGCCACCGCGGTGTGGTCGGCGTGAAGGCGCGCGCCCAAGGACACGAGGTGCTGACGTCCGAGGCGCAAGCCGACATCGCCGTGGATGCGGTGATCGGTGGCGTCGCGGCGTCGTCGCCGTGGACCGCCTCCGCGAAGGCGCACTTCGACGGACTGCCGCTGAAGGCCGTGACGGCCCTCGACGACAAGATGATCGCCGGAGCCCTGAGCGGGGACATCACGGTCGACGGGCTGCACGAAGACGCCAGCGCCCACGCTGATCTATCGATCGATCGGCTTCATGTCGGGACCGTCGCGTACCAGTCGGGGCGGGTCACGGCCGTCGCCGACCGCGGGCATCTCGGCGGCGAAGTGCGGGTCGAGCAAGGGGACGGCTTCTTCGACGCGAAGGCCGACGCCGAATCGACGTGGGGCGCCGCGTTCGCCCCGGCCTTGAACGAGAATCGTCCGGTGCACGCCGACCTTGCGTCGAAGAACTTCCGCATCGCGGCGCTGCTGCCCTTCGTCGACAGCATGCTCGACGAGCTCGACGGACGGCTCGACTCCGACGCGCACTTCGTGCTGGATCCGTCCACACACCAGCCCCACCTGTCGGGGAGCGTTTCGCTCACCCGGGGAGCGATCGAAGCCAGTGCGGGCGGCGGCGAGTTCCACGACATCGCGGCCGACGTGACCCTGGCGCCCGACGGCGGGTTCGTCGTCAAGAAGATGACTGCATCGGGGATGACGGGCCGGCTCGAAGCAACGGGCTCCGGGCGCATGGCAGGGACGCACCTGCAGTCGGCCAAGCTCGCCGTCGTGATCCCCAAGAGCGCCGCCGTCCCGGTGAGCGCGGGTGGAGCGGAAATCGGAAGCGTCGACGGCCGGGTCGAGGTCTCGGTCACGGCGGAGAATGGCGGCGCTCTGCAGATGCAGGTCTCGGTTCCCTCGCTGCGCCTCACGATACCCGAGGCCTCGTCCGGGGACGTGCAATCGCTCGGAACGATGCGCGACGTGAAGGTCGGGGCGCATCGAGGCAACCCTGCCACGTTCGTCCTGTTGCCCGCGCCCAAGGTGGATCCGCCCGCGCAGGAGTCGTCGGGGGGCCTCGGTGTCCAGGTGCAGCTCGGCGACGTGGAGGTCGTTCGCGGCACCGACGTGCGGATCGACCTGGGAGGCAAGGTCGAGGTGAAAGGCGGGAACGTCACGGGCCAGATTCAACTGAAGTCCGGCGGCGTCCTTGTCATCCAGGGCAGGACCTTCAACGTGGACCACGGTACGGTGACGTTCGTGGGGGCCGACGCGTCGAACCCCCAGGTCGTGGTGCGCGCCGGCTACAAGGCGCCGGACGGGACCACGGTCTATGCGACGTTCGTCGGCCCTCTGAAGACCGGGAAGGTGACGCTCAGCTCGGAGCCATCGCTGCCGCAGCAGGAGATCGTCGAGCTTCTCATGTTCGGCACGACGGGCGGGCCCCAGGCCCAGAGCCCGTCGCCCGATGCTGCGTCGAGCGTCGTCGGGACCGTGGGTGGCGAGGCGGCGCAACCGCTCAACCATGCCCTCGGCCAGATGGGTCTCGGCTCCGTGCGCGCCGACGTCGACACGACCAGCTCGACGAATCCGCGTCCGGAGATCGAGATCCAGATCGCGCGCGACATCTCCCTCAAGGTCGGCGTCGTGCTGGGACAGGTGCCTCCCGGGGTGAATCCCGATCACACGCTCGTCACCGTCGCCTGGCGATTCCTGTCGCGCTGGTCGCTGGCGTCCACCCTCGGCGACGCGGGAACGACGATCTTCGACCTGCTCTGGCAGCGGCGGTATTAGAACGACGCTTGGGGTTGCCCTGGACGGCCTCCGTCGCTGGCCCGGCCCTTGCTCATGGCAAGCGTGCAACGCGGCTCCCCCAGCCCTCCGTACCGGGCATGGGTCGTCGTCGCGTCCGCGCTCGGCGCCTATCCCGTCCACGATGCGCGCGCCGCCGATCCCCTAAACTCGAGCGATAAGGCCGCGACGTCCGACGTGACCGCGCCCACCGCGCACAACGAGTTCAACCTCGTTCCCGTCGCCGGTGGGACGACGGACATTGGCATCGGGGGAGGCTACTTTGCCGGTCTCACGCGCGTACGCCGCGGTGACGACCCGTACGTGTGGGACATCGAGTCGGCCGGCTTCGTGACGTTCGAGTCGAGCGGTGGACACGTCATCGTCCCGTATCAAGACATCTACGTCCAGGCGACGGTCCCACGCCTGCTGCAGCACCCGCTCACCCTCGAGATTCGACCCGAGTACAGCAACGAGTCGACACTGAACTACTTTGGCCTCGGCAACGCGTCGTCGGCCGCTGCGCCCCCAGGCGCTCCGTCCAAGTACTTTTTGTACGGCCGCATCCATCCGTACATCCTCGTCGACCTGCGCTGGCGCATGATCGATCACGTCGCCGGCCACATGGGGCTCAGCTACGAGCAGAACTGGCTCCAGGTGGCCAGCACCTCCAAGCTCGCGGACGATCTCCGCGACGGCAGCCCGGAGGTCAAGAGGCTGCTCGGCTCCATTGCGCCGCAGGCGGTCGCCAAGATGGCCTTGGGGCTTCAGTGGGACAACCGCGACAACGACGTTTCGA
The DNA here is from genome assembly GCA_003139415.1 of Myxococcales bacterium. Classification (GTDB taxonomy): domain Bacteria; phylum Myxococcota_A; class Polyangia; order Polyangiales; family Polyangiaceae; genus Palsa-1150. The sequence continues at coordinate 14,288 of PLIR01000040.1, read as the reverse complement.
GCCACAGCGGGATGTTCCACACCGTCGACGTGTCGCTGAGCCCCGGCGGCATCGCCGCGTTCCCATCCCGCTATGGGCAGGTGACCGGCATTGCATGCGCCTTCGTCCCGATCTGGAAACCACACGTCACGCTCGCGATGCGGATCGTCGGCGACATGATGTTCGGGACGCCGCCGTTCTACGAGCTCGCGCGATTCAAGGACAGCTACGACACCTACGCGATCGGCGGCCTGAACGGGGTGCGCGGGGTGCCGGGCCAGCGCTACTACGGCAAGGTGAAGGTGTTCGGAAACGTCGAGCTTCGCACGGAGATCGTCTCGTTTCACGCGCTCGGCCAAGCCATGGTGCTCGGCGCCGTGGCGTTCTTCGACGGGGGGCGGCTCTGGGCGGACACGACGCCGCAGCCCCAGCTCGACGGCCACGGCGTCGAGCTCAAGTACGGCGTCGGCGGAGGGCTTCGCCTGCAATCGGGACGGGCGTTCGTCCTGCGCGCCGACGTCGCCTATTCCCCCGACGCGAGCCCTGTCGGCGGCTATGTCGCGGCCGGGCAAATGTTCTGACTGCCGGCTGGCTCACGCCCCGCGTGGCTCACGCCTTGCTTTGGAGCATCGAATGCTGTTCACCCTGCTCCTCGTCGTGCTGCTCATCATGGCCGTCAGCTCTTTGCCCACTTGGCCGTATTCCCGAAGCTGGGGATACTACCCGAGCGGTGGCCTGGGTCTGGCGCTCCTCGTCGTGCTTCTGCTCGTGCTTCTCGGTCCCAGCCGCATCTGGTGACCTAATGTCCTGAGTCCGTTTTTTCACGGACTCGGGGCCCTGGCGAGCAACGCGGCAATCTCCTGCGCGAGCCGTCCCAGAAGGTCGCTCATCGCGGCGACCAGCGCCGAGGTGCTCGCTCCGGGGTGCGCCACGAGGCGCACCGATCGCGCGGCCGACGCCTGGTGCGCCCCGTCGCGCTCGACGGCGATCTCGGCGACGAGGGTCAGGTCGCCGCCGTCACCCTCCTCGAAGCGTTGTACGTTCACTTCGATGGTGGCGTCGGGGTCGGCGGTGATCGCGCCGTCTTCGACGTACACGCTGCTCTGGGGCAGCCGCTCCTCGATGTCCTGCGCGAGGGTGCGACCGATCATCTCGTCGAGCGGACCGCCCCATCGCTCGTTCGCAGCGACGCCCAGGCGATAGCCGACGACACGCCGGACGATCTCCGGCCGATCGAGGTAGCTGGGGATCGACGGGCGCCGGAGCCGAATCGTGCGAACGGCCAACCCTGGAGCGGCGCTCGCGGGTGGCGGCGTCGCGACGGTCGACCGTGCGTCGCTTGCCATGGGGGAGAGCGCAAAGAACGCCGACGGCGGCGAAGAGCCGCACGCAGCCATTGACGCGGCGAGCGCGCCGGCGAGCCAGGTGGAGGGCCCCTTCACGGCTCGCCCGCGCTCACGGCTCGCCCGCGCAGCAGCGCCTCGGGATGCCGATCGAGGTAGTCGGCCAGAGCGCGCAGACTGCGGGCGGCGTCGCCCACCTGGTCCATGACGCGCTTCATCCCATGCTCGAACTCGGAGTTCTTGCCGTACCCGCCGGCGCCGAGGGCGCCGTTGGCGTTCGCGACGGCCTTGGACACGCCGTCGAGGATCGGGGGGAGCTGCTGCAGGGCCGGGGTTGCGTTGACGTCGATCTGAGTGGCCAAGTGCTGGATTCGCTCGAGCGCCGAGTTCATGTTCTGGCCGATCTGCTCGAAGGGGATTCGATCGACCTTGGTCGCAGCGTCGCTCAGCGACGCGGTGATGGCCTCCATGCCGGCCCCCTGTCCGGGCACGACGATCGCGTCGCCCTCGCGCGGCAGCTCGCCGGCCGGACGGCCCGGCGCCTCGGTGAGCGCGACGTCCTTGGTGCCCGTCAGCAAGCTGCTCGATTCGAGCTGCGCGCTCAACGACGACTCGCCGAAGGCCCGGCGAAGGCCATCGGCGACCGCCGCGCTGCCGGGCTCCTTGGGGTCGACGACCCGCTCGGGTTGAAGGCAGAAGGCGACCCGTGCGCGCGCCCGTCGCGTCTCCGCGTCGAACGCGAGGCGCACGTCGGTCACGGAGCCCACCTGCACGCCATAGAGCAGCACCGGGGCGCCGCGCCCGAGGCCCTGGATCGACGAATCGAAGTACGTCACGTAGGCGAGGTTCTCGCGGTACGCGGCGTTGTCGGCGCCGCCCTTGTCGCGGTAGAGCACGAACGTCGCGTTCTCCTTTGCCGGCGGATCCTTCTCGTTGGCGGGCGAGGTCTCGAAGGCGATGCCGCCGTTGAGCACCGACTGGAGGGACTCGAGCTCGGCGTGCAGGCCTTCGGGGCCCATCACGACCGACACGCCCGAGACGTTCCAGAAGCGGGTCTGGTCGTGCACGAGGCGATCGAAGGGCGCGCGCACGAAGACGCGCAGGTGCACCTTCTCCGGGTCGGAGGCGAGGTCGTAGCTGAGCAGCTCGCCGACCTCGACGTCGCGGTTGTAGACGGGCGCGCCCACGCTGAGCGATCCGAGCCTGGACGCCGTCAGCGCGAAGACCTGACCCGGCTCGTCGGACTGCCGGCCGGGCGGCTCGGCGAGGCCCTCGAACTCGAGCTGCTTCTTGCCGCCGAGCGGCCCCGGGTCGACCTCGATGAACGCGCCCGAGACGAGCGTCTCGAGGCCGGTGAAGCTGCGCGCCGTCAGCCGCGGGCGGACGACCCAGAAGCGCGCGTGGTCGGTCAGCATCGGCTCGGCCGAGCTGTTCATGCGCACGTGCACGATGACGTGGCGCAGGTCTTTCGACAGGCCGATGTCGTCGACCGTGCCGAGGGGCACGGCCCTGTGCTTCACCTGCGTCTGGTTGGCTTGCAGCCCCTCGGCCGTCTCGAACGTGAGGGTGACGACCGGCCCGTGGTGCGAGTACGTCGTGTATGCGAGGTACGCGACCAGGCCCGCCGCGACGACCGGAATCAGCCAGACCCACGAGAGGAGACCGTGGCGCTGGACGTGGGCCTCGGGCACCGCGTGGCTCGACGTGGCGCTCACCACGCGGGCTCCGCGGCGTCCCACATGGTTCGTGGATCGAACAGCTCTGTGGCGACCATCGTGAAGACCACGACGCTGCAGAACGCGAGGGCGCCGAGCTCGGGCACCACGCTGGCGAAGAGGTCGAGGCGCACGACGCCGACGAGCGTCGAGAGCATGAAGACGTCGATCATCGACCACCGCCCAATCCCGCGGACGAACCGGAAGAGGCGCGTGCGCGCCTTGAGCCGCGCCCCCGACCGTCGGTGCGTCAGGACGAGCAAGACCGCGAGCGACGCGATCTTGACCATCGGCACGATGATGCTGGCGAGAAGGACGAGGATCGCCAGCGGCCAGAGGTGATTGGCGGCGAGCTCGCCGACGCCGTTGACGATCGTGGACGGCGCGCCCCGGCCGAACTGCTTCACGGTCATCACGGGGAGGACGTTGGCCGGGATGTAGAGCAGGCACGCGGTGACGAGCATCGCCCAGACACCCGCGTGCCCGCCGCGGCGGACCTGCAGCCGGTGGTCGCAGCGCGAGCACCGGTCGCCCACCTTCGCCCGCGCGACACGTCCGCACGCGTCGCATCCGACCGGGTCGCGCGTGGCGCTCGAACCCTGCTCGCCACCTCGCGCAGCAGGGCCCCGGTCCGGCTCGGCCGGGCTCTCGTGGGCGAGCCGGCGCCAAACTTCCTCGTGGTCCAGCGTCGCGTCGACGGTGACCAGCATGAGCATCACGCCGCCGAGCGCCCAGATCGCGGGCCCGACCTGCACGTCGGCGATCGCCTCGAGCCGCGTGTAGGCCACGATCGCTCCGAGCAGAAAGACTTCGACCATCGCCCACGGGGACAGCGAGTCGAGCGAGCCGAAGAGCCAGGCAAGAAAGCGTGGAGGGCGCGACGCCAGCGAGCCGAACAGGACCGCGAGCTCGATCGCGATCTTGAGCGCCGGCAGCAGAACGAGGGTGAAGAGCACCGCGACGGCGAGCGCGGGTAACCCCTTCTGGCCCAGCATCGCGGGGCCGGTGAACAGCGTCGACGTGGCGAGGCGGCCCATGACGCGCATCTCGACCAGCGGCACATTGAGCGCGAGCACGAGGAAGATCGCCGCGGCGGCAGCGCAGAAACGACCCAGCGCGACCGAGTTGCGCGCCGCCCGGCGCAAGAGCGCTCCGCAGCGGCCGCACGTGGCTGCTTGCCCGTCGTCGAGCGCCGGCAAGCGCTGAAACAGCCCGCAATCACGGCATTCGCGCCAGTCGGCGAAATCGGCGTCGGAGCCCACGTGTGGCATGGCGAAATGGCCGGAGCGAAGCACGTCCCAAGCCACCTCCCGTTCGTTGGCACCGCCCGTGCTCCGGGTTGGGCGCAGTGCCTTCGACCGGCCCACTGTCACGCCAGGTCCCGGCGCTCGGAGCTCACTGCGATCCCGCAGGGGTCACCTTCCGAGTGCACGCCACGCGGTCGACCGAAGTCCTGGCCGACATCGTCGACCGGGGAGGCAAAACTCTCCGTACGATCGAGCTTGCCCCACGCCGTGGAGACGTCGGGCCGGTATTCGAAGGGCGGGCTCCCGACTTGCGGCCGGGCACGCTTTACTCGTTTCGCCTCGATGGGCGCCGCCTGACCGATCCTTACGCGCGGTGGCTGCCCGAGGGTGTGCACGGGCCGGCGGCCGTAGTCGACCCGGCGTACCCGTGGCAGCACCCGCCGCGCTCCCGACCCCTCGGCGAGACGGTCTTCTACGAGCTCCACGTGGGCACCTTCACCCCCGAGGGCACGTACGCCGCGGCCCGGTCCCACCTCGCCGAGCTCGCGGAGCTGGGGATCACGACGATCGAGCTGATGCCGATCGCCGCCTTTCCGGGGCGCCGCGGCTGGGGCTACGACGGCGTGGCGCTCTTCGCTCCCTTCGCGCCCTACGGCACGCCAAGCGACCTGCGGGAGTTCGTGGACGAGGCGCACGGCCTCGGGCTCAGCGTCGCGCTCGATGTCGTCTACAACCACTTCGGTCCGGACGGGAACTACCTGCCGGCCTACAGCGCCGACTACTTTTCCGACGACGTCCCGACACCCTGGGGTGCGGCGCCCAACTTCGAGAATCCGTTCATGCGCGCGCTCGTCCTCGGCAGCGCGCGGTCGTGGCTCGTCGACTACCGCTTCGACGTTCTGCGCCTCGACGCCACGCACGCCATCGTGGACCCCAGCGAGAAACACATCCTTCGCGAGCTGGTAGACGAGGTGGCGGCGCTGTCGCCGCGCCGGCTGCTCGTGGCCGAAGACGAGCGCAATCTGCCGTCGGTCGTCCGAAAACTCGGGATGGACGCCATCTGGGCCGACGACTTTCACCACGGAGTGCACGTCCTCGCGACGGGCGAACGCGACGGCTACTACGCCGGATTCACGCCGGCCGTCGAAGAGCTGGCGCGCACGATCGAGGGCGGCTGGCTGTACGAGGGGCAACGCTGGCCCCTCACCGATCGGCCGCGCGGCGAGCCGGCCGCGGAGCTCCTCGGGTCGAACCTGATCTACGCGCTGCAGAACCACGATCAGATCGGCAACCGGGCCTTCGGCGATCGCGTCCTTTCGGCCGAGCAAGGTGGACGTCTCGCGGCGCTCTCGATGCTGTTGCTGTTTCTGCCGGCGACCCCCTTGCTCTTCATGGGTCAGGAGTGGGGCGCGTCGTCGCCGTTTCTCTACTTCAGCGATCACGAGCCGGAGCTCGGCACCAAGGTCACCGAGGGGCGTCGCGCCGAGTTCGCGCACTTCGCGTCGTTTGGGGGCGGGGAGGGGCGCGCCGAGGTGCCCGACCCGCAAGCGGAGCACACGTTTCTCCGATCGAAGCTCGTATGGGCCGAACGCTCTTCGCCGGCCGCCCGCGCCCTGCTGGCCGTCGTGACCCGCATGCTGGAGCTTCGGCGAACCGACGCCGTGCTCGGGGCCACCGGCCGCGAGCGACTGCGGGCGACGGCCCTCGCCGACGTTCTGCTCGTGACGCGCGACGGGCTGCCGGGGGACGCGGGGCCGGGCCGCCGAGCGCTCGTCATCAACTTCGGCGCGACGGAGGCGCCGATCTCCGCGTTGGCGATCCCGCATACTGCCGAACTACTCGCCAGCAGCCATGACGGCGCATGGCGCGAGGGGACTCTGGGTCCCTACGCCGCGGCGCTCTTCTCCGTGGCGATTGGCGAGGCCGGGCGAGCTGCGCCATGAGACCCCCGTCGTCCACGTATCGGCTGCAGCTCCACGCCGGCGTCACGCTGCACGACGCGCGCGCCATCGCCGATTACCTCGACGACCTCGGCGTCGGCGCCGTCTACCTGTCCCCGGTCTTGCAAGCCCAGAGTGGGAGCACTCACGGGTACGATCTCGTCGACCCCTCACGGGTTGACGAAGCTCTTGGCGGCGAAGAGGCCTTCGTCGCCTGGGCCGACGACCTCGCGCGGCGTGGGATGGGACGGATCATCGACTTCGTGCCCAACCACATGGGCGTCGCCTCGGGCGAAAACGCGTGGTGGAACGACGTGCTCGAGGACGGACCGCAGTCGCCCTACGCGGACTTCTTCGACATCGACTGGAACTCGCCCAAGGCCTCTCTTCACGACACGATCCTACTGCCGGTGCTCGGCGCCCCGTACGGTCAGGTGCTCGAGCAAGGCGAACTCCGTGTCGCGCGCGACGGCGGTGCCTTCTGCATCGCGTACTTCGACCACCGATGGCCCGTCGGGCCCCAGAGCGTGAGCGGACTGCTTCGCGCGGCAACTGGGGCGCTCCCACCCGGCGATGCGTATGGGAACGAGCTCGCGAGCATCGCGGCGGCGTTCGCCCGCTTGCCCGACTGCCGCCATGCGCCCCGCGATCGCCGGCGAGGGCGGGCCCGCGACCGGCACGCGCTCAAACTCCGTCTTCGGTCTTTCCTCGACTCGGCGCCGCCAGCCGCTTCGGTCGTCGACGCCGTGGTGCACCGCTTCAACGGGGCGGCCGGCGTGCCGCGCTCGTTCGACGCGCTCGACGCACTCCTTCTCGAACAGAGCTACCGCCTCGCCGACTGGCACGTCGGCGCCGAAGAGATCAACTACCGCCGGTTCTTCGACGTGTCGGGCCTCGCCGCGGTGCGCATGGAGGATCCCGAGGTCTTCGCGGCGTCGCACGCGCTCGTCCTGCGCCTGCTCGGGGAAGGCCGCCTCGACGGGATTCGACTCGACCATACGGATGGTCTCTGCGATCCCGCCGGATACTTCCAGCGCTTGCAGGACGCGGCGGCGGGGGCGATGGCGTCGGGCGGTCGGTCCGGCCTCTATCTGGTGGCCGAGAAGATCCTCGAGTCGAGCGAGGCCCTGCCCTGCGGCTGGAAGATCGACGGGACGACGGGCTACGACTTCCTGGCCGACGTCGGCGGTCTCTGGGTCGACCCGTCGGCCGAAGCGGCGATGACCCATGTGTACCGCGAAGTTACCGGTGAGACCGCCGGCTTCGACGCCATCGCGGCCGACGCCAGGCGCGCCGTCTTGAGTTCGGACCTGGCGAGCGAGGTCAACCTGCTGGCCCAGGCGCTCGAGCGGCTGGCGGTCGGACGCCGTAGGTCGCGCGACCTCACGCTGCGGAGCTTGGCCGCGGCGGTTCTCGAGACGCTCGCCGCCTTCCCCGTCTACCGCACGTTCGTGCGATCCGACCGGCCGCCGGAGCCGCGCGACGAAAGCCACGTCAAGATGGCCATCGCGCGCGCCAAGCGCCGCCGCCCCGAGCTGACGACGATGGCGTTCGACTTCTTGGAGGACATGTTGCTCTTGCGCCGGCGCGAGCCGGTGAGCGACGAGGAGCGCGCCGCGCAGGTTGGATTCTGCATGCGCTTTCAGCAAGTCAGCGGGCCGGTGATGGCCAAGGGTGTCGAAGACACGGCCTACTACCGGTACCCGCGGCTGCTCTCGCTCAACGAGGTCGGCGGGCACCCGGGCATCTTCGGCACCCCGACGGCGCGCTTCCACGCCGCGAACGTCGACCGTCGGGAGCGCTGGAAGGGCTCGATGATCGCGACCTCGACCCACGACACGAAACGAGGGGAGGACGCGCGCGCGCGGTTGGCCGTGCTGAGCGAGCTCCCCGACGCGTGGCGATCGCGGGGCATGGCGTGGGAAGAGATCGCGCGCACGCACCAGGGCTCCGATCCTGCGGTCACCGCGTCGGACCGGTACTACTTCTATCAGTCCGTCGTCGGCGCACTGCCGTTCGGGCTCACATGGGGCGATCGCCTCCCGGACGAGTTCGTCCGTCGCGCGTGCGAGCACATGGCCAAAGCCACGAAGGAGGAGAAGCGGGAGACCCGCTGGACCCAGCCCGACGAGGCCTACGACGAAGCTGTGCAGCGCTTCACCGCGGGCATGCTCGGCGATCCTCGTTTCGCCGCCGACGTGACCGCGTTCGTGGCGTCGATCGCGCGCGCGGGCGTGACGAACTCGCTCGGGCAGATCGCTCTCAAGCTCACCTCGCCCGGTGTCCCCGACGTCTATCAAGGGACGGAGCTCTGGTGCCTCGACTTCTGCGACCCCGACAACCGCCGACCCGTCGACTTCGAGCGGCGGCGCGCGTGGCTCCGGCAGCTGCGAGCCTCGGACGACCGAACCCGCGCCGCGGCCGCCGAGCTCGATCGGTTCGAGGACGGCCGCATCAAGATGCGCGTCTGTCACGCACTCCTGCGCATGCGGCGCGAGTTGCCCGGTCTCTTTCTCGATGGGCCCTACGACAGGCTCGAGGCGAGCGCGCCATTCGAGGAGCACGTCGTCGCGTTCGTCCGCGAAGGGGCCGGGCGCCGACTCGTGACCGCGGCGACGCGCCACAGTCTCACTCTGGTCAAGGGCGCGGAACGCTGGAGCGTCGGCGACGCGTGGGGAGACGCGAGCCTGGACGTGCCCGCGGGCCGCTACGACGACGTGCTCACGGGCCGGAGCCTCACGTCGGAGGGCTCGCTGGCCGTTCGTGATCTGTTCGAAGTCTTGCCGGTGGCGGTCCTCGTCACGTCGGACGCGCGCTAGGCGCCCCGCCTGCTCTCCGAGAAGGGGACGGTGCGGCGTCGCAGGCGCTGCGGCCGTAGAGGCGCAAAGACCGGCCGACCAGAGTGGCCCCGTTGCCGCCGTCGCCCTCGGCTGCGTCGTCGGCGGTGTCGAGCAGGAGCTTCCACGGCCCGCCGCCGGACCCGATGCTGGGGAGGGCGAAGTCGAGCGGCTCGTGTCCGCCGTGCACCAGCAGGAGCATGTCGTCGTCCTCGACGGGCCGGCCCTGCTCGTCGGTCATGTCGAGGCCCCGCCCGGCGAAGAAGACCGCGAGGCTCTTGGCCCACGGGGTGTTCCAGTCGCCGTCGTTCATCTCGCGGCCATCGAAGTTGAACCACATGACGTCGCGAACCTGCTCGCCCCAGATGGCGCGGCCCTGGAAGAACTTGGCGCGACGCAGGGCGGGGTGCGCGCCGCGCAGGCCGATGACCTTGCGGGTGAAAGCGAACATCGCGCGACGCTCGCCGTCGAGGGCCCAGTCGAACCAGCTCGTCTCGTTGTCCTGGCAATAGGCGTTGTTGTTGCCGCCCTGGCTGTGACCGAGCTCGTCGCCGCCCGAGATCATCGGCGTGCCTTGTGAGAGCAGCAGCGTTGCCAGCAGATTGCGCGCCTGACGCCGCCTGAGCACCTGGATGCCCTCGTCGCCGGTGGGGCCCTCGACGCCGCAGTTCCACGAGGCGTTGTCGTCGGTGCCGTCGCGGTTGTCCTCGCCGTTGGCCTCGTTGTGTTTCCGGTCGTAAGAGACGAGATCGCGGAGCGTGAAGCCGTCGTGCGCGGTGACGAAGTTGACGCTCGAGTACGGGCGGCGGCCGTCGTTTTCGTAGAGATCGCTGCTGCCCGTGAGCCGGTACCCGAGCTCGCCCATCCCCCCCGAATGGCCCTTCCAGAAGGTACGGATGGCGTCGCGGTATTTGCCATTCCACTCGGCCCAGCGCACCGGGAAATTGCCGACTTGATAGCCGCCCTCGCCGACGTCCCACGGTTCGGCGATGAGCTTCACCTGGCTCAGCACGGGATCCTGATGGATGATCGTGAAGAAGCTGGAGAGCTGGTCGACCTCGTGGAGCGACCGCGCGAGCGTGGACGCGAGGTCGAACCGAAAGCCGTCCACGTGCATCTCGAGCACCCAGTAGCGCAGCGAGTCCATGATGAGCTGCAGCGTCTGCGGGTGGCGTACGTTGAGGCTGTTGCCCGTGCCCGTGTAGTCGAAATACGACTTGGGGTCGCCGGGGACGAGCCGGTAGTACGTGGGGTTGTCGATCCCCTTGTAGGAGAGCGTCGGCCCGAGGTGATTGCCTTCGGCCGTATGGTTGTAGACGACGTCCAGGATGACCTCGAGGCCGGCGCGGTGCAGCTCCTTCACCATCGACTTGAATTCGCGCACCCCGCTGCCGGGAAAGTCCTCGGTGCGGTAACGCGACTCGGGCGAAAAGTACGAGAGGGTGCTGTAGCCCCAGTAATTTCGGAGGCCCCGATCGAGCAGCATCTTGTCGTCGACGAAAGCGTGGACGGGCAAGAGCTCCACGGCGGTGACGCCCAGCTCCTTGAAGTGCCGAATCATGGGTGGGCTGGCGAGGCCCGCAAACTTGCCGCGGATCGCCTCGAGCACCTCGGGGTGCTTCATCGTCGCGCCGCGCACGTGGACCTCGTAGATCACCGAGCGGTGGAACGGCGTGGCCGGCGGACGATCTCCCTCCCAGTCGAACGCCGGATCGACGACGACGCCAAGCGGCGCGCCGCGCGCGTCTGCCGTCGACATCTTGCGATCGCCGTCCGGGTGCCCGACCTCGTAAGCGAAGAGCCCGTCTTCCCACCTCTCGTGGCGGTCGATCGCCTTGGCGTACGGGTCGAGGAGGAGATTGTGGGCGTTGAACCGAAGACCCCGGTCGGGGTCGTACGGGCCGTGAACGCGATAGCCATAAAGCTGGCGCGGCCCGAGGCCCGGGAGGTAGCCGTGCCAGACGAACGCCGTTCGCTCCCGGAGGCGGTGACGCTCTTCATGGCCCGCCGCGTCGACAAGGCAAAGATCGACCGCCTCCGCGTTCTCGGAGAAAATGGCGAAGTTGACGCCCTTGCCGTCCCACGTCGCGCCGAGGGGATATGGGGACCCCGGCAGCGGGCGCGTGGCACTCATGACCGCGAGGCGACCTTGCTCCTCTTGGCCCGACGGCGCGGGGCGCCCTTCTTCGCGGCGGGGACCTTGTCGCCCTCGCGCCGCGCCTCCGACAGCCCGATGGCGATCGCCTGCTTGCGGCTTTTGACAGTTCCGCCCTTCCCGCCTTTGCCCCGTTTCAACTTGCCTTTCTTGCGTCGATCCATTGCGCGCTCGACATCCGATCCGGCGCTGCGCGAATATCTGGCCATTGATCCCTCACAATCGTTTCCAGCCCGCGATTTGCTCGCGCGGGCACTTGCAATTTTGTAACGCGGAGCGGACGGGATTGTCCACGGGCGCGAGGGCTTTCGCGCGGCCGGCCACGGAACGTATATGCTTGCCGCCCGTTCGCATTGGGGTGTTTTCCATCGACAGGACACGGCATGACCCGGACACCCGGACCGAAGCCCCGCCGAAAAAGCGGGGCGCCCCCGGGCGACGAAAGCCTCGCGTCACCGGTCTGCACGCGTGGTAGAGGAAAGCGATGCGCTCGATCTTCGCAAGGGTGTCTTCAAGACGGGCGATTCGAAGGCGATTGCAACGTCCCTCAAGCGGTCCGCCGAACACAGCCACCGACGCAAGGAGAATCCCTATCGCTCGGCCTTGTCGATGCTCGTTTTCTATATCAACCGCGCCGGCAGGAAATTATCCGCCCGGCACAAACAGAAGCTTGAGCGCGCCAAAACCGAGCTCAGGAAACTTTTCGGTAAAGGCCGACGATCTTTCCGATTTTGCGGTAGGTGAAGATTTCGCCAACTGTTGAAGATCAGGCCAGAAAATGAGCGGCTGCGGCGAAGCAAATGCCTTGAAGTTCGTCCGGCGTCAGACCGCAACCTGCAAGATAATGGCTTGGTTCCGTCTGCATGAGCGAGAACGGATAGTCGGTGCCGAGAAAGATGTGGTCCGGCGCCGTGAGCCGAACGAGATGCCTTAGGAAATCGCCGTCATAGACATTGCTGTCGTAGAACATATCGCGCGCCAGTTCGCTGGGCTTTCGCACGAGCTTGCCGCCATAGGCGTTGGTGAGCGCGAAGCCTTTGTCGAGGCGCCCCAGCATGCTGCCGATCGTGCCGCCGCCGTGGCTGAAGCCCAGCCGCAACTTGGGAAAACGCTCCACCGCGCCGGACAGCAGAATCGATGCGGCAGCCATCCCGGTATCCAGGGGAAATCCGGCGAGTGCGGTGAAGCCGGGATCGGCGCCGATGGCCTTGGTCGCCACAGGATGCAGCGCATGCACGAAGATCGCGAGGCTCAGGGCCTGCGCCACCTCATAGACCGGGTCGAACCGCGCGTCGCCCAATGGCACGCCGTTGATGTTGCTGCCGATCTCGATTCCTGCAAAACCGAATTCGGTCTTGATGCGTTCCAGATAACGCGCCGCAAGTTCCGGCTTTTGCAGCGGCACAAGGCCGAGCCCGCGAAAGCGATCCGGATGCTGCGCAACCATGCGCGCGATCACGGCATTGACATGATCGCACATGGAAAGTGCGTCGGCGTCGTCGAACCAATAGGAAAGAAGTTCCGGCAAAGGCGAGAGCACCTGCACCGCCACGCCGTCGCGATCCATGTCATCGATGCGCCGCGCGACATTCCAGGAGCGCGCATCCACGTCGCGGAACGGCTTGCCGTCGATAATCAGGGATGCGGATTGCGGCGTTATTTTGAGACACGGCCAACGCGTGTTGCGCTCCGGCGACGGATTGTCGGGAAAGGAATCGGGAATGACGTGGCAATGCACGTCAATGAGCTTGCCGAAATTCGGATTGGCCGTCACAGCAGGCCCGGATATTGCCCGCCGTCGAGCAGGATGTTCTGGCCCGTCACATAACCGCAATGGACGCTGCACAGGAACGCGCACATGGCGCCGAATTCGGCGGGCTCGCCGAAGCGTTGCGCGGGAATCTGCTCGCGCATCTGGTTGCGGAACTGCTCGTAGTCGATCTTCCTGGCGGAAGAGAATTTCTGGTGATTGGAGCGAAGCCGGTCCGTATCGAACTGGCCCGGGAGCACATTGTTGACAGTCACGCCGTGGCGCGCCACGTCGCGCGCCAGACCGCCGACAAAGCCGGTCAATCCCGAGCGCGCGCCGTTGGAGAGACCCAGAATTCCGACCGGCTGCTTCACCATATGGCTCGTGATGTTCACGATGCGGCCGAAGCGGCGCTCGATCATGCCGTCGATGGTTGCCTTGATCAGCATGATCGCCGACAACATGTTGGCATCGAGCGCCTTGATCCAGTCCTCGCGCGACCAGCTGCGAAAATCTCCAGGCGGCGGACCGCCCGCATTGTTGATGAGAATGTCGGGTTTCGGGCAGGCCGCCAGCAGCGCTTCGCGGCCCGCATCCGTCGTCACATCGGCCACCACCGGATGAATCGTTCCGCCTGTGTCCGCGGCGATCTCCGCTGCCGCATTCTCCAGCCGGTCTTTGTCGCGCGCGGCAATGAACGTGACGACGCCGTCGCGCGCAAGAGCCGTGGCCGCCCCACGACCCAATCCTGCGCTGCCGCCGCAGACAATGGCGGTTCGTCCTGCAATGCCGAGATCCATGGCGTGTTCCCTTGTGCTTACAGCATCGTGCTGCCGCCGTTCACGCTGATCACCTGGCCGGTGACGAAGCGCGCTTCGTCGGACGCCAGATAGGACACCATGGAGGCGACTTCGTCCGTTTCCGCAGGCCGGCCCTTCGGAATGATGTCGGTGAATTGGCGGATGAGCGGATTGCCGGCCGCTGCCGCCGCTTTGACCTGCGGTGTGCTTACCATGCAGGGCGCGACGGTGTTGACCGTAATGTCGTAAGCAGCGAACTCGCGCGCAAGTCCGGTTGTCAGCCCGTGCATTCCGCCCTTCGCCGCATTGTACGCGCCGTGCTGCCACAAACCATTGCGCACGGAATCTGCGCCGATATTGACGATACGGCCGTAATTTCGCGCAATCATGTGGGGCAATGCTTCGCGGCAGCACCACAGGCATGTCCACAAATTGCGGTCGATCGTGGCGCGTAGCGTTTCCGGCGTGTGCTTCAGAAATTCGCGGATGATGCCGCCGCCCGCATTGTTGACGAGAATGTCG
>PLIR01000279.1 GCA_003139415.1 Myxococcales bacterium | reverse complement strand
CCTCGCGCGTTGGCCTCCCGGTTGGCGCGGCGGCGTCGAGGGTCACCGCGACACTCTACCTTCGCGTGCCACACGCACCATCCTGGGAGCCTTACGCAACGATTGCCCCTCTGGCAACGCGCCTCGTACATGAGCCAGCTAGCGGGAGAGGACCGGACCCGACGCAGGACTGCGTGGGTATCCTAATGACCAGCGCGCCGCGTGCCCGCCGATGGCCGGCGTCTATCGCGATTTCTGGAGGACGGCATACCGCACGTAGCGAAGGCCAGCCGAAGACGTTGGATCACTTCGCGATGGCGTCGAGTTCGACCCTTTGTATCGCCCGCCATTGCCCATGGCGGACGTCGTCGCCACGGACCATGAAGATCGCTTCCTCGGCCACGTTGGTCGCGTGATCGGCAATTCGCTCCAGGTACTTCGCCACCCGGATGGCACGGAGCCCGGGCCGCACGTCGCCGGGATGCTCGGCGATCCAGGTCGTCATGGCCGTGATGATGGCGGCGCATCGGCGATCCACGTGGTCGTCGCATCCGAGGACGTGCTCCGCCTGAGCGTCGTCAGCTCGAATGAAGGCATCGAGGGCTAGACGCAACATGTCTCGGGCGGCATCGGCCATCAGGGCGAGCTCTTCGACGAGGACGAGCTTTGCATCACCCTCGGCTTCGGCAGCGCGCTCGGCGATGTTGACGGCCTCGTCGCCGACCCGTTCGAGGTCCGTGACCAGCCGCAAGCCTGTCGCGAGAAATCGCAGGTCGTCGGCCACCGGCTGACGGAGGGCAAGTATTCGAAGGATTAGCGCGTGCACGTCGAGCTCGTCGTGGTCGATCTGGACATCGAGCGCGGTCACAGCCTCCATGAGGTCTGGCGTCCGCTGGCGGAGACCATCGAACGCGACCCCGACGATTCGTTCGCAGCGGGCACCCATCGCGAGCAGGTGCGCGCGCAGCTCGCGAAGCTCGGTCTCGAAGTCCCGACTGCTGTGTTGGGATGGGGCCAGGCGCACAGATGGATGGTGCCACGGCGAAGCGCCCGAAGCGAAGAATCGCTTCGAGGTCGTGCGCGGCAGGGCGCCGAGTTCCTTGCCCGGCCCGTCAGGCGACCTTGGCGACGTGTGCGGTGATCAGCGCGCCGGCAAGACCAAGAGCCAGAAGAATCAGCGTTGCCATCCCGACGCGTTGCACGAGTTCTCGTGACTTGGAGAGGCGCGCCACCCGCACGACGGTGCCCCGAACGAACGGCTACAACACGTGCGAGGACATCGACGCCCTCGTCATCGCTCTTCGCCGCGTCCAGGGCGGCCGGAGCCGCTGAGCACCGCGGAACGGGAAGGGGGCTTGCGCCGGGCGCCATGTCTCATATAGTGGACGTATGCTCCAGGCGCCCGCCGGTGGGGGCTTGCCGCTACAGTCGGGGGGGCATCCCCAGAGCGGGCCTGGGAGCCAGGAGGCACCATGATTGGCGGAGCAAGCGCTGCGCTCGCGGGAGGGGCGCTCATCGGGTTGAGCGCCACCATCTTGCTCGTCTCTATCGGGCGGGTGGCGGGGATCAGCAGCATCGTGGGGGGGCTGATGGAGGGCCGGCGCGATGGGTTGGGCTGGAGGGTCGCGTTCGTCGCGGGTTTGCTCGCGGGGGCCGTGCTGGTGGCGTGGATGATCCCTGGCTCGATTGTCCCGCGCCCGGCCACGCTTTCCCCGGTGGGAGTCGCGATCGCCGGTCTGCTCGTGGGCTTCGGGACTCAACTCGGTTCGGGCTGCACGAGCGGGCATGGGGTCTGCGGCCTGAGCCGCCTGTCCAAGCGCTCTTTGGTCGCCGTCTTGTCCTTCATGTCGGCGGCTGCGCTCACCACGTTCGTGCTCCGACACGTGCTCGGAGGCGCGTCGTGATGCGGTTGGCGGTGGCGTTCGTGGCCGGCGCGGTCTTCGCGATCGGTCTCGGGCTCTCAGGCATGACGAACCCGGAGAGGATCCTGGGGTTCCTCGACGTGGCCGGCCGGTGGGATCCGAGCCTCGCGTTCGTGATGCTCGGGGCCATCGGCGTCCACTTGGTGCCCGCCCGCTGGGCGGCGCGGGCGCCGCGACCGCTACTCGGCGGTGACTTCGACCGACCCGTGAAGACGGCGACCGACAGCACGCTCGTCGCGGGATCGGTGCTGTTCGGGATCGGCTGGGGTGCGATCGGCTACTGCCCGGGGCCGGCGATCGTCGATCTGGTGGCGCCTTCGTCCTCGCTTGTCGTGTTCGTCGTCGCCATGCTCGCTGGCAGCGCTGGCTATCGCTACGTCCACCGGCCCGCGGCCCACACTGGAGCCGCTCCGGCGTCCGCCGGGTGAGCGCCAGCCTCAAATAACCGAGACGCCGCGAGCGGGCGCGCTCTTCTCTACCGCAAGGGCCTCCCATGGAAGCGTGCCCGTGCGCCCGTCCGCAACTCGACGCGCCTGCCTGAGCACAGCCTGCAGTTCGCTGTCGAACGCGGGCCCCGGCTGTTCAATGGGTGCCACGGCGTCTGGTATAACAGACGTCGATATCGACGCAAGGTCTGCGAGACCAGCTGCGCTGTCTCACGCTGATACAGTCATCGTCGATGGGTCGCGCATTCGTCCGGGTCGTGGCGGTCCTTTTGGCCGCGGGCGCCGTGGCCGCGTGCGCGGCGGTCGCGGGCCTCGATAGCTACTCGCCCTGCAACGAAGGCTGCGACGACGGCGGCCGCCCCGATGGTTCGTCGAGCCATGCTCCCGAAGGAGGCCCTGACGCGCACGACGCGGACGGAGGGGGCCAGGGCACCGTCGATGCGATGAGCGAGGGCGACGGGGCCGGCGAGACCGCCGACGATGCGAGCGATTCCGCCACGACGACAGAAACCGAGGCCGGGATGCTCGATGCGTCCGATGCCGGCGAGCGCGACGCTTCCGACGCAGGGCCCACGTGCCCGGCCGTGACGGACCTCGATGGCGGTCGCCTCCTCGTCTACTACCCGTTCGAAGGGAGCTTGGCCGACGAGAGCGGCAACGGAAACAACGGCGTCGCCACGGTGGGCACAGACATCACTTACACGACGGGCAAGCTCGGGCAGGGCGTCTCGATCTCGATGGGAGGCCACGGCGTGAAGGCGACGGGGACCACGCAAGTCAGCGGGCCCAAGACGCTCTGCGCGTGGATCAACCCCGCGGCGGCGGCGAGCGGTCAGGCCATGCCCGTCTTCGTCGGCGGCGCCGGGAGCACGGTGGACTACTACGACGTCGAACCGGCCGTGAGCCCATCGGCAGGCAGCTGCACGGTCACGGCAAACACCCTGTTCATGGACAACGGTGCCTGCAGCACGAGCGCGCTGGCCGTCACGCCGGGTGCCTGGAACTTCGTCTGCTACGCGTACGCTGGGTCGTCGACCACGTTCTTCGTCAATGGGGGCACGCACGTGGCATCCGGCGCCCAGTACGACCCGTATACCCTCGCGCAAATCGCGATTGGCTCGAACCTTCTCGGCGGATCCACGACCGAGGCGCTCTTCGATGGCTCGATGGACGAAGTGTCCGTGTGGTCGGGCGCCCTCTCGGTGTCCGACATGACGGGCATCTACAACGGCGGTAGCGGATGCCGCCTCCGCTAGGTGAGGGTAGTCGCGTTCTCTCGCACGGCTGAGATCGCAGAGCCCAGGCAGCCATCCCGAGGTCAAGTGGCCGCCGACGTGCGCGCTGCGCATCAGCTTACGCTCGCGGCCTGCCGCACTTCTCCGCCCATAACGGAGCGCCCAGCAAATGCACAACTAGCCACCCGCCGTACGCTTGGCGTCGCGATCTAGAATCGCTGAAATGGCGAACGATGCGCAGCACGCAAGAACGCTCCGAAGATGCGCGAATACCGCGTTCCTCGTCGTGGGGGCGGTATCGCTCCTCGGCGGCGGTGGGATCGAGGGATGTTCCAGCAAGTCTCCTTCCCCGTCGTCCCAGTCGGAGAACGCCGACGGCGGTGTGGATTCCGGGGGATCGTATGACTCGGGGTCCGATGCGTCCTCGCGGAACGTGCCCGACGGCTCGGGCACAATCTTCTCGGGCGGCGGCCCGCTGCTACAAGACGCGTCTTCCTGCGCGGGGGGGGCTTGCAATAGCCTCGTCATCACCGATGCGCCGGTCGTAGAGGAGGTGCTCGTTTCCGGTTCGCCTCCGGCGTTCACGGGCGGCACGGTGGTCAGCGGGACGTACTACCTGACGTCCGTCTCGATCTACGGGGCCGACGCGGGAGCCGTCGTTTCCGAGATCCCCATTTCCGAGGACGGTGGCTCCGGCAGCGAGGGCGACGCGAGTGGCGAGGACGCCGCCGTGGATGGTGCGAGCGTCGACGGCGCGACCGTCGATGGTGCGATCAGCGACGCCGCCGCCACGGAGGGTGGGGCCTCCATCGGGACCCCCAACGGGAGCTTCGTGGAGATGGTGTTCTTTGTCGGCGCGGACGCGACCCTAGCGCAGATTGCCTCTGCCAACGGGAACGGGTGCACGCTGGGGACCGTGAACCTGAGCACCGCGGGCAACCTGCTCACGATGGCCCCGTTTTGCGGCAACCCTTTCAGTCCGAACGCGAACAGCGGCATGACCTGGCCGTATACCGCTACGGCCACGACCATTGCGGCTTCCGTGCCCGTCGGCGGAGGCGCGACGGCGGTGTTGACGCTGACGCTGCAGTGAGAATCGTCTCGCCTGCTCAGATGATGTGAGCCCGTCTCGTGGCCGTGTCCGCACGGCTGTCGAATACGACGCCGCAGTGCACGCAGCGGAAGTTGACGCGCGACGGGATCGATGTGCCGCCCCAAAGGGCGTAGATGGCGCCGAGGGTGGTGTACTCCCGCTCCGGGGTGGCTTCGCGCCGCGTGCGATCGGTGCCGCAACGGCAGGCCGGAAGGCGGGGGGAGGGGGACGGGGAGACGGCTTCGGTAGTCATTGGGGGTTCGTCCTTTCGAACCCCGCAATCGCAAACCCGACGCCGGGCCCGAAGGTCTGTAGTTTCAGCGATTTGCCATCGCCTATCCCGACGTCCACCGCGGCCCGCCGCGGGGCCCACGGCCCGTCGTGGTGTGCTACACGATCGTCCGCGAGCTGCCGAACCCATGGCCCCCGTCGACGCGGCCGCAAGCTCTCTCGATCGCGTCGCGCTCGCGATGACGAGCAGCCTCGAGCTGGACGTCGTGCTGGCGAGTGTCACCGCGGGTCTGGTCGACGATTTCGGTGTCGCGCTCGCGCGCGTCTGGCTCGCCGAGCCGGGCGATCCCACCCTGCGCCTACGCGCCAGCTCCGGGCTTTCGGCGCGACTCGACGGCGAGTACGCACGCGTCGCCGTGGGCGCGCGCAAGATCGGCCAGATCGCATCGACCGGCGAGGCCATGTGGACGAACGACGTCGTCCACGACGAACGCATCGCGGATCACGCCTGGGCGCTGACGCACGGGCTCGTCTCGTTCGCAGGCTGGCCGCTCGCGTTCCGCGGGACGTTGCAAGGTGTGCTCGCGACGTTCGCGCGCCGCCCGCTCACCGACGCCGAGCGTTCACGCATGGCGCTCTTCGCGCACCAGGCGGCGATCGCCATCCAAAACGCGCGGCTCTTCGCGGCCATCGCGTCGCTCCAAGAGCGGCTACGCGCCGAGAACGCCTATCTGCGCGGCGAGGCGGCCGGCGGCGACGACACGGCGGCCGCGAGCCTGCGGCGATGCCACGATCTCGAGGCAGTTGTGGCCCAGGTCGAGCAGGTCGCTCCCACGACGACGACAGTGCTCGTTCAAGGCGAGACCGGCGCGGGCAAGGAGCTCGTGGCGCGGGCCGTTCACGAGCTCGGACGCCGGAGCGCGGGCCCTTTCGTGAAGGTGAATTGCGCGGCGCTGTCGGCGTCGCTCATCGAGAGTGAGCTCTTCGGCCACGAGAAGGGCGCGTTCACCGGCGCCCAGCAGCGCCGCGTCGGGCGCTTCGAGCTCGCGGACGGGGGTACGCTCCTGCTCGACGAGGTGGGCGAGCTGCCCCTCGAGCTGCAGCCCAAGCTCTTGCGGGTCCTTCAAGAGCAAGAGTTCGAGCGCGTGGGCGGCTCGCGGCCCGTGCGCGCCGACGTCCGCATCGTGGCCGCCACCAATCGCGATCTCGCGCAGGCCGTCGAGGCGGGGCGCTTTCGCGCGGACCTCTTCTATCGTCTTGCCGTGTTCCCCATCCGCGTTCCACCGCTCCGCGAGCGTCCGCGCGATTGCGCGATGCTCGCCGACGCCTTCGTCGGTGCGCAGCGCCATCGACTCGGCAAGGCGCTCACGGGACTCTCACCGGGCGCGCTCCAGCGGCTCGTGGCCCATGACTGGCCGGGCAACGTGCGTGAGCTCAGCAACGTGATCGAGCGTGCCGCCATCGTGGCGGCGGGCCCGGTGATCGTCGAAGACGACTTGCCCCCGCTCTCGCGGGCGGACGCGCGCCTGCGCCCGCGGACCGCCTCGAGCATCGACACCGATACCGACGCGCGCCTCGAAAGACTCGAGCCCCTGGAGACCGTCGAGCGAGCCCACATCGTTCGCGTCCTCGAGCGCGCGGGATGGGTGATCGAAGGCAAGAAGGGCGCGGCCGCGATCCTCGGGATGGCCCCCAGCACCTTGCGCTCGCGCATGGCGCTCCTCTCGATCCACCGGCTGGGATCGCGCTAGCTGCTAGCCGCCCGTCGCACCCGCCAGCTCCGCGATCTCCATCACCCGCGCCTGCCGCGGAAAGACCTTGGTCACGAGCACTCGGTGCACCTCCTCGTCGGGATCGGCGCAGCCGTCGGCAAGCACCACGACGCGGTAGTCGCGGTCGAAAGCGTCGCGCACCGTGGACAGGACGACGCCGCTCGTCGAGATACCCGCGAGCACGAGGGTGGTGACGCCCCGGGCGCGCAACTGGGCATCGAGGTCGGTGGTAGAGAACGCCCCGACGCGGGTCTTGCGCACCACGATCTCACCGGCGCGCGGCGCGACGCGATCGTGCACTTGCGTGTGAGGGGCGCTTGCCGACATCGCCGGGGCCGCCTGGGCGAACATCGGGTTGGTCGCCGGGATCGCGGCGACGTCGGCCGGCTCGAAGGCAACGCGCACGTACCCGACGTGCATGCCGACGCGGCGCGCGATCGCCAGCGCCTCGGCGCCGCGCGCGAGCAGCGCGTCGCCGTCCTTGACCCGCCCGACAATCGCGGGCTGGTAGTCCATCACCAGCAGCGCGCTGGTGGAGGGATCGATCGTGGGTTGGGTGTCGTTCATGGTGCCTTTCGCGAGTGGATCGAGCGCGCGGCCCATCCCGCGCGGTACGACGATATCAGCGCGTCATGGCCCGAGCTTGACGACGTAATAGCCGAAGCCACCATCGAAGGAGCCGAGCGCACCGCCGAGGAACGTGTTGCCGCTGGGATCCACGGCGAGCGCGCCGAACATGGCGAAGTCGCCCTGCTGCCAGATGCGCAGTGTCTGGAGCTGGCCACTGGGCCCGAGGACCTGCGCGCCGACGTGGTCGACGCAACACTCGGCGTCAGGGGACGGCTGCGCGGGATTGGGCAGCGTGCCGCCGACGTAGATCGTGCCCGTCGAGCCAATCGCGACCTGCGTCGCCTCGGGCGCGTTGGAGGGCAGCATGTTGACGGTGGTCGAGACAACGCCGCCGCCGTCGCCGAAGGCCTGCACGACCTCGCCCGACGTCGTCGCGCCGACACCGACGAGGCCCTGTGGGCCGGCACCGAACCAGGCGACGCCGCTGTCGGGGAACGGCTCCGACCAGAGCGTGCTCCCCGTTGTCGTCAGGGCCGCGAGCGACCCGGCGTGCGACGCCCAGAGGGTGCCGCCGTAGGAGGCGAGGATGGCGGGCGCGATCCCGTCGGACGACGCGTACGTTTGCGAAGCCACCTGATTGCCGCTCGCGTCGATCTGGACGAACGCGTACTTTACGGTGACGGAGATCGGATCGAGCGCCGCGCTCAGGATCGTCGCGGTGCCGGCGCTGTCGACGGACAGGACGCTCGGCTCGATCAGCGTGTAAAGGTTGCGGAAGACGACGTTGCCGTCGGTGTCGAGCCGCATGACGAACCCCTCGGGCAGCTCGCCGACGCTCGGCGTCGCACCCGCGCCGAGATCGACCGTCCCGACGAACCATCCGGCAAAGGTGATGCTCGACGTGGCATCGACCGCGATGTTGCCGTTCATCGAGGTCGCGCCTGCGTCTTGCGGCGCGCCGAACTCGCGCATCCAGACCAGATTGCACTGCGGATCGATCTTCGCGATGGCGATCCCCACCGGGTAGCCGGGGTTCGCGACGCCAAGGTCGACGGAGAGCGAACCCGCGTACGAGATCGCGACGTACGCATCGCCCTGCGGGGCGACGGCGAGCTCGAACGTGCCGGGCCCCCCCGGGTACGTCTCGGGCTGGGGCCACTCGACATGACAGATCGCGTTGTCGACGACGATCGAACCGTCGCCGGCCGTCGCGACGTCCGGGGCCGCATCGACGATCGTCGCGTCCGTGAAAGTGCCGGCGTCGACGGAAGCCTCGGGCTGGGCCGAATCGACGGCGGACGACGCGTCGATCGCCGCCCCGCCCTCGGGGTTGGCCGCGTCCTCGGGGAAGGATCCGTCGGTTACTGCGCCGGCTTCCGCTGTGGCTGGGCCGCCGCCATCTCCGCCCCCGGGTTCTGTCGAGCATGCGGCCGTCAGGAGCAGCAGGATTGCGCAGGCCGAGCGAACGGCGTAGGCGGGAGACTTCAGCATCGGCCCTTACGTATCAAACGCCGCCGCGCCCCCACGTTACCAATTCGTGCGCCGCCGTCGTCTCGTTGCGGTCTCTGTCGAGAAGGGCCGGCGGCCTGTTCTGAGGCGCATTGGCTCATTTCCAAACCATGGGGGAGGAGGTCGCTTCGCTCGCCCACGAGTGGGCTTCCAGGCGTCCATGACTTCGGCGGAATGCCGATGGTATCGTGAGGGCATGGGGCGATCGCTCTCGATCGGGATGTTCGTCGTGGCATGCTCGGCTGGCGCGAGCGTGGGATGCATGACCCAGGTACCCGCGCAGGGGCCCGTCGCCGAGCCGGCGCCGCCGCAGGAGCCTGTGTTCGTCTCGCACCTGACGCTGGTCGAGGGCAACCGCGCTGCGGCATCCCACGCCGCAGCCACCGCGGCATTGCGCGCGTCGGAGGGATACCGCGCGCGCCGCTATCCAGCCTTCTTCAGCCTCGGCGTCGGTTACGGCGCCGTTGGCAGGATCGAGCTCGGGTCGTGCCGCGAGCAGGGGCTCGATGCGGGCTACGTTCACATGCACGTCACGTTCGGGGTCGACGGAGCGATATCCAGCGCCGTCGTCGAGAGCCCCACGCGCCCCTCGCGCGAGGCCCTCGGGTGCATCGGCCGGCGCCTCGAGGAGATCGCGGTGCCCGTCTTCGATGGGGGCGACGTCACCCTGTCGAAGAGCCTCTATCTCGCCGGCGGACTTTCCGGCAGCGGCGGGGGCAGCCCGGACACCGAAGGAAAGCGTGGAGGATTCGGTCGCGTGGCGGTGGCTCCCTAGCACTACTCGGTCAGTTTCT
>PLIR01000014.1 GCA_003139415.1 Myxococcales bacterium | reverse complement strand
CGCCCACGTGGTGATCCGTTCGGCGTGCAATGCCCCCAGCAAATCGACTAGACGCTCGGTCATGGTGGTCTCCCTTTTGGTCGGAGGCACGCGGGTCGCCCCCGCGACCTCTCCTACGCCTTATCCCCGGCGCGACCAGTGAGTATTCGTTGACCCTCTATTGAGGTGCGCTGAACGCTCCACGTCATGGGCCCGAGTCGGATGGGTCCGAGTCGACCGCGGGAGACGCCAGCGAGGGCTCAGGCCACTGCGGGGGCGGGCTCCGGCACATTGCGCGCGCCCCTGCCGAACCAGCCCCCCGCGATCTCGACGAACTTCTCCGGGAAGTCGAGCTGGGGCATGTGGCCGAACTCGGCCACCTCGGTGAGCTCTAGGTGCGGGTTCGCGGCGACCACCATGCGCGCCGCCCGCGGGTCGACTAGGCGATCGCGCTGGCCCTGCACGATCAGCATCGGGGGCGCCAGGGTGCGGAGCGCCGCGCCGATGCGGGTTCGGGACACCAGGAGTCCCATCAGCGACCGCGTGGCTTCGCAGAACGTCTGCGGCCCCCAGGCGATCCCGGCGCGCTCACGATTGAGCGCCACGAGCGCGGCGCGCACGTCGGCGGTGACGCGATCGCCCTCGGCGCAGCAGAGCGCGATCGTGTCGCGCATCTGGCCCTCGGGACCCACGCGCTCGGCGTAGCGCTTCATGAGGCGCGCCCCCCCGGGCGCCATCGCGATGAGCAACGTCGTGATCCACCGCCGGTCCAGCCGCGGGAGCGCCGGGCCCGGGAGCGCCGGGCAGACGAGCAGCGCGCTCGCGATGCGTCCGGGCCGGGCGTGGCGTTCGAGAACAGTCAGCGTACCGCCCATCGAGTTGCCGACGAGGTGCACTGGCTCGGGCGATACGGCGTCGAGGAAGCGCGCGAGCGACGCGCCCATTCCTTCGACGGTGTTTCCGCCCGGGACGCGCCCGGAGAGGCCGAACCCCGGCAGGTCGAGCGCCAGGACGTGGCCATGGCGCGTGAGGCGGTCGCCCACGGCGATCCAGTTCGTATGCGCTCCGCCGAGGCCGTGCACGAGCACGATCGTCGGCCCGTGACCGCCGAAATCTACGTAGTGGATGTTCACGCCTTCTAGGTCGAGCGCCTTCGAGGTCGGCATGGCCGCCAGCTTAGCCGGCGTTCAACCGCCGCGGGGAACGGAGTCGCCGCGGATCTGCGTCCGGTGCAGGACGCGCCGCTCCGCAGGATCGAAGGCGTTGCGTCGGTGCATCGTGCAACGGTTGTCCCACATCACGAGATCGCCGACCCGCCATCGGTGCTCCCACTGGAACTCGGCGCGCGCCACGTGCGCCCATAGGGCGTCGAGGAGCGCCTCCGACTCGGCGAGGTCGAGGGCCTCGACATACGAGTTGCGCCGCCGCCCGAGGTACAGGCTCCGGCGCCCCGTCTCGGGGTGCACGCAGACGATGGGATGGAATGCGCCCGGCGCGGCGCGCGGGTCATCGGTCGGCGTCACGCCTGCGCGGACGTAGCCGCCGCTGTTGTACGTGCCGTCGTGCTTGACCCGCCGGCCCGCGACGCGCGCCCTCAGGTCGGCCGGGAGCGACTCCCAGGAGGCGCTCATGCTGCAGAAGCCCGTCTCCCCGCCGGAGGCCGGGATTTCGAGGGCGTAGAGCATGCTCGCCTTGGGGGGTAGCGGCAGATAGGACATGTCCGTGTGCCACACGGCCTCTCCGTATCCGAGGCTGCCGATGGGAACCCCGGCCTCGACGACGTTGGAGACGACGTAGAGCTCGGGGTAGCCTTCGACGAACCGTTGCCCGGTCTCCTGGATGGGGGCCTCGTCGAGATCGCCGAAGCGGCGGCTGAACGCGATGAGCGCGTCGTCGTCGAGGTGCTGGTCGCGAAAGAGGAGCACCTCGTGGGCGAGCCACGCGCTGTGAATCGCGTGAAAGGCGGCGGCGTCGACGGCGCGCAGGTCGATGCCGTGGACTTCGGCGCCGAGCGCCGCGCCCGTCGGCACCACCCTTCGTATCCGCGATGCGTCGATCGTCGCAGCCATGTCAGCCCTCGCTCGGATTGGGGTTCAGCCGGGCGTCCCCGAGGGGCCGACCTGACGCGAAGGATCGATCGCCGCGGACGCGATGGCGCCGACGAGGAGCAGCACCACGGACACGACGAACGACGCGCGATAGCCCCCGGTCCGCTCGACGAGCCACCCGAAGACGACGGGGGAGATCATCCCCGCGACCCCGAACCCCGTGTTCATGATCCCCCCAGCGGTTCCGGCGAAGTCGCCCGCGATGTCGAGCGGGAGCGTCCAGAGGACGGCGTTGGTGAGCTCGAGGAAGAAGAAGGCGATCGACAGTCCCCACACGGCGGCGACGGCGCTCGACGTCGTCACCGCGGGAACCATGAACGCAAGGGCGCCGGTGAACCCCACGAGCAGCAGGCTCCGGCGGGCGAGCGCGAGCCGGCCCGTCCGCCGGTAGATGGCGTCGGACACGACGCCGCCGAGCGTGTCTCCGACGACGCCCGCGAGCAGCGGCAACGCGGCCATCACGGCCATCTGCTTTAGCGCGAAGCCCCGCGCGTCCGCGAGATACGACGGAAGCCAGGTCAGAAAGACCCAGAGCGACCAGCCGTAACAAAAATCGACGAGGGTCACGAGGGCCATGGCCCGCTTTATCCGCCTCCACGGCGTCGCTGTGGGCGCCCGCGCCGCCCCCGGCGTGGAAGACGGTGGACGCGCCCCACGGATCTCGGCGAGCTCGGAAGGTGCGACCCGGCCGTGGAGCTCGGGCGTATCCTGGAACGAGAAGAGCCAGAGCACCGTCCAGACCAGGCTCGCGAGGCCGAGAACGACGAAGGACTGCCGCCAGCCGTAAGCCGCGGCGATCGCGAGCACCGCCGGCAGCGCAAAGTGCGCGAGCCACTGCGCGGCGCTGTGGGTGACGCCCTGCGCGAGACCACGCTCACGCGTCGGCATCCACGAAGCGAGGGCCCTCGTCGCCGCGGGAAAGGCCCCGCCTTCGCCGAGCCCCACGAGCACGCGAACGCCGACCCGCGTGGCCAGCCC
>PLIR01000067.1 GCA_003139415.1 Myxococcales bacterium | reverse complement strand
AGCGCGGCCTAGCGGCCGGGCGGACGGAGCGGCAGCGCCGTCGTCGAGACGGGGGGCGGAGGGATCCGTGCCGTCTCGTTCTGCTCGCCGGTCGAGTCGAGCGCCGTGATGGCCACGAAGAGGCGGTCCATTCCGAGCTCGAGGGCGCTCTCACGCTGAAATAAGCCGACGATGCGCACCAGGCGCATCGACGTCGTCTTGCCGAGGTCGATCTCGCGCTCCACGAAGGACTCGAACGACGGGAACCGCTTGGCTTCGTAGAGCCTGCGGCCCTGGATGTCCTTGAGGATGAGCCCGATGTCGAAGAAGGACTTCGCGAGGTTTTTGCGAAGCCCTTTGATCTGGGCCAGGGCGGCGTGCAGTTTCTGCACGCGGAGCTTGATATCCTCCGCGTCGACGGGCGTGCGGATGGTCGCCCGCGCGCTACCCGGCAGGGGCGGCTCGGCGGCCCGTGCCCGCGCCTCGGCCGCGTGCTTTNNCTTCCTTGCCGGCGCCGACCTTCGGCTGCGCTGCTTTCGCCGCGGCTGTCGGTTTCGTAGCACCCTTGGTTGCCGCGGCCTTCTTCGTCTTCGCCATAATCGATCTCGGTTGGGGCAGGTCCTCGGAACGGCTGGGACCTCGTGCCCCTCTCCCCTCGCATTGCCTGAGCTAGTCCGATAGGGGGACTCGCGCAAACAACCTTGCGCCCATTACCAGAGTTGCCCTCAAGTCGTCCACTTGTCTTGTCTTGCGGGGGCGCTCGCCGGGGGCCACCTCGGGGGCACGGACACAGGCCGACGCACCGAGTCGTGCCCAATCGGCCCGAAACTGGCGGGGGCGGCGGGCGTCCCTGCGGCTACCATCGGCCGGCGCAATGGCAGTCCATACGGCGATTACCGAGGGCGAAGCGCGTACCGTGCTCGCCGAGTACGACACACTAGGGCTTTTGGGGATCGAGGGCGTCGCCGGGGGCAGCGTCAACTCGAACTTTGCCCTCGTCACCCAGGGCGGACGCATCTTTCTGCGCGTCTACGAAGAGCAAGGGCGCACCGGGGCGGAGCACGAGACGGCCCTCCTCGAGCGCCTGGCCACAGCCGGGGTGCCGACGCCCCCGCCGATTCGTCGACGCGACCGCGGCCTCGTCTCCTCGGTTCGAGGCAAGCCGGCGGCCCTCTTTCCGTGGCGGGCAGGGACGATGCGCTGTCAGGCCAGCGTCACCGCCGCCGATGCGCGCAGGGTGGGCCGGGCGCTCGCGTGCGTCCACGTGGCGGGGCAGGCAGAGGCCCCTTACCCAGGTCGCTTCGAGTTTTCCGACCTGCAGCGGCGCCTCGACCGAATCGACGCGGAAGGGGGACCCGACTGGACGTCGGTCGTCCCGTCGCTGCGCACGGCGCTCGCGGACGCGCACGCCTCGAGACACGCGGGGCTCCCGCGGGGCCTCGTGCACGGCGATCTCTTTCGCGATCAAGTCCTCTGGCGAGCGGACGGAGAGATCGCCGCGTTACTCGACTTCGAGAGCGCCTGCGACGGCACTTTCGCCTTCGACCTGATGGTGACGGTGCTGGCGTGGTGCTTCGGCGATAGGTTCGACGCCAATCTCGCGCGATCCATGGCGGAGGGCTACCAGAGCGAGCGCGCGCTCTCCGCGGCCGAACGGGATGGCCTGGCCGCCGAGGGACGCTTTGCCGCGTTGCGCTTTGCCATCACCCGGATCACGGACTTCTCGCTGAGGGCGCGCTCGGCCGACGGAACCGTTCGCCCGATCACCCGCGACTGGCGGCGCTTCATGGCGCGTTTCGAGGAGCTCGGAACCCTGGGTGCAGACGGCCTGCGCCACGTCCTCGGGGTCTGATGCTTGGATGTCCGGTCCCTATCGAGTCTGCGTCGACTACGACCCGTCGCGCAGCCGGCTGACGGCGCGCGTGACGTCGTCGAGGGTGGCGGCCTGCTCTTCGACTAGCGCGAGCGCCTGACCCACCTCGCCCCCGCCCGTGACGCGGGCGTCGCGCGCTGCCCGTAGAACCTCGACCACCTCACGGTGCAGCTCTTCGCCGGCGCCGACGACCCAGGCGTCGAGCTTCTGCGCGAAATCGGACACCAGGGCATCGAGCTTGGGCCCGACTTTCCTCGCGGTCTCCCGCACCACCTCGGGGGCCATCTCCTGCGCTCGTCGCTTGAACTCTTCGTGGATCTTGCCGCGCGCGAACATGGCGAAGATGGCGGGCCCCGCGACGGCGAGCAGCCCCCCGGCCATCAGGTTGATCGCCATGAGGGCGACGCCCCCGAACATCAGGGCGACGACGCCGACATCGTACTTGATGGTGTCGACCCGGACGTCGAGCTGGCCAGCGTCGCTGCCCAGCACCTCGGCGACCCTCTGCGCGCCTTCGTGCGCGTCCTCTCGGACGAGCGCGATCGTCTTCTCCGCCACTTGCTCGAGCTTGGTCGCGATCTCGCGCACCTCGGCCTCGGCCCATTGCTTGAAGGCGTCTTCCAGAAACGACGGCAAGAACTGTTTCAGCTCGTTCGGCTTGGCCGACTCGATGACGTTCGGCAGCTGCCTGCAGACGTCGTCGACGAAGCGATCCAGATCCTTGCGTGCCGCCGTGCGGATCGATGCGATCTCTTCGCGCATCTGGACCCGGCGCTGCTCGATCGTGCTCGACTGGCCGGCGAGATCTTTCTCGAGCGCCGCGATGCGCCGGTCGATCTGATCGGCGTTCATCCGTACGGCCCGCCGTCTTGCGTCGACGCCCTTGGACAGGAGCTGGGCCGCGGCCAGCCCTTCGCCGAGCGCGTTGTCCAGCAGGATTCGCCCGCGCTCCTGCGCGAGGAACGTCGTCAGGTAGTTCACGAGCTCCGGGAGCCCGCTCGCCTCGCGGGCGCCGCCGAGCGCGGCCTCGGAGCTCACGGGGAACACGACGGGCTCTTGCACCAGAGTGGACAGATGCGCGCGCGCGTACGAGAGAGCCTCGCTCTGTTCGTCGGACGAGAGCAAGTCCCACTTGGTGATGACGAAGACGATCTTGTCGCGGGACGCCTTGAGGAGCTTGTCGCTGAGAAAGACCCGCTCGCTCTCCTTGAGGATCTGTCCAGCGTCGAGGAGAAAGAGGACAGCGTCCGCTCGCGGAATGTAGCTGTACGTGATGTCGGCGCGCTGCAGGGCGAGGTCGTTCACCCCGGGAGTGTCGACCAAGAGGATGCGCTCTTTCAGCAACGGCGCCGGAAACCCGATCTCGAGGTGATCGACGTCGTCGATCGAGGCTTCGCCGCCTGCGGCGAACGTACGGACCTGGTCGAATGGAAGCGAACGCCGCTCGCCGGTCGTCGTCACGACGAAGGCCTCGGGCGCGTCCGCCCACCGGATGTGATGGATGGCGGCGGTCGTGGGAGTTACGCCGACGGCGAGGGCGTTCGCTCCGAGCAGCGCGTTGACGAACGTCGTCTTGCCATGGTTGAACTCGCCGACGACGACGAGGTGAAAGCGATCCTCGCGGAGCTTGCGGACGAGATCGACGTCGATGCGTTCGCGCAGACTGCGCGCGCCGAGGTTGGTGGCGACGTCGCCCAGCCGGAGCAACGCCGAAACGACGGCATCCCGCCGCGCGAAGAAGGCATCGAGCGTCGGCGGCGACAGCGCAGCGGTGGCGTCGTGCCCGTCCGCGGCGCTCACCCTGCCTCCCCCTTGAGGAGGGACGCGACGCGGGAGTCGACTTCGCTCATCGGCAGGCCCGCGTCTCCCAGGCCTACGGCCGCGCGGTACAAGCGGCTCTCGGCAAAGACCCGCATCGCCAGGAGGCGCTTGGGAAGCCATGGATGCGTCGCGAAGACCTCCATGAACCTGCCGATGCCTTGGGACGACTCCTCGTGTTGCTCGAGGAACGCGTCGACGTTGAACTCCTCGTGCAGCCTGCTCGACCCGACGGCAAGCTTGGTGATCGCGCGCTCGGCGACGCGGTGATCCCGGCTGACGAGCATGCCCGCGCGGTCGCACGTGATCTCCGCGCGCCGCGACCACGTCCGGAGCGCGACCAGGGCCGGTTGCAGGATCCAAGGAACGAACATGCCGGCCATGTACGTCAAGTAGTGAAGCGCGGTCAGGTAGGCGACGTGCGAGTTGTGGATGTGCCCGCACTCGTGTCCGATCACCGCCGCGAGCTCTTCGTCGCTGTAGTGCTCGAGCAGCGCCGAATGGATGAGGATGAACGAATCGTCGTTCGTGCCGAGCGTGCCCGCGTTGAACGTGGGGCTGTTCACGACGAACACTTGCGGTGCTCGTATCTGCAGCGTGTCGCAGGCACGCTTCGTGATGCCGTGGATGCGCGGGAACTGACGCTCGCTCACCCGTACCGCATTGCCGAGGAGCTGATGCCGGCCGAGCTGCTTGAACAAGCGCACGCTCGCCTCGACGGCGAGGGACACCGGCTTGGTGTTCTCGAACGCGATGCGCGATTGCCGGTCGAACGAGTAGGTGTACTCGTGCCCCGTCGTCTCTGCGCCGCCGCCGACGCGCTCCGCCTTCCTGCGAGCGACGAACGCGTCGAAATCAAGGGGGGGAAGTTCTGCCATCGAGCGGTCTCAGTGCGATAGCGTAAGCAGCCGCGCGGCGATCTGCAATTCGCGCTCCCCGCTCTCGCTCATTGCACCTTGAGCCCGCCGTTGACGAAGATTGTCTCGGCGGGCGCGGGTTTCAGGGCGCCGGAGGCCACGATCGCCGCGGCGGCGCCGATGGCGACGCCGGCGCCGACCAGTGTCCAGGTGGCCCACGTGGGCCAGCCGCGCGTCGAGTGGCCTTCGGGTCGAGTGGTGACGCCGGAGAAGAGCGACACGGCCGTGCGGTGCCAGTCGAGCAGAGGACCGCAACGACCCGCCGCGCAGAGGGCGACGCTCACGGTCCCGGCAGTCGCCCCGGGCGCTGCGGCCACCCACTGGGGACAAAGGACGGCATCGGCGTCGACGACGCGCGGGCCGACTGCTCCGTTCGGGCCGGTGGCGCCTCCGAGGTGCGCGCTCGCCGTGTCCGCGAGAGAACAAGGCGCGACGCTCGGGGCGTCCGTGGCGACCGTCGAGTCGCCCACCGGCAGGTCGAGCCAAGACGCCCAGACGGTGCGTCCGCCCCACGTCACTCGAACGGCGTGCGGGCCCGCATGCGTCGCCGTGCGGGCGCCCGTCGCCGGCGATCCGTCGATCCACGCGCGGTCTCCCGCCGGCACCTCGATGGCAATCTCGGCGGCACCAGCGGAATCGCCGGCTCCTACCTCGCCGACACCCGCCACCCGGCCGCCGTCGATGGCTTCGGCGCGGGCCCAGGCACGCGCCGCGGCTTCGGTGTCGATCGGAGCCACGCGTCGCCATCGCGTAGAGCGAACGCGCTCGAGCTCGGCCATCAGCCATGCCGCTTGCGGGAGCTCGGCGTGGACCCGGAGGCGATCCTCCGCGGCCTCGAGCGCGCGATCGGCCGCGTCGGGCTCGCGTGCGACGATCGCATCGCGCGCGGCCTTCAGCAGGTCTTCGATCTCTCCGGCTACTGCGTCGTCGATAGGGAGGGCCCGTGGCGCTCGACGGCTCGGGTCCATGAGCAAGATGCCGCGCTCTTGGGCCCAGCTCGCCAGGGCGCTTGCCTGCCCGCGGTCGGGCGGCGCGGGGTCGATCCACACGAGCGTCGTCGGAGCCGCGACGCTCAACGCGCCGCCTTGCGCTTCGTGGCCGCCTTCTTCGCTGTCTTCTTCGGCTTCGAGACCGTGCCGGCCCGAGCGGGCTTGGTGCCCGCGCCTGCGCCTTCGATCTGCGCGATGACCGCGTCGACGTGTCCGTCGACTTTGACGCTGCGCCATACACGGGCGATCTTCCCGTCGGGCGAGACGAGGAAGGTCGAGCGAATGGTGCCCTCGGACTTCCGCCCGTAGAGCGTCTTGGTGCCCCAGGCGCCGTACGCGACGTGCGTCTCGAGCTCCGGGTCGCTGAGAAGCGGGAACTTCAACGCGTACTTGTCGCGGAAGGTGCAATGGCTCTTCACGGAGTCTTTCGATACGCCGACGACGCGGGCGCCGAGCTTGGACAGACGCGCGGCGGCCTCGGAGAAGCCGCGGGCCTCGCGCGTGCATCCGGGCGTGTCGTCCTTCGGGTAGAAATAGAGGACTAGCCACCTGCCGGCGAAGTCGGAGAGCGAGCGTCGCTTGCCGTCGTCGCTCTCGAGGTCGAAATCCGGAGGCGCGTCGCCAACGGCGAGGGGTGCGTGTGTGGTCATAGGGGGGGACGCGTTTCGTCGAGAGTAGTGGGAGGGGTGGCCGGACACGCAACAGGGAACGTCTGATAGGATCGAAAGTGCGAGGGATCGTGCAGATCAACTTCGGAGGCCGGGAGATCGCGCTCAAGCTCGTTTACTACGGGCCCGCACTGAGCGGCAAGACGACGAACCTCCGCTCGCTCCACCATCTGACTACCGAGACTTCGCGCGGCCGCCTGATGACGCTGGAGACCCGCGACGACCGCACGTTGTTCTTCGACATGCTCCCCCTGACGCTTCGCGCCGAGACCTCGGTGACGGGTGCGGACCGCGCGGGGACGCCGGCGGGGATGACGCTGCGGATCAAGATTTTCACGGTGCCGGGCCAGGTGCTTCACGCCTCCACGCGGCGGCTGGTCCTTCAAGGAGCCGACGGCGTGGCCTTCATCGCCGACTCGCAGATCAGCGAGACGGAGCACAACGCTGCGTCGTTTCTCGACCTGCGCCGGAACCTCAAGGAGCTGAACCTCAGCGTCAAAGAGCTTCCGCTCGTCATCCAGTTCAACAAGCGCGACCTCGACCGGATTCGCTCGGACGAGGAGCTCGCGGCGCTGGCGAGCCGCGGCCGTGAGCCGGTGTTCCGCGCGAGCGCGGTGAACGGCGATGGCGTTCTCGAGACCTTCTTCGGGCTGCTCGATGTGACCTGGCGCAAACTCGACCGCGAGCACCAGCTCGCGAAGCTCCTGGGGATTGCTTCCACGGAGCTTCTCCCGATGGCCGCACGGCAGCTCGGCCTCGAGACGGACGTCGCCACCTTGCTTTCGTCATGCCTCGGGGGAACGACCCAGCGCACGGCGGAGGTGTCGTCGTGACGATCGAAGCCCCTCCGCCCAGCGTACGGGTCGATGATCTCGTCCTCGACGGTCGCCTCCACCTCGAGGATCTCGTGGACCGCGACGGCCTCGACGAGCTTTGCCGGAGCTTCGTTGCCCTCTTCGGCATCCCGGTGCGCATTTACTCGAATGAGGGCGGCCTGCTCGCGGACACCGCCATCGAGCACGAGCTCTGCGCCTACGTGAACACCACGGTCGAGGGACGCAAGGCATGCGCCGCCACGGTCGGAGCCGTGAAGGCGCGCGACGCGGGCGAATCGGGCGACGTCCTGCACCCCTGCTTCACCGGAGCGGCCTATCGCATCTTGGCGCTGGAGTACGACGGCCGTCGGGTCGGCCGCTTGATCGTAGGCCCGTTTCTTCCTCCCCAGGTCACCGAGCCGCTCCCGTCGCTCCTCTCGATCGATGCAGCCATCGACAAGGACCGCGCGCAGGTGCTGCTCGGAAAGATGCCGCGCGCCAAAGCCGAGACGGTCACGCGGATCACGACGCACCTCAAGAGTGCCCTGGATCTCATCCTTTTCAGTGGGCACAAGTCGTTCGTGACGAGCAAGATGCACCTCGCGAGCGTGCGCGAGAGCTACCGCCAGCTCGAGGACAAGACCGCCCGCCTGCAGGAGGCCTTCGACCGCCTCAAGGAGCTCGATCGGCTCAAGTCGAACTTCCTCGCCACGGTGAGTCACGAGCTTCGCACGCCACTGACGTCGATCATCGGGTACAGCGAGATGCTCGTGGAAGGCTTGGCCGGAGAGCTCAAGCCCGAGCAGATCGAATTCGTCAAGACGATCCACGCCAAGGGCGGCCAGCTGCTCTCGCTCATCATGAGTCTCCTCGACCTGAGCAAGATGGAGAGCGGGACGATGCGCATGACGATGCGCCCTGTCCGCATCGAGGCCGTCATGAAGGAAGTCGTCTCCACGCTGCTGCCGACGGCGCGCAAGCGTGGGGTGAAACTCCAGATGTCGGCGGACGCCTCCAGTTTGGGCGAGGTGCGCGGCGACCCAGAGCGCTTGCGCCAGGTGTTCATCAACCTGGTCGAGAACGCGATCAAGTTCACGCCGTCCGAGGGGTCCGTGACGCTGAGGGCCGCCATGGTCGACGAGGATGGCGACGGGGGCGACGACGACGCTGGACTCGCGCTGCTCGCCCCGACGCGGGCCCTCGTCGAGGTCCGCGTCGTCGACACGGGGATCGGCATCCCCAAGCGCGAGTGGGGCCGGATCTTCGACCCGTTCTACCAGGTCGATTCGTCGAGCACCCGCGAGTACGGCGGTACAGGCCTGGGCCTTTCGATCGTCAAACGCCTCGTCGAAAGTCACGGTGGGACCATCCGGATCGAGGACAATCCGCCGCGCGGCACGGTATTCGTGGTGACGTTGCCGCAGACGTCGGCGGGGGCCGATGTGACCTCGGACGCCCGCGCCCCGGCCGAATCGCGCCCCGATGGATGAGCGCGCGCGCATCGAGATGCTCGCGCACGCGCTGGGGTCTGGCGTGAAGACCGCCGGAATCGAGCTTGGAATCGGCGACGACGCTGCGGTGCTCGAGGTGGGGACCCGGGGGGGTGAGCGCATCGTCTGGACGATCGACGAGCAGGTAGAGGGGACGCACTTTCGGCGCGATCTGGCGTCGTGGCAGGACGTCGGCTGGCGGAGCTTCATGGCCGCCGTCAGCGACGTCGCCGCGATGGGCGCGCGGGCATGGTGCGCGCTAGCCGCGCTGGCGCTGCCCGACGATGTCGATGACGCGTCGCTCGAGGAGATCGCTCGCGGGCAGCGAGCGGCAGCGGACGTCGCCGGGGCGCCCATCGTCGGGGGCAACCTCGCGCGTGGCCCCGTCCTGTCGATCGCGACCACCGTACTCGGCGCGTGCGATCCCGCCGT
>PLIR01000308.1 GCA_003139415.1 Myxococcales bacterium | reverse complement strand
AACCTCGTCCAGCTCCTCCTCGTCGAGGCGCTCTGCCGGTTCGTGCTGGGGGTCCCCGCGGACCTCGTGCACGGGCGCGTCCTCCCGGGCGCCGCCGTCTCCATCTTGGTCGGCAACGTGTTCTACGCGCGGCAGGCCATGCAGCTTGCGCGAAGGACGGGGCGCACGGACGTGTGCGCGCTGCCCTACGGCATCAACACCGTGTCGCTCTTCGCCCACGTCTTCCTGGTGATGTTGCCCGCGAAGCTCGCCGCGCAGGCGGCGGGCGATCCCGACCCCGTTCGCGTCGCTTGGGGCGCAGGGCTGCTCGCGTGCCTGGCCTCCGGGGTCATGGAGCTGCTCGGCGCGTTCGTCGCCGAACCAGTGCGCAAGGCAGCGCCGAGGGCCGCCTTGCTCTCCACGCTGGCGGGGATCGCGCTCGGCTTCATCTCGCTCGGGTTCCTGTTCCGCGCGTTCGCGCGGCCCATCGTGGGCCTAACGACCCTGGGCATCGTGATGCTCACGTATTTCGGGCGCGTGCGCTTCAAGGGGCGGCTTCCGGGCGGGATGGTGGCCGTCCTCGTCGGAACGGCGCTCGCGTGGGCGACGGGGATCGCCCCGCCGCCCGGCGATCGTCCGGAGGCAGGAGGGCTGCGGCTGCCGACGCCCGCGCTCGGCGCCATGCTCGACGCGCTGCACTCGCGGCAGCTCGTGCCCTACGCCTCGGTCATCCTCGCGATGGGGCTCTTCAACATCCTTGGCTCGCTGCAGAACATCGAGTCGGCCGAGGCAGCGGGCGATGCCTACCCGACGCGCCCATCGCTTCTCATGAACGGGGCCGGCTCGATGGTGGCGGCGCTTTTCGGGTCGTGTTTCCCGACCACGATCTACATCGGCCATCCCGGATGGAAGGCCCTCGGCGCGCGCGCCGGTTATTCGATCCTCAACGGCGCCTTCGTCACCGTCGTGTGTCTCTCCGGCACGCTGGCGTGGATCGCATGGGCGGTCCCGATCGATGCAGGGATGGCCATCGTCCTGTGGATCGGCATCGTCATCAGCGCGCAGGCGTTCGAGGCGACGCCGCGCGAGCACGCCCCGGCCGTCGTCGTGGGCCTCTTGCCGGGCATCGCCGCGTGGGGAGCGTTGATGGCCAAGAACGGCGTGCGCGCGGCCGGGGGGGACTTCGCGCCCAAGCTCGTCGGCGCTTTCCACGAGTCCGACACGTGGATCGAGGGTGCGTTCGCGCTCGAGCAGGGCTTCCTCTTCACGGCGATGGTCCTCTCCGCCGCGACGGTCGCCGTCATCGGCCGCCGTTTCCGCGTGGCGGCGGCATGGTGCGCCGTTGCCGCGGTCCTCTCGGGGGTGGGGCTCATGCACAGCTTTCGGTGGACCGGGGCGGATACGGCGCTGTCGCTGCAGCCGGCGTGGCCCTGGGCGACGGGCTACGCGCTGATGGCGGGCCTCTTCTTCGTCGGTCCATGGATCACCGAGGAAGGCGGCGAACACTGAACATCGCGGCGTGACCGAGTGGCGCGGAACGACGGCGACACCCTC
Organism: Myxococcales bacterium; assembly: GCA_003139415.1. GTDB lineage: Bacteria > Myxococcota_A > Polyangia > Polyangiales > Polyangiaceae > Palsa-1150. Next base: position 4,793 of record PLIR01000308.1, on the reverse strand, counting down.
GGCATCGCACCTTTAGTCGAGAGCTTGACGGCGTCTTCGCGCGGCTCTGACGCAGGATCGACGGTCGTCAACCGGGGTTCGCTCCAAGTTTCGAACATGCGCAGCACGATGGATCGGCTCTCACGAAAGGTCCTCCCGAGGTTGCTGGCCGCGGTCGCTCTCGGCGCGATTGCCGCGCCGATGATTCCGACCCCCAGCTTCGCCGATAGCCCTGGCGACACGGGATGGGTGCCCCTGCGTCGAGAAGACGGGATCGTCGTCTCTCGAAAGGAGGTCTCCGGCAGTCCGTTCTTGGCCCTTCGCGGCGAAGGAGACGTCGATGAGCCCCCGCTGCTCGTCGGAAGCGTTCTTGTCGACGTCGCCCGCAGTCGCGAGTGGGTCGACAGCGTCGCCGATGCGCGGGTGCTTCGGTGGATCAGCGCAAGCGAGTATGTGGCCTACACGCACGTCGGTACACCGATCACGATGGCGGATCGTGACTTCGTGACGGACGTGAAGATCGAGGTCGACCCAGCGGCCAAGCGGGTGGTCGTTCGGGTTCACTCGGTCGCCGACCCGCTGGCACCGACGACCGGGTACGTGCGCGGAGAGATTCGCGAGAGCACGATGGTACTGACTTCCCAACGTGACGGCCGTTCGACCCATGTGGTCGCGGAGCTTCACGCAGATCCAAAGGGAGGCGTCTCTGCCTGGTTGGTGAACCTGTTCCAGAAGAACTGGGGCTACAACACGCTCGAGGGTCTTCGCGCGCGTGCGGCAAAGCGCGGGACGCAGGTCGCCCCGTGGCTCCGTACTCTTCTCACGGACTCGGGGTTCTTCACCCCGGTGCCGTCGTCGGCGACGACGGCTTCGCGATGAGACCAGCCAGCACCCTTTCTACTGGTTGGGGGGGTCCTCGCCCATCACGTGAGCGACCTGCTCTTTGACCTCCGCCTCTACGGGGTCCACCGGGAAATCGTGGGAGACCCGCGCCTGCGGGTTGTCGAACGCGAGCGACACCTTGTAGAGCTCGAAGCGGCCGTCGCCCGCAGAAGCGCGGCAGCGCTCGCGCAGGGCCTGCATCTGCGCCGGCGTCATCGGCTGGAAGTTCTGGGCTACCCGGAGGTTCTGCCGGAGCGTGTCGACCGAGGTATTGCCGCTGATGGTGGTCGCAACCGGAAGGCTCATGGCATAGCGCAGCAGCTCCTCGGCCGTCGCCACGTTCTTGGCGATAGGGCCGGCCTTGCCGGTCATCGGTTTCATCCCGAGCACGGCGATGCCGCGGCGGTTGCACTCGGGCAGGACGGTCTGCTCGAAGCTGCGGTACGTGGCGTCGAACGGGTTCAGCGGGAACTGGCAGGTGTCCCACGCGTAGCCGCGCGTGATCATGTCCATGTGCACCGCCGGGCTCTTGTGCCCCGAGAAGCCCACGACGCGCGCCTTGCCCTCGTGCTTCGCCTGGTCGAGGGCCTCGAGCACGCCGCCCGGGCGATAAGCGAGATCCGGGTCGTTGTCGAAGACGACGCCGTGCACCTGCCATACGTCGAGATGATCCGTGCGCAAGCGCCGCAGGGACTGTTCGAGCATCGAGCGCGCGAGGGTGGCGTCGCGCCCGTGGGTGCACACCTTGGTCATCACCAGGACCTTGTCGCGCCTCCCCCCCACGGAGAGCGCGCGGCCGAGCCACTCTTCGCTGCGGCCGTTGTTGTACTCCCAGCAATTGTCGAAGAAGGTCACTCCGCCGTCGATGGCCTCGGCCACGATGCGCTCGGCTTCCTGGTAGGTGGCCGCGTCGCCCAAGTGGTGGCCTCCGATGGCGAGCGCTGAGACCTGCAGTCCCGTCTTGCCGAGCGGGCGTCGAGGGATGCCGGTCATAGAGGCAGCTGCTCCTCGGGAGGATAGCCATGCTGGTCGCGCCCGACCTTCGCGTCGTAGTGGACCGTCGACTTGTACCACTCGAGGCGGCCGTCGCCGGAGACTCCGGCCACGCGCATCCGCAAGGCCTGCATCGCGTCCGTCGACAGCGGCTCGAAGCCGCGCGCGATGGCGAGGTTTTGCCGCAAGATGTCCACGCTGTCGATCCCGCTCACCGTCGTCGCCACGCCGGGGACGCTCATCGCGTAGCCCAGCGCCTCTTCCACGGTCACCACGCCTTTGCGCACAGGGTCTCCCGCCCCGGTCAGGCTCTTCATGCCGATCGGCGCGATCCCACGGCGCACCGCCTCCGGCAGCACGGCGCGCTCGAAGCTACGGAAGTTGCCGTCGAAGCAGTTGAGCGGCATCTGCACGGTGTCGAAGTGGAAGTCGTTCCCGGCGGCGAGCGCGAGCATCCGCAGGTGGATGCTCGGGTCCTTGTGGCCCGTGAAGCCGACGAATCGCGTCTTGCCCTGCTTCTTCGCGGCGACGAGCGCCTCGAAGACACCTCCCGGGCGAAACGCGAGATCCGGGTCGTTGTCGTAAATGCACTCGTGGATCTGCCAGAGGTCGAGGTGGTCGGTTTTCAGCCGTTGCAAGGACTGCTCGAGCTGCTGCATCGCCACGTCCGCGCCGCGTCCGTGCGTGCAGACCTTCGTCATCAGAAAGACGCGGTCACGGTAGCCACCGTCGAGCGCTCGCCCCAGGATCTCTTCGCTCTTGCCGTCGTGGTACTCCCACGCGTTGTCGAAGAAGGTAATGCCGGCGTCGATCGCCTCATGGACGATCCGGATGGCCTCGTCGGGATTGGGGACCGCGCCGAGGTGGTAGCCCCCGACACCGAGGATCGATACCTCGACGCCGGTCTTTCCGAGCACCCGTTTGGGGACCGTGGCCCGCGGCGAGGGCGGATCGGCGCGGCCCGCGGGGCCCTTGGCGGGAGCGGCCTGGGCGCAGCCCGCGAGGCCGGAAAGGGGGCCGAGGCCGGCAAGGGGGATCGTCGCACCGGCCGCCGCGGCGGCGGCGATGAACTGCCTGCGGGAGCGTCGGGCGGACATACGCGGCGGCAATGCAAGAGCCGTTCACGGTCGGAGCAAACCGCAGGCGACACGCGGAGAGAGCCCTGGCGGCAGCAATTGCGCGAAGCGACCCGCCGTGACCCCGGGCCGATGGCATGCACGCGAACGGGGCAGAATGACGCGGTCGCACGCGGTTCCGCCACGGACGCTCAGGATTCCGCGAGCAACCGAATGAGACTCGACGTATCCCAGCGGCCACCTCCCCGTGCTTGCACCTGCTGATAGAGCTGGTCGACCAGCGCAGCGACTGGGAGCGACGATCCGTTGCGTCTGGCCTCTTCGAGGCAGATGGCGAGATCCTTGCGCATCCAGTCTACCGCGAAGCCGAAATCGAACTTGCCGTCGATCATCGTACGAGCCCGGTTTTCCAGCTGCCAAGACTGGGCCGCTCCTTTCGAGAGCACCGCCGCCACAAGGTTGGCATCGAGCCCCGCGCGGACGGCGAAGTTCAGCCCCTCGGCGAGTCCCTCGACGATGCCCGCGATCAGGATCTGATTGACCATCTTCGCGAGCTGCCCGCTCCCCGCCGGTCCCATGAGGGTCACGGCCTGGCCGTATTGGCGCATCGCCGGCTCGGCGATTCGAAAGGACGCCTCCGCGCCGCCCACCAGCACTGTCAGCCGCCCGTTCACGGCCCCCGCCTGCCCACCCGACACCGGTGCGTCGAGAAACCCGAAGCCCTTCGCTTTCGCCCTCCGGTCGAGTTCACGCGCGAGCCCAGCTGACGCCGTCGTGTGATCGACGAGGACGGCGCCTGGTTTCATGCTCGCGAGCACACCGCGTGGGCCGTCGGCCAGGGCTCGCACGTCGTCGTCGTTGCCGACGCACATGAAGACGACGTCGGCCCCATCCACCGCGTCGGCCGGCGCGTCGCGCCGGGCGCCGCCATACGAGAGGCACCAGGCCTCCGCCTTCGAGGCCGTTCGGTTGTACACAGTGACTTCGTGGCCGGCCTCTGCGAGGTGCCCGGCCATCGGCGACCCCATCACGCCCAGCCCAAGAAAGGCGAGCTTCATCGGCACCTCCTTCTGCTTCTGGCTTGCGGTGGCATGCAGGGAGTGAGCAAGCGGTGGATACGCACCTCAAGGATGCGGTTGGAACGAGGCGTGCCTGCTGGTAGCGAGGGGGGAGAACCCATGTTTACGACGGGCTCGCACGCGTGCAACGCAAATTGGGCGATAGCCAGCGTGTTCTCGGTTGGCGTCGCCGCTTGTGGCGGGACGCCTCCGACGCCCCCACCAACGGCACCGTCGAGCCCGACGCAGGCTGAGCATACGCGTTCGAGCGAGGCGCTGATCTTGCCCCCGGGGGTTCGTGCGAAGCTGATTGATCAGGAAGGGACGAGCCGCCGGTACCAGCTCGTGCTCGCGCCAGGCACCGAGGTCATGGGGGCCATCTCGGACTTCGTGGTCGATAACCACATCCGGGCGGCCCACTTCCAGGGGCTTGGCGCATGCACCGACGCGGTGCTCGCCTACTACGATCCCGCGACGCACGCGTACCAGAAGACCGCATACAAGGAGCAGATGGAGATCGTGTCGATCATCGGCGACGCTGCGCCCACGCCAGGCGATGGGGCGGGGCTGCACGTTCACATGGGGGTGGCTTTTGCGGACGGGACGATGCACGGAGGGCATCTGTTTGAGGTCCATGTATCGCCAACGATGGAACTCGAACTGACGACGTCCCCGATCGCCGTGCGCCGCGCGTACGACGAGACGTTCAAGGCCTGGCTACTGGCGCCATAGTCACGTTCGCGGCTTTGGAAGAGGCAAGACTTGAGCGGCGCCGTCGATGACGTGGCGCCGAATCAGTGCGCGG
>PLIR01000272.1:190-12424 GCA_003139415.1 Myxococcales bacterium | reverse complement strand
TAGCTCAGCTGGGAGAGCGCTTGCATGGCATGCAAGAGGTCGGCGGTTCGATCCCGCCTGGCTCCACCAGTTTTAATGTATCCGATCGCTCGATTTCAGGCCTGCGTCCCCATCGTCTAGAGGCCTAGGACACCGCCCTTTCACGGCGGTAACAGGGGTTCGAATCCCCTTGGGGACGCCAATCGTTGGCTGCACGCATTTTGGCGAGCACGTCGAACGGCTTCTGCAAGTCATATCGCAGGGTTCGGCCAACGAGGCGCGGGTTACAAACCACCTCTGCGAGCAATTCGCGCTTTTGCTCGGGTGAACGACGATCCCAGTGCGTTTTCGCATGTTTCGCGAGTTCTAAAACGCGCTGCGCCGTAACGAGGTACGTGGAGTCGACCTCGGCGTCAGCTTCCCGGAGCTTCTCGAAGCAGTCGGCGCGCGCCTTGAACTCGGGCCACCTGGCTGTCGAACATTGCGCGGTCGATCTCGCCTCCGTCGAAGCGATCGAAGAGACGGTTCGCTGTGGTAGTGCGGCTCACCGTCCCCATCAACGACAGATCGTCGGAGGCCAGCTCCGACACGTCCGCCTTGCCGCCGCGTAGGACTATCTTGCCCACCCGAACGTAGCCCTTAGGGACGTAGCCTTCATCGTGTCGGACCCGCGCGTCGACCGGATGCAGATCGTCGTCAAGCCATGGACGCCGAGACCCAGGGATAGGTCATCGCTTGTTCCCTCCGCAATGACGGTCGCTCCGCATCGCCCTTGCGGCCCCTAGTTGACCCTGTCTCGGGGTCAACATGGCGCCAGCGGTCACTCGAGAAGAGTAGCGTCGGTCAGGAGACTGATCCCAGAATCATCACGCAAACGGCGATCCGGCGCAGACAGCGGCGCGGCCGCGTAGCCGCCGCATCTCTCCCCCTTTGCCAGCATCGGAGCATTTTTGTGCTACGATGTGTCCATGAAGAAGCGACCCGGGGGCACGACTCACCTGTCGATCTCGCTTCCTACGGACGAGGCGAAGCTCCTCAAGCGGAGGGCCAAGCGTGTCTACGACGGCAACGTCTCGCGTGTCGTGAGTGATGCGATCCGATACATCGCCTACGAGGAAGGCCGAGACGCCCTCATCGCTTCCTTCGGCGGAAAGGGCGCGCCCGCACCGGAGGAGGCCGCCCGCCTCGATGCGGCTTGGGGTCTCGTCGCGAAGAAGTCTGCGTGACCGGTGCGGCGATCACGTTCGACACCGGCGCTCTCATCGCGCTGGAGCGTCGCAAAGACCGCGCGATGAAGGTCTACACGCACGCGAAAGATCGGGGCTTGATCGTCGCTACCCCGAACGTGACCCTCGCAGAGTGGTGGCGTGGACGTTCCGACCGGCGTGAAGTCGTCCTGCACGGACTACTCGTCGAGTCCGTCTCAGACACGGTCATGAAGCTTGCGGGCATGGCGCTCGGCAAGGTACGCGCGGCGACGACTGTCGACGCGATCGTGGGGGGGCTCGCCGCCCAGCGTACCGGAATCGTTTACACGAGTGATGTCACTGACTTCGGAGCACTGCAAGGGTTCTTCCCCGCGCTTCGTGTCTTCGCCATCTGACCTGCGTGCGCATCTCCTTCGGGGACAAGGTCCTCGTCCGCGGTGCATCCGAGACGAACGCGTTGGGAGTCGCGGGCCTCGTGGGATTAGGAGACTGGCTAGCTTCAACTTCGCATTCTCGATTGCGGGCCTAAAAATTAGCTCATAGTGCTTACCCAACGGCTCGGCAAAAGGCATCATGACAAAGCACGAGTCGTCGGCCGACACATTGTCTGGATGCTCGCGGACAAACGCAGCCTTACTCTTGACGACCTTCTTACCTATGCTGCCTCTTCGCGCGATGCCGCCTGGCGGAGACTCGTCGGCCGGGATGGACGCGGGCGCGTCAACGACGACGAGCCATTCAGCAGTGCGAATGGCTTCGACGCCATCCGCGTCGGGCCGCCTCTCATCGGTCAACCTGACGAAGGTGCTCCCGCTCACCCGAGCGGGACGGGAGGGACGCGTGTCACGATCAGGAGCTCGAGGTCGGTTCTCGGCAGGTACCAGACCCAAAGGCGGCGGCCCTTCACCCGACGCACCCAGGCACTCAGGACGCGCCTCCCGTCGAGGCGTTCCACGAGGTCCGCCTCCCTCGCGGACATGAGCGACTCGACGTCGCCCGGCGCGGGCAACGACTCTGCGCCCGCCAGCACTCCCGCTGTCGACCCCACAGCCGTCGCCTCCGCTTCGGTCAGATGCAGGTCGTTTCGAGTGCGCGCGAAGGCTTTGGTTACTCGGGGGATGCGGCCCAACGCCCGACGCGCTCCGGCAGCTCGCCCGTCCGGTAGTAGTGCTCGGCCTCGTCGGCCGTCAGCGCCATCGTCTCGCCTCGGAGGGCTGCCTCGACGGCGGCGCGGACCTTCTCCTCCACGTCCGGCGGCAGTTCCGCACGGACGGGCTCAGTCGGTCGGGGAAGCACGCGCGCGGTCACGTTCTATGCAGGACAAGCTACGTCTAGTTGCCATGCTTGGCAACTTGGTCCAAGTTCTCGTGCGAGCTTCCTTCATCGCCAAAGGCCTACAGAAACGCGGTGCTGTGGCCCATCCAAATTTGGACCTGCCGTAGCGAGATGTGCCCGCCACGAGGTTCGAGGCGAACGTATGGCGGCGGTCGTGCCATCGGAGCAGGCGAAGGTTCGCCCGCTTGGCGGCGCGCTCCAGGGCGCCATGGAGGTGCCAGATGGTGAGCGGCGATCCGTCCTCCTGACAGAAGACCAAGCTCCCCGGCGTGACCCGCTTGCTCGCCTTGAGGTCGGCCTCCACGTCGCCCATGAGCGGCACGAAGCCGGGATTGCCGCTCTTCGTCGAGGACGTGATCCCGTCCGTCGTGGACTTCGAGAACGCCAGGAGCTTCTTGCGTGTCCACGTCGGTCCACGTCAGCGCGAGCGACTCCTCTGCCCTCGCTCCCGTTGGCCGTCTTCGAGGGGACCGAGCACCTCATCTTGAACACCCAGCCGTTGCTCGTCGCCCCTCGCGTCGCCGAGTGGCTCGGTCGTCGCGTCTCGCAACGCCCGTGAGCTGGAGCGACGCGCCTGGGTCGCCTGCCTGAGGTCCGGGACGTGGAACGTCGAATGCACCAATCGCCTTCGATGCCCCCCGCGGGGGCGGCCCGCACGAGGTTTACCAAATGCCGATCTATAGCGCCCGCAACATCCCCGAGAAGGTGAAGAGTGGCACCAAGGACCCGGAGATCGCGGCCTGGCTCTCCAAGGCGCCCGTCCTGGGCGCCCACCTGCCCATTTATGTCCAGCGGCGCGAGCACGACGCCTTCATCGATAAGGAAAAGCCCCCGATCGGCAAGATCGAGCACCTCGGGCTGAGAGGGCCGCACGGGACCATCCCGGTGCGCGTCTATCACCCTTCCAAGCGCGGGACGGCCGACGGGGGCGCCTTGATCTATCTCCACGGCGGCGGCTTCATCGTCGGCTCGCTGGATCAGTTCGAGACGGCGATGCGCCTGTTCGCGGAGCACAGCGGCGCCCAGGTCTACTGCGTGGATTACAAGCTTGCCCCTGAGTATCAGTGGCCGGTGCAAATCGAGGAGGGCGAGTTCGTCGTACGCTGGCTCGTCGAGCACGGCGCCGAGCGCGGTGTCGATGCGAACCGCATTGCGCTCGGCGGCGATTCCGCCGGCGGCAACATGACGTGCGCGATCACGCTGAAGTTACGCGACGAACGCGGCCCCAAGCTCGCCCTTCAAATGCCGATCTACCCGGAAGCCAAGATGCCCTTCGACACGGACGCAGGCGTGGAGAACCGGTCGGGCGGCTATGTGGACACCGCGGGCGTGCTGCTGTTCGTCTGGTCTCTGCTCAAACAGGGTGAAGACTACACCCAACCATACGTCACGCCGCTGAATGCGCCGAGCCACGCCGACTTGCCCAAGGCCTTGCTGGTGACCTGTGGCTTCGACATGCTGCGCGACGTGGCTCACGCCTACGCGCGCAAGCTGGCGGCAGCGGGCAACGATCTGACGTACGTTCACTACCCCGAGCTGCCCCACGGCTTCATCCAGATGACGGCGCACTCCAAGCGCTGCCTGGAGGCCACTCAAGAGCTTGGGCGCCTCTTGGGCGAAGGTCTGACAAAGAGCTGACTTTTTCGAGGAGACCACCATGATTTGCAAACCTGAGTGGGTGTTCGCTTTCGGAATCGCGATCCTTCCCGCATGCGCGGCCTCGCAACCTCGCCCTGCCGGCACGAGCGCGCCGGAGAAGCCCGATGAGGTCATCGAGACATCTCAGTCGGGCCAGGCTGGCCAGGCGAGCGTGGTCCCCCTCGACCACGTCCGGAATATCGTGCTCGTTCACGGCGCCTTCGTCGACGGCTCCGGTTGGAAGCCCGTCTACGAGATCCTGCTCCACCGCGGCTACAACGTCGACGTCGTTCAAGAGCCCCTGACCTCGCTCGAGAACGACGTCGCAGCGGTCAAGCGGGTCCTCGATCTCGCCCCAGGCCCCCGCATCCTCGTGGCCCACAGCTACGGCGGGACCGTCATCACCCAAGCCGGCGACGACCCGCGCGTTGCAGGACTCGTCTACATCGCGGCGCACGAACCAGACACCGGGGAAACCGAAGCTGCGAACGCCAAGCGCATGCCTGGCGCCGGCAAGCCGCCGCTCAAGACTCGAGACGGCTTTCTGTATCTCGATCCAGCCGCCTTCCCACACGAGTTCGCAGCCGATCTTCCGCGAGAGCAGGCGGAGTTCGAGGCGCGGTCGCAGATGCTCACGGCAGCCAGCGTCTTTACGACGCGAGTGACCGCTGCGGCCTGGAAGGTGAAGCCCAGCTGGGCCCTCGTGGCCGGAGGGGACAGGATCATCAATCCGAACCTCGAACGGATGTACGCGGAGCGCGCTCACAGCCAGGTCGTGGAGGTACCGGGCGCCAGCCACTCCGTCTACGAGTCGCACCCCGTCGAGGTCGTGGCCCTGATCGAGGAAGCGGCTCGGGCGGCCGCGAAGTAACGACGACCGCACCCCAGCAAACCTGGGGAGCACAGGACAACCAACGCTCAGGGTGGGCCACGTCAACGAGCGCCGACATGGCCGAGCAACTTCGTCAGGTCGCTCACCCTGATGCTCTCGAGCGAGCGCACGGCAGCCTTGATCTGGTTGCGCAGGCCCTCGTCCGCGCGGCCGCTCGCGAGGTCGTCGAACTTTGTCGAGACTTGTTCCCAAGAGAACGGGCGGGTAGCGAACCCGGGGTAGTCTTTAACCTCATGCGAGTACGACCTACCGCCCTCGACGTGGACCGTCACGCGGCTGGGAGCCTCGTTCGGGTAGCGCGCGGTGAAGGCGGCATCCGGCTTCACTTGCACCTTCTTCAGCAGCGCCTGCACGTCCGGTTTCGCGATGCGCGCGGGCTCGAGCTGCGCCGGCTGCACGCTCCCGTCGAGGAGGGCGACGGCCAGGAGGTAAGGCAAACTGTGGTCGGCCTCCTCCTTAGTCCGGACGTCGGTCTTCGGGCCGAAGCTCCCGCCGCCCATGAAGTCGTAGGCTTCTTGGAAGGCGTCGTTTTCGATTCGCTCGACCTTCGCCGCGTCGATTGCATTCGTCCGGCGCAGCTCGAGCATGCACTGGATCGACGACTGCCCGGGAACGGCGGTGTTGTAGCTCTTCAAGACGAGACGCTCGAAGACGTCCAGCTTTTCCCGCTCCCAATCGATTCGAATCGGCTCTCCGAGAACCTGGGCCAGACCGTGGGGCCCCTCGAAGACGTACCGCGGGCCGGTCACGCCGCGAGACGCCAGCAAGACCCCGTGGACGCTCGCGAACGCCAGCTGGGCCGACGAGAGTCCCTTCCACTGCGAAATCGGAGTCGTGCGCACGACGAGCAGCGGAATCACATCCCCGCAGATCCCGATCGCCGCGACCGTCTTCGCCTCGTCGAGGCCGAGCGCCTTCGACACCCCGGCTGCCAGCGAGTATGAGAGCTGCGTCGTCAGATCGAACCCGAGTGCCATGAACGGCACCGACGCGGTGAGCCGCGACTCAACTTGATAGGCCACCGCGAGGGCGACCAGGAAATCCTGTCCCGACAGGTTCGCGTACTCGCTCGCGGCGAGGACTGCTCCGGTGTTGTCCGAAGGGTGACAGAGCCCGCCTGCGGCGAGGTAGCTGTCCATGAAGTCCACGTAGCGAACCAGCGCGGTGTTGTAGAACGCTGCATCGATCGGGTTCGCGCGCCCGCCGCCGATCAGCGTGCAACGACCGTCCGGATTGCCAAACTCCTCGACCTGGGCGCGACAGGCCTCGGTCGGCTGCGCCCCGAGGGCATTAATGGCGCACCCCAGTGAATCGAGGACGCTCACCTTGAGCCGCTCACGCCGCTCCGCTGTCAGGTTTTCGTACCTGGCGCCCGAGGCGAATCGTGAGATGCCCTCGGCTTGACTCGGGCCTGAAGTGAGCGCTTCCGGCACCTTCGTGTCCTTTGGGTCGGCCTTCGCGGTCGAGTGGCAACCGACGGTAGTTCTTGCCGCGACCACCGACGCGAAAAGGGCGCCGCTCCCTTTCAAGAACGTCCGCCGATCGCCCTGACTCATCGGTCCGAAGAGGGCCACCTCTCGTCGACCGATCACCGGACGGGATTCTCTTCGAACAATCGAGCGACGAGGGTCGAGTCGAGGTACGCGCGAACGCGAACGATAACGGCATCCCGGAAACTCACCACCCAGCAATAGCGGTTGTCGAAGCGCATGCCATTCTTCGCGGTAGCAAGCGAACGGAGCTCTACGACAGCCTCATCGTCCTTGACGATCAAATGCTCCACGACGAGCCGCGTGCCGTCCGTAAGAACCTGCCCCAACTTGGCGAACGTCCCCTCGATGAACCCCTTCTTGGTGAGATAATGACCGGCCAGCGGGTGCGTGCCCATGACCGTCCAGTCGACGTCGTCTGCCACGTGCTGGAAGAAGGCTGCGCCGTCGCCCTTCTCGAGCCCCCTGAAGATCTCGCGAACACGTTCGGATGTGACGCTCACGAACTCCGCTCCTTTCTCTCGTTGATTTGCCCCTGATGTCCGCCACGCGAAGCTCGCGTCCCACCTATTGCCAACGAGAACTATTGGCAGTCACACCAAGCCCCCGGAGGGCGTCAGTTTCTATATAGACGCGTGATTGAATAGCAAGCGAAGTGGAGCGACACATCTTGCCGTCAGCTCACTTCGGGTGGGGTACGGGGGCTTTAATCGAGCGGCCTCGCCCTCGAGCTTAGCCACCGCGACGAAGAGGTGGGCGTCGGGCGCGCCCTCGAGCTCGACGTAGAGACGGAGCCATGCGTGCTCCTCGCTAGGAGCGTTCGCGAGCAGGTCGGCCAAGTGCTCCAACGCTTTTACGACGCTCGCAGCTTCGTCGCACCGGCGCGAACTACTACACCCGTGCGAGGCGCAGCCCGCGCGGGCCGAGAAGCGCTAGGATTTGAGTCTTCCAGCGCACGCCGTCCATTGTGCGCGCGACACCGGGCACTCTTGGCGGATTTTTCGTATCGCGGTCCGGCGGCAGAACGTGTCTCATCGGCCGAGCGAGGACGGCCCCCCGTCTGCAAGAAAGGCCCATCGTGACCGACATTCGCTTCCTGATGAAAAGATTCTTCGTCGATGCGCACAGGGCCGGCACGGTCTTCGCCCTCGCGCTCACCGCGTGCAGCTCCGGCAGCAAGTCCGGCGGCGGACCGTCGCCGGGTGCGCTCGGAGCCGTCTGCAGCTCGCCGACGACCTGCACGAGCGGCGAGTGCGCCCCGTTCACGAGCAACACGCAGAACGTGCCCGGCTTCTGCTCCTTGCTTTGTTCGGCAACGACCAGCTGTGGCAGCGACGGCACGTGCATCACCGTGCCGACGACGGGACAGAACCTGTGCTTTCAGACGTGCGGATCAGCGTCGGACTGCGCCCAGGGCCTGTCGTGCATTTGGACCGAATCGGTCGACGCGGGGGTCTGCTCCGCGGTCCCGACCGCGACGTGCTCGGACTTGCAAGCGCAAGGCGGCTGCGACGCGTGCCTTGCCACCAACTGCTGCAACCAGCTCCTCGCGTGCACCGAAGACGTGGCCTGCGCCAAGATCGCCGCCAGCTGCGCCATGAGCATCACGTGCATGCAGACATCGACCAACGCCGCGGCCCAGGCCATCTCCACGTGCGCCGCGGCTTGCACGACGCAGTGCCCTTAAGGCTATGGGCGACGAGACGACTTTCAAGGCTGGAAGCGCTTGAGGGCCCGGCTCCGCACCTGCTCGTGATCCACGCCGTGGCCGGCTCGCAGCGATGCGAGGGGCTCGAGGGGCTCCGCGGCGAGTTCGCGGTCCCGGTCAGCCGCCGCATCGATGTCCCCGCGACGCAGCAGCGCGGAGTCTGTACTTCAAGCGGATCGGCGGGCGACACGCGTCGTCCATCCCATCACCCGCCGAGCTGCACGGCCTTGCCCACAAACGTCGTCGACTCGCACGCCTCGACCATGAAGTCGGCGACATCGGCGCGTGAGATCGTCGCAGGGACGCTGATCAACTCTGCCGTGCGCACGTATTTCCCCTTGGCGTTGCCGTTCGTGAGCCGCGTGGGGCGCGCGATGACGAAGTCGAGGCCGCTCTCCCGCGTCATGCGCTCCTGAACGTCGTGATCGCGGAAGAAGCCCTTCAAGAGAGCCGCGATGAGGAACGTCCTCTGGAACCAGCTCGCCGCGGGCTTGCTCTCTCCGACGCCGTGCGCGCTGAGGACCACCAAGCGCTTCACGCCGTGTTCCTTCATCGCGTCGATGCAGTGCTTCGTGCCGCGCGAGAAATAGTCGGGCGTCTCTTTGATTGCGCCCAGTGAGTTCGGCGACGCGCAGATGATGACGGCGTCGTGACCCGCCACGGCGCTGCGCACGGAGGCTGCGTCGTGGAAGTCGCCCGCGACCATCGTCAGCGCGGGGAGTGTGACGTCGAGCTTCGCGGGCGTGCGCGAGAAAGCCGTCACCGAGTGACCCTTCGCGAGCGCCGACTTGACGCAGATGGCGCCAGTTCCCCGCGAGGCGCCAAGGACGAGGATTTTCATGGGCGCACCGTACACCCGATGCCTGCGGCATTCGCGTCCGCTGGTCGCACCCACGCCCTGAGCCTCCTTGGCAGCAAGCCCGCGCACGTCCGCTCCCCCAGCTCGACCTGAACTTCGCGGTCACGTGCTTCGTTGGTGAGAACGGATCCGGCAAGTCCCTGGGCTCGTCGTCTCGCACTCCCGCCGATGCCTCGCTCCTCTCCCGCATGACCCCGCGCGCCAGCTCGGCTCCCACCGCGGCAGACGTCCCCGTCCCGGATGGTGCGTCCCGGTCTCCGTCCGGCGTTCCGTCAGATGGGAAAGGCTCGCGGAGTCGGGATACGCCGTGCTTGTGGTGAACCCGAACCCCTCTTGTCGACCTTGGGCTGCGACTTAGGGCGAGCAGTCGTAAGGCGACTGGCTCTGAACGCCGCACGCGGTGATGCTGGCGTCCCCGGTACAAGTCTGCGTCGTGCATGGCTGGCCGTTCGTGCACTCGGACGTCACAGCGCAGAACTGCGCGCCCGCGCCCGCGTCGGCGCCGGGACACGACTCGCCCGCGGCCAACGTGGTGCAGGTCGTCTCGGCGCTGCCGAAGCTGCGGGCTGCGCAGCAGACCTGGCCGCTCGGGCAATCGCACGCCGAGACGCACCCGACAACGACGTTGTCGGCGCCGAGACAGCTACTGGCGCCGTCGGCGTCTCTGGCGATGCACGTCGAGGGGCCGGAGCAGAGCCCGGTGTTGCCGATCGCGGTGTCGCCCGAGGGGCAGTTGAAGCACTCCGAGGTGCCGGCGATCGGGATCGCGCCGCTGGCGGTGCACGAGACGGTCGTGCCGAGGACGATCGTGCCACAGCAGTCGTTGCTGCGAAGGTCGCACGTTCTCGAGCCACACTGCGGCGGGATGTAGGGAGTGCACGCGCCACCGCCGTCGCCACTGCTGTCGGACGACGACCCGCTGCCCGGGCCGCTCCCAGACGAACTCCCGGACGAAGACGTCGTACCCGACGACGAGCCGCTGACGGTGGCATCACCGCCGTCGTCACCCGTGGTGCCACTGGAGGAGCCGCCGCCGCTCGACGACCCGCTGACCGTCGAGTCGGCGACCTCCGCGTCCATGGACGCGTCGCCACCACTCGACGAGGCGCCCGCGCCACTGCTCGCGGACGTGCCACCTGCGCCGCTGGAAGACGTGCCGCTAGCCGAGGAGCTGGACGACGACGCGCCGCCCGATGAGCTCCCGCTCGACGACATGCCTGCGCCCGAAGAAGACGCGCTGGACGCGGGGCCGTCGCTCGATCCGCCGCCGCTGCTCGACGCGCCGCTGCTGCCGCCGTCGACCAGGTCGGGGACGTCGGTCGCGCCGTAGATGGCAGCGCACGCGGCGAGCGCCAAGGGCGAGAGAACGGCGACGCACCGGCCCGCACCGCTCATGGTCAGAACGCGCCGCGCAGGAGGACTGCGCCGCGGCCGCCGGGAGACAGCGCGGGCGTCGCGACGATGCCCGTAGTGGCTTCGGAGCGTGCGCCCATGAAGTAGATCGCGGTGCCGACTGCGATCAGCGCGCCGCCCGCGACGAAGGCGCCCGTCGCGATCGCGCTGTCCGTGGACATTGTCGCGTGATCCGGCAGGGCCTGCGCGTGGTTCGGGCAATTGGTGGCGCTCGGGCAGTCGGTCTTCTGGGCGCTCCACGCCGATCCTGTCATCACGCCGAAGACGCTCCCGATGATCAGGCCCGCGACGCCGACGCCACCGGTGGCCAGACCTCCGAGCTGCAAAGGGCTCATGGAGGAGCTTGCGACAGGCGACGGCGGGGCCGACGGCGGCGCGGCCGCGAGCGGGCCCGCTTGGACCGGGCCTAGCACGATGATCTCCCGCCTCCCCTGGTCGTGCTCGGCCAGGACGAGCTTCTTCGTGACGGACGGCAGTCCCGCCGCTGTGAAGACGAAGAGATGCCTGCCGGGATCTACCTTCAGCGACGCGCCGTCGAGGCGTTGGGCCAACGGCGCCCCATCAATGGTCACCTGGACGTCCGTGAGATCGTTGCCGGCGCCATCTTTTGCCTGAAAGACGACGTGCGGCATGGCCGCGTCGACTTCGACCAGCCGCTGCACGCAGTCGTCCCGGACGATCGCGGGACACGCCGCGGCCGCGCACACGGCGAGCTTCTCGCGCGCCCGCCGCAGCTTGCCCGCCTGCCGCAGGTCTTGAGCATCGTCGTCTGCTTCAACGCATTGCTGCTTGGTGGGCTCCGCGGCGCGCGCCGGGTGCGGACCGAGCAAGACCGCCAACCCGACGGCGGAAAGGACGCATCGGTTCATCGGCACGCCACCTTGAAATATATTTCCCGGGCGGCGGGATCGATCCAACCACCGCCACCCCCGGACACGAACATGCACGCGATATTTATCACGTGGAGCGGCGGAGCACGCGATTCGCGTTCGTTCCGTGGCCGGCACGCTGGACGGCGCGCGTCCGGGAGAGCCGTCGCGTCATAGGCACTCGACCTTGAAGTGCTTCTTTCCCGTGGCGAGATCGATGAGATACGGGGGGNNTACCTGCGGCTCGACGGAGTTGCGCGGCACAGGGGCGGGCGAGGTCGTGGCTGCGGCGGCTGGCGCGGGCTTCGGCGGCGTGAGCCTGATTGGCTCGGTGATGACCTTTGCCGCCGGCTCATTGACCGGCAGCGGCGCTGGGCTCTCCGTCGCAGCCGATGGCAGATCGGTCGCAACGATGGCCGGAGCCGAAAGCGCGGTGGGTGCGGTTGCGACCGCCGGCGTGATGGACTCGGGCGCGCGAGGCACTGAGTTCGTCTGGGGCGCGACGGACGACGACGTCGGCAATGGTGCCGCCCCCACGCGCCGGTCATGGCGCGTGCCCGCAAAGGTCCAGGCCATGGCCCCGGCGACCAGCACGCCCGCGGCAACCTTGGCCGCGAAGCGTCCAGGGGCCACCGCGAACCCGCCGCCGAGAAGCGAACGCGCGACTGGGCGGCCCGTTGTCGCCGGGCGCGGCGCGCGGACGCTGCCGGGTGTCGACGTGGCGACGGTCCGATCGGGGACCGTCTCAGGCACCGTCACGCGCGGCGCGGTCGTGATCTCCGCGCCGTGCCGGTCGTAGTATGCGCGCCGCACCGCTTCCTGCATGCGCCGCGCGTCCAGCCA
>PLIR01000272.1:0-139 GCA_003139415.1 Myxococcales bacterium | reverse complement strand
ATGAACGCGGGCGTCCCCATCGCCGCACCAGCCTTGGTTACCATCGTGCCCGTCGAGAACTCGCGAAGGTGTGCGATCCCGAAGTCCAAAACCCTGAGCTTGCCCGAACGCGTGAGGAAGATGTTCGCGGGCTTGATGT
>PLIR01000252.1 GCA_003139415.1 Myxococcales bacterium | reverse complement strand
CACTTTCCCACCGACGCCCACGGCCTCGGCTTCTTCGATGGGACGCACCTCTACGAGCATGCGGATCCGCGGCAGGGCTTTCACCCCGAGTGGCACACCTTCGTCTTCAACTACGAACGAAACGAGGTTCGGAGCTTTCTCCTGTCGAGCGCGATGTTCTGGCTCGAGCGCTTTCACGCCGACGGCCTTCGCGTCGACGGGGTGAGCTCGATGCTCTACCTCGATTACGCCCGGCGCCCCGGCGAGTGGGTGCCGAACCGCAACGGAGGCCGCGAGAACCTCGCGGCGGTGGACTTTCTACGGACCCTGAACGTCACCGCGTACCGCGAGCACCCCGATGTGCAGATCATGGCCGAGGAGTCGACCGCTTGGCCCATGGTGTCGAAGCCCACCGAGCTCGGGGGCCTCGGCTTCGGGCTCAAGTGGGACATGGGCTGGATGCACGACACGCTGCGGTACATGGAGGTCGATCCGATCTTTCGATCGTTTCACCAGAACGAACTCACGTTCCGTTCGATCTACGCGTACGTCGAGAACTACCTTTTGCCGCTCTCGCACGACGAGGTCGTCTACGGCAAGGGCTCGCTCTTGCGGAAGATGCCCGGCGACGAATGGCAAAAGTTCGCGTCGCTGCGCCTCCTCTATTCGTACATGTGGGGAGTGCCCGGGAAGAAGCTGCTCTTCATGGGCGGCGAGTTCGGGCAATGGAACGAATGGAACCATGACGGGAGCCTCGATTGGCACCTTCTGGGCAGCCCCATGCACGGGCGGCTCGCGCGCCTCGTAGGCACCCTCAATCACGCGTACAAGACCGAGCCGGCCTTGCACCGGGGCGACGCGCTCTCCCGCGGATTCGAGTGGCTCGATGGGAGCAACGCGAGAGACTGCGTGCTCACCTTCCTGCGCCTCGGCGACTCGGAGCGCGACGTCGTGCTGCTCGCGTACAACTTCACGCCCGTCCCGCGCCACAACTACCGCATCGGCGTCCCGCGCCCGGGGCGCTGGCGCGAGATCGTCAACAGCGACGCCGAGGAGCTCGGCGGCAGCGGGCAAGGCAACCTCGGCGGGGTCGAGTCGCGTCCCATCCCATGGAACGGCAGGAGCCACTCGGTGAACGTGACGTTGCCCCCGCTCGCCGCGGTCTTCTTGAAGCCGGAGGGCCGCGAGCCGTAGCGTCGCCTATTCGTACATCACGTACTCGGGCTTCGGGGACAGGGCCAGAACTTGCCTGGCGCTCATGAGAGGCGAACCGTGCTGCGTATCCTCGTAGAAGAACAGCTTGAAGCCCGGGTGCACCCCCGGCGCCGTTCGGCCCATCAGGTTCGCGTAGGTGGCCGCCTTGGCGCGCGCCGACCCGAGACCGTCGACGCTCTTGACGAGGACGACGCCGGGCGACGTACGCATCGACGTCTCGTCTTTGACGACCTCCTTGACCACCTCGTGAAAGACGAGCGCCTTCTCGGGCAGGTTGCCCGCGGCGACGAGGCTCGACAGGTACTCGGCCACCGCATTGATGTCCGACGCCGTGGTCTGACCCCAGACGACGCCCGGGCGCTGTTTTGCCTTCATGGCCCATTCGGGATCGAGCGCGAGGCCTACGTCGGGCTCTCGCAAATAGCGCTCGAAGGCCTTGGCCTCGGTGAGAAAGTCCGACTGACCGGGCTGGATGTTGAGCAAGAGCAGCGCCTTGGCGCGCCGCGCCTCGCGCAGGTAGCTCTCGACGACCGCGTCGTCGACGCGCCGCCGGTACTTCCGGTCGGAGCCGGGGATGGCCAGCACGACCACGGCGATGAGCTCGAAGACCGGTAGGACCTTGTGGTCGTCGTCGTATGCGGCCGCGCGCGCTTGCAGCGCCTTTGCCTTGGCCACGAGATCGCCCTGCAGCTCGCCGAGCGCCGGCGCTCCGGGCGTGCCGCAATAGCCAACGAGACGGTAGTCCGGGAAGATCGTCCGGCCCCCGCGTGGAAGCTCCAACATCGGCGGCGGCGCCGGCGCCGGTGGCTCCGCCGCGAGTGCGGGCGGGATCTCCGCGCGCGTCGCGGTTTCAGGTGGACGCGCTGTGGTGCATGCTCCGATGGCCATCAGGAGCACGAAGAATGCGACGAAGCGAGGGGCCACGGGCCCGCAACTTTCTCGCCTGCTCGCGTATTTGTCCATTCCGAGTGCTGCGGCCGCCGACCGGCGATTGAACGGATGCGAGGGAGATGAAATGAAAGTTCTCGTTGTGGACGTGGGCGGCACGCATGTGAAAGTTCTGGCGACGGGTGCCACGGTGCGGCGCGCGTTCGAGTCCGGGCCATCGATGACGGCGGCGAAGATGGTGAAGCACGTGCGCGCCCTCACCGCGGACTGGACATACAGCGCGGTCTCCATCGGCTATCCCGGCGTCGTCGTCCACGGCAAGATCGCGGCAGAGCCTCGAAACCTCGGCCAAGGCTGGCTCGCCTTCGATTTTCACAAGGCGTTCGGCGTGCCCGTCAAGCTCGTCAACGACGCGGCCATGCAGGCCCTCGGGAGCTACGAGGGCGGCCGCATGTTCTTTCTAGGGCTGGGCACGGGCCTCGGGTCCGCCATGGTCGTCGACGGCGACGTCGAGTCGATGGAGCTCGGACACCTGCCGTACAAGAAGGGGAGAACGTTCGAGGACTACGTCGGCGAACACGGACGCGAGCGTCTCGGGAAGCGAAAGTGGCGCAAGGAAGTCGCCGCGGTGATCGAGACGTTCCGGGCCGCACTGGAGCCGGACTACATCGTGCTCGGCGGCGGCAACTCCCCGAAGGTCGGCCGGCTTCCCCCGGGCGTCCGTCTTGGAGAAAACACGAACGCGTTCGCAGGCGGCTTTCTTTTGTGGAAGGCCGGCGGCCGGATCGCGCGGCGTGGGCCGAAGGGGCGGTGAGCGCGACCGAAATGGCTGTCGCGTAGCTGCCGAGGTTGGTATTACGTTCGGTCGAGCGACCATGACCTCGTCCCGGAGCCGAGGCCTCTACTTCCTGTGCGCGGCGCTTGGCCTCGTCGCGACGCCCGCCTGGGCCGGAGACGATCCCGTTGCCCTCTGCATCGACGCGAGCGACAAGGGCCTCGACCTCCGCAAGCAGGGGAAGCTCATCGAGGCTCGCCGGGTGCTCGCCGCCTGCGCCGCGGCCGCGTGCGGGGCCGACGTCAGCGTCGTTTGCCAGAAGCGCATCGCGGACATCAGCGCGGTCCTGCCGACCATCGTCTTTTCTCCCAAGGACGGCGCAGGCAACGATGTCGTCGGGGTGCGGATGACCATCGACGGCGCGCCGACCGGCGAGCCGCTCGACGGCCGGCCGATCACCCTGGACCCGGGACCCCACGCCTTCACCTTCGAGATCCAGGGTCATCCAAAGGTCGAGCGCTCGTTCGTGATGGTCGAGGGCGTCAAGGGTCGGCAGGAGCGGATCGACATGGTTGCGCCGCCAGTCGTGGGATCGGCGACGGGACCAGCCCCGGCACCGCCGGCTCCAGCCTCGGGCAGCGGACGGAAGACGGCCGGCTTCGTCGTCGGGGCCGTTGGTCTGGCGGGCGTCGCGGCGGGGTCCGTGTTTGGTCTCCTTGCAAGCTCGAAGTGGTCGGCGTCGAAGGACGACTGCTCCTCGCCGATGAATTGCCCCAATCACGGGGCGGCCGTGACCGAGCACGACGGGGCGGTGACCGACGGGACAGTCTCGACCATCGCGTTCGCCGCGGGCGGCGCCGCGCTGGTCACGGCCGCGGTGCTGTTCCTGACGGCACCGCGCGCGTCCGCGGCGACCGTCGGCACGAACGCCCCCCTGCACGTCGAGGCGAACGTGGCTCCGGGGACGGCCGGGCTGACGGTCGTCGGGGTCTTCCGATGACGGTCGCGAACGACCAGTCCTCGACCACCTCCGCCCTCGCTCCTCGTGCAGCGGTGACGCGTGCGTAGCGGCCTGCGAGCCGTCGTCCGCGCGTCGCCGCTGCCCGCGGGCGCCGCACTGCTTCTGTCGGCAGCCTGCAGCTCGAACAGCGGCGCCCTGCCGACGGGCCACCCGAGCGCCGACGCCGCCGCGACCGACGGCGCCGGCGCAATCACGGACGCCGGCGCCGCGCCGGAGGCATCCTCTTCGAACGCCGACGGGAGCGCCGCCGAGACGGGCGTCTCCGACGCGAAGGCGAACGCGCTCACGTGCATCCCCGGCTGGGCCCACTGCTCGGGCGACGCGGTCGACGTCTGCGAGACGGACCTCGGCCAGCCCGGCAACTGCGGGAGCTGCGGCAACGAATGCGCCGTCACGGCCCTCTGCGTCGGCGCTCCCGCTTCGCGCGCATGCGCCCGACCCGTCGCCATCGCCACCGCGTACCAGGCGTCGTTCGCGCTCTTTTCCAACGGGACGCTCGAGGCGTGGGGCGGGACGCCGGGTTCGGGCAGCTTGCTCGGATACGGCAACGCCGCGGTCACCATGTTTGCCGATCCGCTCGTCGTCGACGCGCCGAGCGCCACCGCCATCGCGGCGGGCTACGCGCACGCGTGCGCCGTGCTCTCGAACGAGACGGTCGCGTGCTGGGGCGACAACTCGTTCGGCCAGCTCGGGGTGGAGCTCGCCGCGGATGGCGGCACGCCGTTCGTACCGGGGCTCGAGATCGGCGATGGACAGGGTACGGCGACGCCGACGGTCGTGGCGGGGCTGAGCAACGTCACCGCGATCGCGGCCGGTGTAACCCACACGTGCGCCCTGCTCTCCGGCGGCACCGTCGAGTGCTGGGGGTCCAACGACTACGGTGAGCTCGGGACCACCCTTTCCACGTCGTGCAACGGCGGTGTCGACACCTGTTCGCCGACGCCGACGCCAGTGCCTGGCTTGAGCAACGTCACCGCGATCGCCGTCGGCGGCGATGGCATCCAGGACGCGGACCACACGTGCGCGCTGCTCTCGGGCGGCACCATCGAGTGCTGGGGCTACAACGCCGACGGCGAGCTTGGGAACGGGACGGAGACGACCAGCTCTGGGCCCGGGCCCGTCTCGAACGTGACGAATGCGATCGCGGTCACCGCCTGGTCCGCAGGCGGCTGCGCGCTGATCTCGGGGGGCGAGGTGCAATGCTGGGGTTTGAACGACGACGGTGAGCTCGGAGACGGAATCACCACCTCCTCGTCGACCCCCGTCGCCGTCTCGGGCTTGAGCGACGCGGTGGCGCTGTCGACCAGCAGCACCTCCGCCACGATCTGCGCTGCGCGCTCGGACGGATCGGCCGTCTGCTGGGGCGCGGGATCCCACGGAAAGCTCGGGACCGGCTCGGGAGACTCCGGGGCGGACAGCACGTCGCCGGTGGTCGTCGACGGCCTGACCAACGTCTCGGCCCTCGCCGCGGGCCTCCAGCAGACGTGCGCGATTGCCTGGGGAGGCGTGTACTGCTGGGGCTACGACGGCGATGGCGAGGTGGGAAACACCAGCGCGGACCCGGACTACAATGGCAGGCCGTTGGCCGTTCAATGGTGACCGATGTCTAGCGCGCCGCGCAGAGGCTCGGGTCACCTCGTGAGCGCCGTGGTCTGCGCCGTCGCGGGCGCTGCCGCATGCAATGCGATCCTGGGCATCAACGATGTCCCCATCCCCGTCGTCGAGGGCCCCGAGGCGGGGGCGCCCTCCGACGACGGCGGCGATTCTTCGGCGACGACCAGCACCGGGCCGGACGCCGCGAGCGACTCCGGCGTGCAAGGCGCCGAGGCCTCGTCCGTCTGTACGCCGGCCGACTTGCAAGGGGACACACACAACTGCGGCACCTGCGGACACGACTGCCTCGGCGGCGCCTGCCAGGTCGGCTCGTGCCTGCCCGTCGCTCTCGTCGGGGGCGACTCGGGCGTAGCGCCATTTCGGCTGGCGCAGGACGATTCCTTCCTCTACTGGACCGACACGTACGCCACGGTCTACCGGACGAGCAAGACGACGGGAGAGACGGCGCCGCTTTACGACCAAGCCGCCGTCCCAGTCGGGATCGCCGTCGACGACGCCAGCGTCTACTGGGCCGATTCCAAAGGAATCTGGAGTACCCCGAAGACTTCGTTCTCCGAGAATGCGACGCTGGTCGCGAACGTGATCAGCGGCGGGCACGACCTCGCCATCGACGACGTGGGCATCTACTGGTCCGAGGAGGGCCCGGCGATCTACGCCGCCCACAAGTACGGAAACGGCGAGACGGGCTCCGCTCTCTGGGAGGGAGACGCGGACACCTCGCAGGTGGCCTCCGACGGGCTGCGCGTGTACTTCACGGCCGACGACGGCCTCTTACACGCCGTCGCGCTGGGTGACGGGGGCGCCGTCGTCACGGGAACCGCGAATGCCGCGGGGAGCAACGGGCTCGCGCTCTACAGCGGGTCGGTCTACTGGAGCGTGAGCGCGAGCTCGCCCTCGGGCGGGAGCGTTTGGGGCGCGTCGACGGCGGCGCTCAGCGCAACCGACGTCGCCAGCGACCAGCCCTATCCCTACGGCGTGGCGAGCGACGGCGTCACCCTCTTCTGGTCCAACGTCCCCTACAACGGCGGCGACGGCGCGAAGATCCTGAGCTGCGGTCTCGGCTCGTGCACGCCGACGGTCCTCGCGACCGGCATGTCCGGGCCCTTCGCGGTCGTCGTCGACGACGTCGCGGTGTACTGGACGGACAATCAATCGCCGAACGGGCGCTTGTGGAGGCTCGCGAAGTAGCCATGAGGCTCGTCGGCGCCGCGGTTCGTCGCTTGGGGGTCGGGGCGCTCGTCGCCGTGGGCGGCGCGGTCGCGTGCAACGCGGTGCTCGGCGTGAGCGACGTCCCGGAGCCGGCCGACGCGGCGACCGCCGACCACGTCGTCGACTCGGGCGGCGCGGTCGAGGCCATGGCGCCCGCGGTGGTGGCCGACGGAGGCGACGCGTCCACCGTCGAGGCCTCACCTTGCGGCGACACGATGAGCAGCGCCTCCAATTGCGGCCGCTGCGGCCATGACTGCCTTGGCGGACGGTGCTCGGCGGGGGACTGCCAGGCCTTCGCCCTCGTCGGGGCCGACGCCGGCGTGACGCCCTACGGCCTCGCCCAGGACGACTCCTTTCTCTACTGGACCGACAACAACAACGACACGATCACGCGCACCGACAAGACCACGGGCAAATCGGTGATCCTCTATCAGTCGGCCGACTACCCCCTCTCGGTCGCGGTCGAAGACGGCGGGATCTACTGGGGCGACGTCACGGGAGTCTGGCGGTGCCCCAGCGTCGGCTGCGCCCTCGGCACGACCCAGCTGGCCGTTTCGGTCGCGTACGACATGGCGCTCGACGACGTGGCGCTCTACTGGACCGACGGCTTCGGAATTTACTCCGTGCTCAAGGATGGACTGAGCCCGGACGCCTCGACGCTCTTCATGGGCGGCCAGTCGGGGGAGGGGACGCCCACCAACTTGGTCACCGACGGGCGGCGCATTTTCTTCACGAACACCGACGGTCTGCTCCGGGCCATCGCGGTCGACGGGAGCGCGCCCCTTTCCATGGGATCCATCGACCCTCTGGGGAGCGTCGGCCTCGCGCTGGCCGGCGGGCCGGACGGCGACGTCTACTGGTCGGAGCTCGATCCGGCGCAGGGGTTCATCGCCAGCGCGCCCATCGCCTCGCTCGAGCCGATCGCCGCCGCGTCGGGGCTAGTCTATCCGGGGCCCCTCGCGACCGATGGCACGAGCGTCTACTGGCTGGCGCCTCTCGCCACCGACGCCGGGACCCGGAACGCGGTGCTCGGCTGCACGCTCGGCTCGTGCGTCCCGACCGTCGTCGCCAGCGGCTTCCTCGCCGGCGTGGCCATCGTCGTGGACGCGCAGACCGTTTATTTAACGGACAACGGCTACGCGGGGCT
>PLIR01000321.1 GCA_003139415.1 Myxococcales bacterium | reverse complement strand
CTGGCGGCGCCTCAGACAGAGCGTTTGGTGGACGGGACTCGACGACGGGTGGACGGAGCGCTGCGCAGTCCAGCCGGCGCCGAGTCCCGGACTATGGTCTGGCGCCGCCGACTGGCGGCGCCTCAGACAGAGCGNNAGCGGGGTGGACGGGACTCGAACGCGAGCCGCAAATGCCCCCAAAACATCGGTAACTACGCGGGATCTTGCGCCCGAGGGGCAAGTTCAATCGCCCCGACTCGAGACCGTTCGCGACCACTCGCGACCAGCCGAGACCAGTCCATGGACGATATCCGAGTCCGAACTCGCAGCCGCCCTGGCCGCCGCTGTGACCGAAGGCCGCTGGGCGATTGCGGAGGTCCTTGCAGCAGAGGCGATGCGAAGGCGCAGGAACGCAGGCCAGGGCGACGCCTCATCCTGAAGGCGGCAGTCCGGTACGGCAGGCCGGCCAACCCGAGAGAACAGGGTAAGCTTCGTCCACGGCCATCGAGATCGTCCCTGGCGTGACGGCTGACCCCAAGGTCGCGTTCGGGAAGCCCGTCATCGCCGGGACACGGGTGCCGGTCGCCCTAAGAGTGCTTGGCCAGCTCGCTGGCGGGGTCGGTGTCCCCGAGATCTGCGCCGAGTACGATCTGACGTCGGAGCAGGTCCGCGCTGCCATGCGGTATGGGGCCTGGTTGGCTGAGCAAGAGACCGTGAGAGCCACCGTCGGCTGAGTGAGCACCTGGCGCCCGTGGGACGCGTCCTGGTCGACGAGTGACCCGGCCTGGACGGCGGGGCGTGCCGAAGGAAGTAGATGTGTCGGTCGCTCGATTCGATCGCGGCGAGGCTTCCACGCGGGCTCAGATCCCTCCCGAGGTCGGCGCCGGCGTTGGTTGTAGAGCAGCTTGCGACGGCGCTCGATCTCTTCGGGTGACAACTTGGAGAAGTCCTCGGCGAAGGCCGCGCCGACGGCGAGGCCTCGCTGCACTCCGGTCGACTCTCCTGAAGGCCCGGCGAGCCATACCGCTGACGGCGCCGCCGGCAGCGGCGCCGCGTCTTCGCCGGCGCTAGGTCGATCATCGGGACCTTGCTCAGGTGAAATCCCATGAATCTGTGTCTGTTTTAGTGGACGCTCGTAGGCTGCGGCGCTACGTTCGTCGTGACCGGCGCGGAATTTCCCCCGCGTGATCAAGGCTATGCCGTTCACCAGCATCGAGACTGCCATCGCACGGATCGCCAAAGGCGACCCTGTCATCGTCGTCGACGACGAAAGCCGAGAGAACGAAGGCGACCTCATCTTCGCCGGCGAAAGAGCAAGTCGCGAGGTGGTGTCGTTCGTCCTTCGCCACACGAGCGGGGTCCTTTGCGTGGCTCTGCCCGGCGACCGATGCGACGCGCTGCACCTGCCTCCGATGGTGGCGCGCGGCGAGGACGCCCACGGCACGGCCTTCACCGTCACTGTCGACTTGCGCGAGGGAACGACGACGGGAATCTCGGCGGCCGATCGGGCCGCCACCATTCGCGCGCTATCGGCCGACAACTCGGCGCCCGAGGACTTCGTCCGCCCGGGCCACGTGTTCCCCCTTCGCGTCCGCGAAGGGGGCGTGCTCAAGCGCCGCGGTCACACCGAGGCGGCGTCCGATCTCGCGCGCCTCGCGGGCCTATCGCCCGTGGGCGCCCTCTGCGAGTTGACCCACGAAGATGGGAGCATGATGCGCCTGCCGGCGCTCGAGGAATTTGCGCGAACCCACGACCTTCCCCTCATCCGCATCGAGGATCTCGTCGCGTATCGCCGGCGGAGCGAGCCAATCGTCGAACAGGTCGCAGAGGCCAGGCTCCCGACGCGCCACGGCCCGTTCACGCTCCGCGTCTTTCGGGATCTGGTCGAGGGGGTCGAACACGTCGCGCTCGTGCGCGGCGAGCCGAGCGGGCGCGACGGCGTCCTCGTCCGGGTGCACTCCGAGTGCCTCACCGGCGACCTCTTTGGCTCGATGCGATGCGACTGCGGCGCCCAGCTGGACTCTGCGCTCGCCCTGGTTGCCGAAGAGGGCCTCGGCGTCGTCGTCTATCTGCGTGGCCATGAGGGCCGGGGTGTCGGTTTGATCAACAAGCTGCACGCCTACAAGCTTCAGGACGAGGGCCGCGACACCGTCGAGGCCAACCTCGAACTCGGCCTCCCCATCGACTCGCGCCGCTACGATGTGGGAGCGCAGATTCTGACGATGCTCGGCGTAACGACGTTCCGCTTGATGAGCAACAACCCGGCGAAGTTCGCCGCCCTCGAGGGCTACCCGCTGCGCATCGTCGGCCGCGTGCCCCTCGTCACGGCGCCGAACGCGGAGAATGCTGCATATCTCTTCGCCAAGCAGACGAAGCTCGGGCACTGGCTCGCGCCGGAAGAACCGGCGCGTTGCTAAACGCCTCGGTCCGAGGCGCCGGCCGATGGCGCGTTTCCCGCCCACCGGCCGGCTGGCGTTCACACTCAGGTGAGCGCGGGCAAGGTCGCTGACGCCGGGCTCCGACGCGCCGTCGAACCCGCGAGCCTCTCTTGCGCGGCCTTCAACGGGCGCGGATCGATCCACGCGTCGTAGTCGAAGTCGCGGTCGAGGAACCCGTACGCCAGCTGGAAGTCCTTTTGCTGCCGGAAGAGCGCGACGCGCTCGGCGGACAGATCCGGCGCGAGCGCGAGGTGGAAGCCGTCGCGATAGGCCTCCTTCACGCCCTCGGCTCCGGAGCGTGTCTCGCCCTCGAGCACCTTGCGGATCCCGTCGAGGTTCGTCTTGGCCCATTCGGCGGCGCGCAGCGTCTGGTGCAAAAAGCGGACGAGCAGATCGAAGTGATGCGCGATGAGGTCTTCGTGCGCCGTGATCGGGCGCGGCGTGCCGTTGTTCACGCGGAATCGGCGGTCGGGCAGCTTGTCGAGATCGATCCCGACGACGGCACCGTGACGTCGGGCAGCGTCGGCCGCGGATGCGCCCTTCACATAAACTGCGTCCACTTCGCCCCGCACGAGCGGTTCGATACCCTGCCACAGCTCGCCGAGACCGTCGGCGCGGTCACGGCGTCCCTCACCGCCCCCGACCTCCACGAGCTTGACGTCGTCGAACGTGAGCCCGGCGGACGCGAGCGCTCCCTTGTAACCGGCAAGGCTCATCCCGCGCGCGATGCTGCGGCCGCGGCGGTTTTCTTCGATATCGGATTTGCGAAACGCGGGCAGCGCAAGGCGCCTTCCCTTGAGCCGCTCGGGCGACGTGATGTCCGAGTCGGGCCG
>PLIR01000570.1 GCA_003139415.1 Myxococcales bacterium | reverse complement strand
CCGCGTCGAGCTCTTGATCGTAGGTGCCGATGTTCAGCGCGCTGGGGGGCGTGTTGTTGTCGAAGGTCACGTTCTGGTTCGCCGACGCCCAGGTCCACGCCGAGATCGCCTGGGACTTCAGCGTCGAGGCGAGCGTCGCGTTGAACGGCTGCAGCACGATCGCGCCGTAGGCAAAGGCTGCCGCGGCCGACCACGTCGCCGATGCGCTCGAAGGCCCGTACACGCACGGCGCGAGGTCGGACGACGGCGGGTCGGCGCCGTTGGTCGTCGATCCGTCGGCCCAGTTGCCGACGACCGTCAAGACCGAGCCGTTGGCGAGCTGCATCTTGCCAAGCCACGTGAGACCCCAGGAGGCCTCGTCGAGGATGTCGGGCACGCCGTTCCCGGACTCGGGGATGTTGTAGTTGTCGCCTGCGGTCCCCGAAAACGCCGCCGTGCCCTCGGTGTAGGCGCGGAGCAGTTCGACGACGTTCGTCGCGGCCCAGATCGAGTACTTGTTCTCGTCGCCCCCGGCGTTGAACCATCCGCCGCTGAGGTCGAGCGATTGGCCCGAGTCGGGCACGCCGCCTTCCAGCTCCCCGAACGGCGTGCACGTTTCGTCCTGCGCGTGGGCCAAGTCGTCCGACCACTGGCCGGCGTACGTGGCGATCTTCGCGATGCCGTCACGCTGGTAGTAGAACGACCGCGCGGCCTGGACGAGGACGTTCGCGTAGACGTCGTCGGCGATCTGGAACGTCGCCGAGCGGAACGAGTGGTCGGTGTCGAGCACGTAGTACGTGCCGGGTGTGGTGACGCTCGAGAAGTCGAACCACCACGTCTCGTCTCCGGATGGAGTGTCCGTCGCGCCGGCGTTGAAGATTGCGGGCGCGCTTTGGAGCGCGACCTGACCCGACGTGGAGTTCTTCAACTGATACGTCGTGCCCGGGGTGAAGGGCGACGCATCGAAACCCTTTACGGGATTTCGCACGACCGCGACCTTGGCGTCCGAAGTGCGATATCCGAATTGATCGACGACGATGAACGACGGCACGGCCGCGGGGGGAAGGCCCCCTTCTCCGGCGTCGCTCGCCGACGCGTCTCCCGGTCCCGCCTCCGTCGAGGTCGGCGCACCGTCGGACGTCGAGCCATCGAACGGCGGCGACGTGTCGGCCAACAACGAACTGTCGGAGGCAGGCGAGGCGTCGCTCGCGGATCCCGCGTCGGTGTTCTCGCTCCCGCCTCCCTTCCCGCTGCTGCTGCCGCAGCCGGCGACGAGCGCCGCCCCGATGCTGACCACTCCAAGATTCAAGTGAAAGCGATGCATATTCATCCCACCCGGTACGACGTGGTCGTGCGACAACACGCGTGACTTTAGCAGGGACGATGACCCAATCTATGCTCACAAAAAGATGACCCCCGCCGACGCGATCGCCCAGGCACAGAGCGGTCACATCCTTGCCGTGTACGTCATCGTGGGCGAAGAGAGACTTCTTCGCGATCAGGTCGTCGCCGAGTTGCGAGCGGCGTGTCTCGCGGGCGGGCTCGCCGATTTCAACGAGGACAAGTTCACCGCGGGCGAGGTCGACGTCGAGGCCGTCGTCTCAGCGGCCCGGACGGTGCCGATGATGGCGCGCCGGCGGTTCGTGCTGGTGCGCGGCGCCGAACGGTGGGACTCGACCGAGTCGGCCTCCTCGCCCTTCGATCGGCTGGCCGAGTACGCCAGCGCCCCGGTCGACTCGTCGTGCGTCGTCATCGTCGGATCGGAGATCGACGGGCGGCGACGGCTCGCCGTGGCCGCGCGAAAGCAAGGCTTCCTCGTCCCGTGCGACCCGCTCGACAGCCGCATGCTGCCCGGCTGGATCGTGGATCGGTTCGCGGCCAAGGGGCACGCGATCGAGCGCGACGTCGCCGAGCTCCTCGCCGCGCTGGCCGGCCCGGATCTGTCCACGTTGGACGACGCCGTCGAGCGCCTGGCGCTCTACGCGGGCCCGGGGGCGCCCGTCGACGAGTCGGCCGTTGGAGCGTGTGTGGCCCGCGTGCGCACGTCGGACACCTGGGCCATGGTCGACGCGGTGGGTGCCCGGGACCTCGCGCGCGCCGTGCGCACGCTCGACGACGCCTACGACCCGAGGGACCGAGGGCTGCCGCTGCTCGGAGCGCTCGCCTGGTCGGTCCGGCAGCTTGCCAAGTTCCAGGCCGCCGTCGAGTCCGGCGCCGGTCCCGATGATGCCGCGCGCACGGCCGGCGTCTTTCAGCCGTACCGCGCCCGCGAACTCGCGGCCAAGGCGCGCGCCATCCCGGCAAGAGAGGTCGAGCGCTGGATCCTCGTTCTCGCCGAGACAGACCTCGCCCTCAAGAGCTCCCGCCGCGGCGCGGACGTCATCCTCGGCGAGATGCTGACGCGCCTCTGCCGCACGGCGTCGCGAGGCGCCGGCGTCAGCGCGAGATCGTAACGCCAAGGCCGCGTCGCTCCAGCAGCCTCACGCATTTGACGCGAGGGCGACTCGTCCCTACCTTGAACCCACCAGACGCGCAGCGGACCAAACGGCCGCGACGCTACTTTGCCCCCCACCATCGGAAGTTGAGATGCACGTCCCCAAAAGGGTGATCCGGCCTCAAGGCACACAAACAGAGTGGCTTAGCCAGGCCACAATCCCCACGCGGCACGGCCTGTTCGAGACGCACGTTTTCCGCGACGTCCGCCCCTCCGGCGACGGGGCGGCGCTCTCGCAAGAGCACGTGGCGCTCGTCTTTGGCGACCCGGACAGCCTGCGCGGCCGGCACGACGTGCTGGTCCGCGTCCACTCCGAGTGCATCACGAGCGAGGTGTTCGGCTCGCTCAAGTGCGACTGCAAGGAGCAGTTCGACCGTGCGATGGCGATGGTCGCGCGCGCCGGGGTAGGCGCAGTCCTTTACCTCCGGCAAGAGGGGCGCGGCATAGGTCTCGCCAACAAGATCCGCGCATACGACCTCCAGGCGCGCGGCCATGACACCATCGAGGCCAACCGCCTGCTCGGCCTCCCGATCGACGCGCGGCGCTACGACGTGGCGGCGGACATGCTCGCCCATTTCGGGATCGAGAGCGTTCGGTTGATGACGAACAACCCTGCAAAGGTGACGGCGCTGCGCCAGCTCGGGGTGAGCGTCGTCGGGCGCTTGCCCATCGTCGTCGCGGCCAACCCGCACTCCGCGCGCTACCTCGAGGTAAAGCGCGTCCGCATGGATCACGACTTGCCTTCGGAGCTCCGCGCCGCGAGCGGCGACGCCGAGTAACGGCGCGCACCACGTTCTGGCCCCCGTGGGCTGCGCATTCGGTATAGTTGCTGCGCTGGCCAAGGGATGCGGATCGCGCTCACGCACAACCTTCGCGTCACCGAGTCCGAGGACGAGGCCGAGTTCGACTCGCCGGAGACGATCTCCGCGATCGAGCGGGCGCTGGAGCGCGCGGGGCACCGCGTCGAGCCGTTCGACGTCACCGGTCCAGCGTCGCTTCTGGTCACACGCCTCGAGGCCTTCGCGCCGGACATCGTGTTCAACCTCGCCGAGGGGCACCGCGGCAAGACGCGCCGCGCGTTCTATCCGGCCTTGTTCGAAGAGCTTGGCATCCCTTCGACGGGGAGCGACGCGTACACGCTCTGCGTGACCCTCGACAAGGCCCTGACCAAGAAGCAGCTCGCCGGCTGGGGCGTACCGAGCCCGCGCGGACGCTTCGTGACCGAGGCTTCGCTCAAGGTCGGTGGCCTCGACGAGCTGCCGTACCCCGCCATCGTCAAGCCCAACTTCGAGGGCTCGAGCAAGGGCATCGGGCAGGACAACGTCGTCGACGACCCCATCGCCCTCGGCCACATGCTGGATGCGTTGCTCGAGCGGTACCCGGACGGCGCTATCGTCGAGCGGTTCGTCTCCGGGCTCGACGTGCGCGTCGTCCACGTCGAGGGGCAACCGCCGCTGCCCCCCGTCGAGATGGTCATCGACCCGGCGTACCCTCGCCGACACGACATCCTCGACTACCGTCTGGCCAACGTCGACACGGAGATGGTCCGGCGCATCGCCCCGGCTCGCCTGCCGCCGGCCGTGCACGAACGCCTGCGCGACCTGACGGGGCGCACCCTGGCGGCGTTCGCCCTCCGTGACGTCGCCGCCTTGGACTTCCGCGTCACCCCCGACGGCGACGTGCTTTTCCTCAGCGCGACGGCGATCCCGAGCTTCGCAGGGGACGGGGCCCTCTTCGCGGCGACGCGCGCGATCGGGCTGACGTACGACGCCACCGTCCTGGCCGTGCTCCGCTCCGCCGCCGCACGGCACGGGCTCACGTCGATGCTCGATGCGCCAAAGGCACGCCCAACCCGGTCGCGCCGTACGAGCCTGCGCGTCGGCCTGGCCTTCAACATGAAGCGGATCGACTCGCACGCGGGCGACGACCGCGAGGCCGAGTTCGACGCGCCCGAGACGATCCAGTCCATCACGCGCGCCATCGAGAGCCACGGGCACGAGGTCGTGCCGCTGGAGGCGACGGCCGAGTTCCCGCGCGTCCTGGCCAAGGCGAGCGTCGACGTGGTCTTCAACATCGCCGAGGGGATGGTGGGCCGCAGCCGCGAGGCGCAGATCCCGAGTCTGTGCGAGCTGCTCGGCATCCCCTACACGGGCAGCGATTCGGCGACGCTGTCGATCTGCCTCGACAAGGCGCTGGCCAAGCGACTCCTCGTCGACGTCGACACCCCCGCCTTCCAGGTGCTCGTCACGGGACGCGAGAAGCTCCGGCCGCTGCGCTACCCCGTGATCGTCAAGCCCAACCAGGAGGGGACGAGCAAGGGGATCTCCGGCAAGAGCGTCTGCGACGACGAGGGGCAGCTCCGCGAGGTCGCGCGCGCCCTCATCGATCGCTACGGGCAGCCGGCCCTCGTCGAGGAGTACATCTTCGGACGGGAGTTGACGGTGGGCTTGCTCGGCGAGCGACGGCCGCGGGTGCTGCCGCCGATGGAGGTGGTGTTCCTCGAGGCCAAAGAGCGGCCCGTCTACGACTACGCCTGCAAGCAGGACTGGCAAAAGCACGTGCGCTACGAGTGCCCGGCGAACCTGACGAAGGACGAGCTTCGCGCGGTCGAGCGTTCTTGCCGGACGACGTTCATGACGCTCGGGTGCCGGGACGTCGCCCGGATCGACCTGCGCCTCACGCCGGGCGGACGCGTCTACGTCATCGAGGTGAACCCGCTGCCCGGGCTCACGCCCGACTACAGCGACCTGTGCCTCATCGCCAACGGCGCGCGCACGGACTACCGCACGCTCATCGGCGAGATCCTGAGCGGCGCGATCAAGCGCTGGCAGCACCGCCAGAAGGCCGGTCGCAGCGACGAGTCGGAGCCGGCGCTGCCGCGGCCGGAGACGACCTCCGCCAACTGAAGCATGCGCCGCCCCCGCGCCCTTGCCGCCGCCGCGTTCGTGCTCGTCGCCGCGACCCGGACAGGCGGCGCGGCCGCGCAAGCGCAGAGCACGACCCCCGTCGGAGTCCCTTCTTCGACGGAGGGCGGCGGCCCCCCGGCGAGCCTCCGGGAGCGCGTCGGGGTCGACGATGCGGCGCGTCTGCTCCGCTCGAACGACCCGGACGAACGCCTTCGCGGGGTGGAGCAGGCAGCCAGCATGCACTCGTCCGAGGCGCTGGCCCTGCTCGAGCGCGCTGCGGGGACGGACTCGTCGCACGGCCTCGATCCCCACATGCCGACCGACGGGATCGCGAGGACCGACCCGCGCGCCGTCCTCGCGGTCGTCCGGGGGCTCGCGGACTGGGCGGACCGCGAAGAGGCTCGCGCGGCGCTCGCCTCGCTCGTCTCGGCGCCGAACGAGTCGTTCGCGTTTCGCGTCGGGACCCTGCCCGATCACGAGGGAGGCAAGGCCGACGTCGACGACGCCGCGCGAGTCATGCTCGCGCGACGAGAAGCCGCCATCGCCCTGGCCGGGTCGGGCAGCACCCTGGCGATCGAGGCCCTGATCGCGATGGCTCGCGGCGCCGGGCCCGGCCGGGCGGCGGCGATCGACGCGCTCGCGGTCCATCCGCCGTCGGCGCCCGTCGCCCTGGGCGGAGTCGTGCTCACGACGCCTGCGATGGTGGCGCTCGCGGCCGACGTGGGCGACCTGCGAACGCTCGACTCGGTCCTCGGTGCGGCGCGCGCGAGCGACCCGGCGCTTCGCGCGGCGGCGATCGACGCGCTCAGCGCGTGCGCGGACACGCGCGTACTCGATGCAGCCCGAGCGGCGCTGCACGACGACGGAACCGACGCCGGCGGCCCCGTCCGGGTCGCGGCGGTCAGGGCGCTCGTTCGTCTGGGTGCCCGCGAGGCGCCGCAGGCCGTGACGACCCTCGTCGACGCCGACGCGACGGCGGCCGAAGGGCTCACCCTCGCGCGCAACATCCAGGATGAAGACGTGACCCGGGCTGTGGCAGCGCGGGCGGGCGCGTCCTCCGGTCCCGAGCTGCGCGCGCAGGCCATCGTGACGCTCGGACGGCAGTCCGCTCCGTCCGCCGTGCGCGCCCTCGCCGCCCTCCTCGTGGACCCTCGCTTCGGCGGCGACGCGGCGGCCGCGATCGCCCATTCGCCGAGCAGCGCGGCCCTCGACGCACTCGAAGCGCTCGACGATCCATCCGCCGGCGGCGAGGCCGCGGCCCGCAGGCGCCTCGCTGCGCGAGCCTACTTCGTCCGGCGCTTCACACGCGGAGACCGCAGCGCGCGGCTCGACGCGCTCCTCGGCGCGATGGCCGCCTCCGCCGACGCCGGCGACCGTTCCGTGGGGCTGCTCGCGCTCATCGCCCTGGGCGAGCGGCCCACCGAGACGGCATTGAAAGATGTGGATCGACGGGTCCGCGTCGCCGGTGCGCTCGCCGCGACGGCGGTCGCGACGCCCTCGGGCGACGAGCGCCTGCTCGAACGCATGGCTATCGAACCCGACGCGCGGGTGCGCGCCATGCTCGCCTTCGGGTGGGCGGGCGCCCGGGTCGACCGCTCGTCGCTCTCGACGACAGCTCTCGTCGACCGCGCCACCGCAGGCGGACCGGACGCGCCGCTCGCGGCGTTCGCGCTCGGTCGACGCACCGAGGAGCGCGCGCGCGCCGCGGTCGACACCCTGCTCGGCTCGAGCAATCCGCTTCTTCGCGCCCATGCGGCGCGCGGACTCGGAGCGAGCGCGAGGGCCGATGCGGCCGAGCGGCTCTCGCGGGCCTACGTCTGGGAGGCCGACGCCTTCGTGCGCCGCGCCGTCGTCGAAGCGCTGGCGGCACGAACGGGCGATCCCTCCCCAGCACGCGCGCGAACGCTCGCCCTGGCCGCCCGGCTGGATCCCGATCGCGAGGCGCGCTGGACGGCGGAGCAGGGCCTGACGGACAGACCGCTCGGCGGCACGGCACCCGCCCGCGAAGTGCTCTGGATCCGCCTGACACCCGCGGAAGGCGCGACGCTGCCCACCGACGCGCGGGGGTTCTTCGTGCGGAGCGACGGCCTGGCGATCCCCGTCGCCTTCGACGACGAAGGCTTCGCCCTTGTCCCGGGAGTTCCGCCCGGTGAGGGACGGCTCCAGCTTGCGCCAGGCGACCAGCCGTATTCTGCTTCCGCGCCATGACCCAGAGGACGACAGCCCCCGCGGACGCGCTCTCGACGCCGGACGGGCAGGCGGCGACGACCTCGTTCGAAACGGCCATCAAGAGGCTGACGGAGATCGTGCAACAGCTCGAGCGAGGCGAGCTGCCCCTCGAGGAGTCGCTACGACTCTTCGAGGAGGGCGTGAAGCTTTCGCGCATCTCGCAGACGCGCCTCGACGCGGCCGAGAAGCGCGTCGAGCAACTCCTGTCCGTCGACGACCAGGGCCGCCCGAAGACCGCCGCCTTCGCCACCGACGCCCAAGACGACGACGAACCGGTCTAGGGGGAATGCGAGCGCGCACGCAAGCGCGGGCGCGGGCGCGCACGCAAGCGCGGGCGCGGACGCGGGCGCGCACGCAAGCGCGGGCGCGGACGCGGGCGCACACGCAAGCGCGGG
>PLIR01000111.1 GCA_003139415.1 Myxococcales bacterium | reverse complement strand
GCGCACGCGCCCGCGCACGCGCACGCCCCCGCGCTCACGCCCATTCCCTCACCACCCTCTCCCCCGCCCCCCTCCCCATCGCATAGTCCCTCTCGAGCCTCCCCCTCTCCTGCGTCATCCTCGACGTCGCCATCTCCCCTTCCGGCGCAACATGCACGACCTCGCAGTCACCGGGCGGCGCGTGGATCCACCGCACCGCCTCCTGGTACCGCTCCGCGGTGCGGAACATGGCCCGCGCGAGGACCGGGTACTCGCGAAACAGGAGGGGCGTGAGGCGCGACGATAGGAAGCTGTTCTTCTTCACGGCGGCCGCCGGTCGCGATCGCACGACCACGATTCGCCGGGCGCCGCGCCGGTACGCCTCTGCGACGGGGATGGGGTCCGATACGCCGCCGTCGACGAGGGAGACGCCGTCGAGCGACACGCGCCCGCGGTAAAGGCCCGGCAGCGCGCACGAGCCTCGCAGCACGTCGAACATGTCGACTGGACCGGGGCGCAAGTAGACGGGCTCGCCCGTCTCCATGGCCGTGGCGACGACGACGAATTCGACGGGCGACCGGTCAAGCGCCGCGACGTCGAGGGGGTCGCGCTCGGCGAGCGTGGCCCAGAGCCAGTCGAGGTCGACGATCGATCCGCGCCGCACGGCGCGTCGCACGTCGATGAACTCGCGCCGGGTCATGAGATTGAAGTACGAGCGCCAGTTGCGACCCGGTTGCCGGGCGACGTGGGAGGCCAGGTTGCACGCGCCCGCCGAGACGCCGATGGCGAGATCGAACGGCTCGAAGCCCCGCTCGAGGAACACGTCGAGGACGCCGACGGAGAAGATGCCTCTCATCGCTCCCCCTTCGACGACGATCGCGGTACGTGTGCCCATCCTTGCCCTTTCTAGCCCCAAGGAGGCGCGGAACGAAGCTGGTACCTTGGCGCGAGATGCTGCCGGCGCCGCCGAAGGACGAAGCGGAGCTCCTCGACCGTGCGCGGGCCCTTCGCGGTCAGTCCCTCGAGTCTTTGAGCGCTCGCTTTGGGCTGAGCCTTCGCGGCGCGGCCGTCGCCACCAAGGGCAAAGTGGGAGAGCTGCTCGAGCGAGCGCTCGGGGCGACGGGCGGGTCGGCCGCGACGTGGGACTTTCCCGCGCTTCGCGTGGAGCTCAAGACGATCCCGCTGGGAACGCGCGGGGTGCCCAGCGAGTCCACGTTCGTGTGCAGCGTCTCGCTCCTCGACGCCGACCGCGCCGAGTGGGACGGCTCCTGGGTCCGCGCGAAGCTCGCGAGGGTCCTCTGGGTCCCCGTCGAGGCGAGGGCCGACGGATCGCGCGCGATCGGCGAGGCGCGCCTCTGGACGCCGACGACGGAGCAAGAAGACGTGCTCGCGGGCGACTTCGAGGAGATCCTGGGGCGCGTAGGGGCGGGAGGGATCGAAGGGCTGTCGGCCCGCGTTGGACGCTGGCTCCAGCTGCGTCCCAAGGCCGCCCACGGGCGGGTTCGCACGGACGCCCCCGGTCAAGACGGCGATCGGGTATCCACCGTCCCGCGCGGCTTTTATCTACGCGCCCGCTTCACCCGGGCCATCCTCGCGGATCCCGGCGCCGTTCCGTAAGACCTTGGAGGGCAGGCAAGACCGGGCCATGATTCGCGCTCGGGAGGCTTTGCAACGATGAACCGCTTGAATCTCTGTCTCGTGGGGGCGACGGTGGCCTGCGCCGCTGGGATCGCGGTCGCTTGCGGGGGCGGGGGCGGCTCCGGCACTTCGTCCGGCTCTCCCGGCGACGGCGGGACGGATGCCACGATGCCGGTCGTGGAAGCGGGATCCGCAACCGAGGCTGCGGTTCAAGACGGCGCGAGCGCGCCAACGGGCGACGGAGGGGACGCGGGGGATGCCGGAGCCACGGGGTGCGCTGCCCCCAGCGTCGCGACGAACGCAGCCCTTTGCGTGACGATCAGCCCCGAGGCCATCGCCTTTCTCAGCGACCCCGACTTCGACGGCAAGGGCCTGCTGACGGTGGGCGTCTTTTCCGACGCCCACCCTACGGTCGACGCCGGCCTCGCCGCGGTGCTCCTTCCCTCTCCCGACGCGGGAACCGCCGACGGGGGAGCGGCGCTCGTCGATCTGTCGATGCCCGTGAAGCCCGTGCGGTTCGAGTTGCCGGCCGCGACCGTGTACGTCCGCGCGATCTTCATCGACAATCCCGCGTCGCTCGCGGATGGCGGCACGCTGCAAGCCGGGTGGTGGATTGGCGGCCTCGACCTCTCGATGGGGATAGAGGACGCTCCGCTCGTCCCGGTGAGCCTGACGGCGGGTCAGGCCACGAACATCACGATCGACCTCATCGCCCTGCGCAAGCTGACGGTCACGGTCTCGCGCGAGCCCAACCTGACACCGGCAGGCAACGGGCAGGGCCCGCTGACGATCACCGCGGTGAACACGAGCGCGATCGGCAGCAGTGGCACGTACCTCTTCGGTGCAGCGGAGTCTCCCTGCGCCGACGTGAGCGGCGACGCCGGTGTCACGGGGGTCAGCGTCCCGGGCTGGGTGATCGGCACCGGTCCCTACTGGCTCGTCGCGACGCTCGACGACTTCGGAGCCGGAGGGTCGTTCCCGGCGGGCGGGATGTTCTCGCTCCTGGTCGACGGGGGCGTCTACGCGATCCCGGCCCAGGACGAGATCGCGTACGCCGCGGGCGCGTATCAGGTCACGGGGACGGCGAAGCTGACATACGTGAACCCGTACGACGGCGGCGCGGACGCGGACTCTGTGTCGTGTCCGTAGCGTGCATGTCTCGCGTCGTGACCGAATAATAAAAGCGGTCTTTGCAGCGTCGGGCGACGGCCTTCCGGCCGAAATTAACGTCTATTTTATACCTGGCTGGATGATACCGAAGGGGTCCCGACATCCCGGGCGCGGAGGACAGACTCGTGACGGCGCCGGCCGCCCTGCCCATCATCCTGGTCGCGGCCGCCGACTCGCGGACGAGGAAAGCGCTGCGCAGCGCCCTCACCGCGCAGCAAATGCGCGTCGTCGAAGCGACGACGAGCGGGGACACGCTCGCGCAGGCGGCCAAGTACAACCCGGTCCTGATGATCATCGAATCGGGCGCCGCCGGCTTCGACGGCGTCCAGCTGACGACGAGCCTCCGCGAATGGACCGCCGCCCCGATCATCATCGTGTCCCAGCTGGGCGAAGAGCACGACAAAGTGGCGGCGCTGGACGCCGGCGCCAACGACTACGTGATCAAGCCGTTCGTGACGAGCGAGCTGCTGGCGCGCGTCCGCGTCTGGCTCCGGCAGACCCAGCGCGAAGAGGCCGACACGACGTCCGCCACGCTCGACGTGGGCGACCTCCGCATCGATTTCGAGAAGCGCCTCGCCTTCGTCTCGGGCCGTGAGGTGCGCCTCACGCCCACGCAATACAAGCTGTTCGGCACCATGATGCGGATGGCGGGCCGGGTGCTGACCCACGAGCAGATCCTCTTCTCCGTGTGGGGCCCGGCGTACACCAAGGAGACGCAGTACCTGCGCGTCTACATCGGCCAGCTCCGCCACAAGTTCGAAGAAGACCCGGCAAACCCGCGCTATTTCCTCACCGAACCGGGCGTCGGCTACCGGCTGCGGGGGTAAGCGAAGGGTTTGCTGTCATCCTGAGCGGGAGCGAAGGACCCCACGTGAACCGCGGTTTCTGTGGAGCCCTTCGGCCTTCGGCCTCAGGATGACAGCGCCACTTCGAAGAGGCCCGCGGCGCCCATGCCGCCGCCGATGCACATGGTGACGACGACGTACTTCACGCCGCGGCGCTTGCCCTCGATGAGGGCGTGGCCCACCATCCGCGCGCCGCTCATGCCGTAAGGGTGGCCGATCGCGACGGCGCCGCCGTTGACGTTGAGGCGCTCGTCGGGGATGCCTAGTCGGTCGCGGCAGTAGATCACCTGGACGGCGAAGGCCTCGTTGAGCTCCCAGAGCCCCACGTCGGCCATCTTCAGCCCGTTGCGCTCGAGCAGCTTCGGGACCGCGAAGACGGGGCCGATCCCCATCTCGTCCGGCTCGCAGCCCGCGACGGCCATGCCGCGGTACGTGCCGAGCGGCGTGAGGCCGCGCTGCTGCGCCACCTTGCGCTCCATCACGACGCACGCGCTGGCCCCATCGGAGAGCTGGCTGGCGTTGCCCGCCGTGATGGATCCGCCCTCGCGAACGGGCTTGAGCTTGCGCAGGCCCTCGAGCGTCGTGTCCGCGCGGTTGCCCTCGTCCTTGCGCAGAGTGACCTCTTCGTACGTGACGGCGCCGGTGTCCTTGTTGGTGATCGCCTTGCTGCACGTGACGGGGACGATCTCGTCGTCGAACTTGCCCTGCTCTTGGGCGGCGGCGGTGCGCTTCTGGCTCTCCAGCGAGTACACGTCCTGCGCCTCGCGCGTGATCGCGTATCTTTTGGCCACCACCTCGGCGGTGTCGAGCATGGCCATGTAGAGCTCGGGCTTGCGCGCCATGACCGTCGGGTCGGCCGTCCGGAACGCGTTGCGGTGCTCGTTCTGCACCAGACTGATCGACTCGAGCCCGCCCGCGACGACGATCGGCATCGCGTCGAAGACGACCGCCTTGGCCGCCGTGGCGATGGCCATGAGGCCGGACGCACACTGGCGATCGACGCTCATCCCCGACACGGTGACGGGCAACCCCGCGGCGATCGCGCACTGCCGCCCGACGTTGTACCCCTGCGTCCCTTGTTGCACGGCCGCGCCGATGACGACGTCGTCGACCTCGGCGGGATCGAGGCGCGCCCGCTCGACCGCCGCGCGGATGGCGTGCGATGCGAGCGTCGGCGCCTCGAGGTTGTTGAACGCGCCCCGGTAGGCCTTGCCGATGGCGGTGCGTGCGGTCGATACGATGACGGCTTCTCTCACGGACGACTCCTCTTTGATCAACCCTTGTCGGCGTCGAGGGACGCGAACGTCTTTTTCTCGCGCGCGAGCCGCTCGAGAAGGGGCGACGGCGTCCACACCTTGCCATGCTTGGCCGCAAACTCGAGGACGCGCGCGTAAATCACCGGGAGGCCCACCGTGTCTGCGTAGAACATGGGGCCACCGCGGTGCGCCGGGAAGCCGTACCCGTTGATCCACACGGTATCGATGTCGGACGCCCGGAGAGCGATCCCCTCGTCGAGGATTTTCGCGCCTTCGTTGATCATCGAGTACATGCAGCGCTCGAGGATCTCGTCGTCGGTCACCGCGCGGCGCTCGATGCCGAGCTCCTTGGACACGGCGACGATGATCGCCTCGACCTCCGGGTCCGGCGTGGGTGTGCGGCTGCCGGGCTGGTAGCGGTAGAAGCCCGCGCCCGTCTTCTGCCCGAAGCGGCCCATCTCGGCGAGGCGATCGCCGACCGCGCCGCTGTACCGCTCCGGAGGCTTGGGCTTGGGCTGGCCTTTGCGGATGCGCCAGCCGACGTCGAGCCCGGCGAGGTCGCTCGTCGCGCACGGGCCCATCGCCAGGCCGAAGCGCGTCATCACGCCGTCGATCTGCTGCGGCAGCGCCCCCTCCT
Organism: Myxococcales bacterium; assembly: GCA_003139415.1. Classification (GTDB taxonomy): domain Bacteria; phylum Myxococcota_A; class Polyangia; order Polyangiales; family Polyangiaceae; genus Palsa-1150. The sequence goes on along the minus strand of PLIR01000111.1, from coordinate 6,384 downwards.
CGAGCAAGAAGTTCGACTCGCGGAAGTACGCGTGCAGCATCCGGTTGCCGACGAAGCCGGGGCACACGCCGACGAGTACGCCCACCTTGTTGATCTGCTTGGAGAGCTTCATCGCCGTGGCGACGACGGGCTTGCTCGTCGCCGAGCCGCGCACGATCTCGAGCAAGCGCATCACGTTTGCGGGGCTGAAGAAATGCAGGCCGATGACCTGCTCGGGGCGTGACGTCGACTGCGCGATCTCGTTGACGTCGAGCGTCGACGTGTTCGTCGCGAGGATGGCGTCTTTGCGGCAGGCTTTGTCGAGCTTGCCGAAGATCTCCTTCTTCAGGCCCATCTCCTCGAAGACGGCCTCGATGACGAGGTCCACCTCGCCGAAGCCGTCCCAGTTCGTCGCGCCGGTGACCCGCGCCACGCGGGCGTCCATCTCGCTCTGGGCGAGCTTGCCCTTGCTGACGGTCGACGCGTAGTTCTTCTTGATGATCTCGAGGCCCTTGTCGACGAGGGCCTGCTCGCGATCGACGAGGATGGCTGCGATGCCCGCGTTGGCGAACGCCATCGCGATCCCGCCCCCCATCGTGCCGGCCCCCAGCACGGCGACCCGGCGCACGGGCAAGGTCGGGGTGTTTGCCTCGACGTCGGGGATCTTCGCCGCCTGCCGCTCCGCGAAGAAGATGTGCCGGAGCGCGAGGGATTCGGTCGATTCGAGCGCCTCCTTGAAGAGGGCCTGCTCGCGCTTCATGCCCTCGTCGAACGGAAGGTCGACGGCGGCCTGCACGGCGTCGACGCAGCGAAGCGCCGCCTTGCCGCCGCGCGATCGGGCCGCGATGTCTTTGCGCACCTTCTCGAAGGTCGACGGCTCGCGCTTCGCCTGGTCGATGTGGCCGGCAAGCTCACGGACGCTCGGCAGCGGCTTGCGCCCGATGACCTGCTCCGCGAACGCCACGGCGGCCGTGACGAGATCGCCCTCCGCGATCTGGTCCACGAGGCCAATCGCCTTGGCCTCGATCGCGCCGATAGGCTCGCCGCTCACGANNGCCCAGCTTGACCTCGGGGAACCCGCATTTCGCGTCGCGCACGGCGACGCGATAGTGGCAGCCGAGGGCGACCTCGAGTCCGCCGCCCAGCGTCGTCCCGTGAAGCGCCGCGACGATCGCCTTCTCGCTCGCCTCGTAGCGCGCGATGACGTCGAGGAGCGAGGGCGCCTTGGGGGGCTGACCGAACTCGGTGATGTCGGCGCCGGCGATGAACGTCCGCCCCTTGCCGGCCAGCACGAGAGCCTGGATCTCCGGCATGCCCTGCGCCTTGGTCAGCGCGTCGATCATGCCGGCGCGCAGAGCCTGGCTGAGTGCGTTGACAGGAGGATTGTCGACCCAGATGATCCCGATGCGGCCACGGTTCTCGAAGTGAACGACATCGCTCATAGTCTTGTCGCGCTCCCAAACAGGATAGGAGGGCGAGAGCTAGCCAGCACTCCTCCCTCACGTCAACCCTCCGCCCGAGCTGAAGCTCGGCGCCCCCTACTCTATCCTACCTATCCTTGACGGCCCCTGTACGCTGGCCCATGAATCGGTCCTGATGGCAGAGAGCCCTTCGTTCGTGTGGATCGCGGCCGCGGCGCTCGTATTCGCGCTGTTCGTCGTCGCCGCATTGGCCTCCCGGACGGTCCGTCGGGTCATCCTCACGATCTTGGTCGCCGGCAAGGCGGTCGGTGCCGCCGGGATCCTGCGCCTTCGGGGGGAAAAGAACGCAGGCCCCATCGTCGTGCGGCGCGGTTTCGAGGAGCTCGGCCCCACCTACATCAAGCTCGGGCAGCTCGTCGCGTCGAGCCAGGGCCTGTTCCCGGAGCGCTACAGCCTCGAGTTTCGCAAGTGCCTCGACCGGGTCCGGCCGTTCTCGTTCGTCGACGTCGAGGCGACGTTGCGCGCCGACCTCGGCCGGGACCCCAAGGACGTCTTCGAGTCCATCGATCCGAAGCCCCTCGCGTCGGCGTCGATCGCGCAGGTGCACGTCGCCAAGATGCGCGACGGCCAGGACGTCGTCGTCAAAGTGCAGCGGCCCAAGATTGGCGCGATGGTCGCGGCCGACCTGCGCGTACTCAAGGTGGCCGCGCGGATCATGGCCGCGATGCCGCTCGGCGAGCTCGCGAACCCGGTCGGCATCGTCGAGGACTTCGAGTCGAACATCCGGGAGGAGCTCGACTTCCGCCTCGAGGCCGCGAACATGACCGAGTTCAACCAGATCATGAAGGAGCACGGCCAGACGCGCGTCGCGGCGCCGCGGCCGTTGACCGAGCTGACTACGCCGCGCGTGCTCGTGATGGAGCGCTTCTTCGGCAGCCGCGTCGACGAGGTCGACAAGATCAAGGCCGCCAACATCGACGGCGAGGAGATCCTGCTGCTCGGCATGCGCGCATGGTTTCAGTGTCTCATCCTGCACGGCTTTTTCCACGGAGACGTGCACGCGGGGAACTTGATGGCGCTCTCGGACGGCCGCATCGGCTTCCTCGATTTCGGGATCGTGGGGCGGTTCGGCCGTGAGCGGCGCGAGCAGGTGACCGACTACCTGATGGCCTTCTCCTCGGGCGACTTCCGCAAGCTCGCCGAGGTGATGCACGCGATGGGGTCCATGGGAGGCGACGTCGACCTCGACGCCGTGGCCAAGGAGCTGGCGCGCGCCTACGAGCCGCTCCTGGCCAAGGAGGACGGGGCCATGAAGTACGCCGACGTCATCCCCGCGATCATGCGCACGGCGGTACGCCACGGGATGCGGATGCCTCGCGACTTCGTCCTGGTCGTGAAGCAGATGCTGTACTTCGACCGGTACGCCAAGCTGCTCGCCCCGCGCCTGAACGTCTTCCGCGACCCGCGCATCATGGCGGCCCTCGCGACGGACGTGATGGAAGCGCGGATGCGCGCGGCGTGACGGGTGGCAAAAGATGCAAGCTGGCAGTCGATCGCTTCCACCGTTCGCGCGCTTCGCGTGGTCGCTTCTCGCGTACGACGTCCTGGTCGTCGCGTGGGGGGCGTTCGTGCGCGCGACGGGGTCGGGCGCGGGGTGCGGGCGGCACTGGCCGATGTGCAACGGCGAGGTCATCCCGCGGGCGCCGCGCATCGAGACGCTCATCGAGCTCTCGCACCGGGTCTCGAGCGGCGTCGGCCTCGTGGCGACGGTGGCGCTCGTCGTCTGGGCGGTACGCGCCTTCCCGGCCGGGCACCGCGTGCGCAAGGGCGCCTACGTCACGGCCGCGCTCATGGGCGCCGAGGCGCTCATCGGGGCCGGGCTCGTCCTCTTCGAGCTCGTGGCGCACGACGCGTCGATGAAGCGCGCGCTGTCGATGAGCCTGCACTTGATGAACACGTTCCTCCTGCTCGCGGCGCTCTCGACGACCGCGTGGTGGGCGTCGGGGGGGCGCGCGCCCAGGTGGCCGGGGCAGCGGGCGGTCCTGTGGGCGACGGGTTGCTTGATGGCCGCGATGCTGATCGTCGGCGCGAGCGGGTCGGTGACGGCGCTGGGGGATACGCTCTTTCCGGCGCGGTCGCTGTCCGAGGGGTTCGCGCAGGACTTCTCGCCGGGCGCGCACCTGTTCCTGCGCCTGCGCGCGATCCACCCGATGCTGGCGGCGACGACGGCGGCGGCGATCGTCGTGGGCATGGGCTTCGTGCGGGCGGCGCGGCCGGCCCCTGCCGTTCGCAGGCTGTCGCGCGCGACGTCGGTGCTGGCGGCCTTGCAGGTGGGCGCCGGGATCGGCGACGTGCTCTCGCGCGCGCCCGTGTGGATGCAGCTCGTGCACCTGACGCTCGCGGATCTCGTATGGATCGGCCTCGTCTTGACGGCGTCGGCGGCCCTCGCCGAGGCGCCTGTGGAGGCTCCTCGGGAGCGAGAGGCACTTACGGCAGGGACGTGAGGACCTCGCGCGGGGTCCCCTGCGCGACGATCTGGCCGGCGTTCATCCGCCAAACGCGGTCCGCGAGCTCGGCGGCGAGGCGCTCCTCGTGGGTGACGAGGATCATGGTGAGCGCACTTTCGCGCGCCAGGAGGCGCAGCACCGACCGCACTTCTTCACGAAGCGCGGGATCGAGGGCGCTCGTGGGTTCGTCGAGCAGAAGCACCCGCAGGGGCATGGCCAGGGCGCGCGCGATGGCGACGCGCTGCTTTTGACCGCCCGAGAGCTGATGGGGGTAAGAGCTCCCCCTGTCGCCCAGGCCGACGCGCGCCAGCAGCTCGTGCGCGCGAGCTTCGGCCTCGGCGCGGGACCGGCGCATCACGACGCGCGGCGCGAGCGCCACGTTGTCGAGCGCGGGCAGGTGCGGGAAGAGGTGCAGCTCCTGGAAGACCATCCCGACCGACTCGCGCAGCGCGCGCACCTTCGCAGGCGCCGCGACGCCCGGATGCAGCGAGAAGCCTGCTACCTCGACCGAACCCTGGTCGATGGGTTCGAGGGCGTTGAGGCATCGGAGTAGCGTCGTCTTGCCGCATCCGCTCGGTCCGACGATGGCGACGCACTCGCGCTCGCGGACGTGCGCGTCGATCCCCGCGAGCGCGACGCGCCCCCCGAAGCCTCGGTGCACGCCGCGGACGTCGATCACGGCGCGAGCCTCGCCTCGAGGCGCCGCGACAGCCGGGACAGCGGGAAGCTCATGGCAAAATAAAGCGCCGCGCAGAGGAGGCCCGGGCCGAGCCAGCTGCGCAGCTCGACGGCGGCGATCGTCATTCGCTTCGTGAGCTCGACGACCGTAAGAACGCTGACGAGCGACGAGTCCTTGAGCAGAGAGACGAGGTCGTTCGTCACGGCGGGCAACGCCGCGCGCATCGCCTGCGGAAGCGTCACGTGGCGCAAGGCCTGCGAGGGAGTGAGCCCGAGCGCCGCCGCGGCCTCGACCTGCCCGCGCGGCAAGCCGAGAAGCGCGCCGCGGTACACCTCGGCTTCGTACGCGGCGTAGTTCAGGCCGAGCCCGACGGTGGCCGCCGTCATCGCCCCCAGCTTGAGCACGGGGGCGAGGCCGAAATAGAGGAGGTAGAGCTGCAGGAGCACGGGCGTGCCCCGCAGCACTTCGACGTACGTCGTCGCGGCCGCGCGGGCGAAGGGCCCGGCGGTCACGCGGACCGTCGCGAGGAGCAGACCGAGCGGCATCGCGATCGCGAAGGCAAGGGCAGAGATCAGCACCGTCACGGCCGCCCCTTCGGCGAAGAGCACGACCTGCGCGCGATCGAGGCGCCGCCGCGGCGCATCGGGCGCATGCTGCGGTGCACTCGACGACGCGATGGCGGCTTGCCCATCGTCCCAGAGGTGCCATCGCGACAGGATGCGCCGGAGCTCGCCGTCGGCGATGAGCCCGGCGATGGCGTCGTCCACGGCCGCCGCGAGCGTCGCGTCGCCAGGCCGCAGGCCGACGACGTAGACCCCGCGCGCGACCTCGCCGGGCAAGCACTCGACGCCGGAGAGGGGGCAGCCGTACCGATCGGCCACGACGTGATCGAAGAGGACCGCGTCGATGCGCCCCTGCTGGAGGTCGAAGTAGGGCTCCTGCTGCCCTTCGTAGAGGACCGGGTCGACGGGGTACGAACGAAGCAGGTCGAGCGCGCGGCTCTGGTTGAGCGCGGCGACCCGCCGCCCGCGCAGCTCGTCGAGGGAGCGGTAGGGCGAGCCCCGGCGCACGGCCAGCACCTCGCGGTAGGCAAAGTAGGGGCGCGAGAGGCGCAGGCGAGCGCGCCGCTCGGGCGTGTCCTCGAGGCCGTTGAGGGCGATATCGAAGTCGCCGCGCTCGAGCGCCGGGACGAGGTTCGACCACTCGACCTGGTGGAAGCGTGCCCGCGCGAGGCCCATGCGGCGCGCCAGGGCGTCGGCCACGTCGACTTCGAAGCCTTCGAGGCGCGACGGATCGGCTGGGTCTTCGAAAACATACGGCTCGCCGCCCTGGAGGTCCCCGCCCCAGGCAAGCTCTCCGCAGGCGCGGACGTCCGCCAGCGCGTCGGCGCGGACCGCCTTCGCCGTCGCCATCCAGGCGAGGATGGCGAGCACGGAAGCCAGCAGGCGCATGCGGCGTGGGCTCCGGTTTAGCGTGGCGGTCGGCCCGAGCGCTCGTCGCCATCCGCGACCGCCGCGAGCCCCGCGAGTCGACCGAAGGCGATCGGGTGGACGGGAGGCCGCGCCGTGAACGGCGACGCCGCCGTCCCGCCCCGTTCGACGAGGAGCGCGGCGCAAAGGGCCATGCACCCCTTGCCCTGGCACCACCCCGTGCCGAAGCCCGTGTACCGCTTGAGCGACTCGATGTCGTCGTAGCCGCGGACGATCGCCTCCTCCAAGTCGCGCAGGGTGACGTCCTCGCACCGGCAGACGATCGTCTTGCTAATCGCGGCGCGCTCACGACGTGTTGGAGGCCGGGC
>PLIR01000154.1 GCA_003139415.1 Myxococcales bacterium | reverse complement strand
CGATGCGCCAGCCGGTCATCGCGAACGTCTTGGACACGCCATCGACGACGACCATGCGGTCGCGCAGATCGGGCGCGATCTTCGCCGCCGAGACGAACTTGAAGCCCTCGTACACGAGCTCCGCGTAGATCTCGTCGACGATGAGCCAGCAATCGTGCTTGCGCAGCACATCGACGAGCGCCCGAGTCGACGCCTCGTCGTAGGCCGCGCCCGTGGGGTTGGACGGCGAGCAGAGGATGATCGCCTTGGTCTTCGACGTCACCGCGCGCTCGAGCGCCTCGGGCGAGAGCTTCCACCCATCTTCTTCGCGGGTGTCGACGAGCACCGGCGTCGCGCCGACGAGGCGCACTTGCTCGGGGTAGCTCACCCAGTACGGCTTGGGGATGACGACCTCGTCGCCCGGCTCGAACAGCGCGAGCGCCAGGTTGAAGAGGGTGTGCTTGGCCCCGACGCTGACGCAGACGTTCTCGGGCTTGGGCAGCCAGCCGCGCATGCGCTCGGTCGCCTCGCAGATGGCCTGCTTGAGGGCGGGGATGCCCGTGACGGCCGTGTACTTGGAGCAGCCGGCGTCGATCGCGCGCTTGGCCGCGTCGAGGACGTGGGCGGGCGGATCGAAGTCGGGCTCACCCACGCCGAAGGCAAAGACATCGACCCCCTTGGACTTGAGGTCCAAGGCGCGCGCGTTCATCGCCAGCGTGATGCTGGGGGCAACGACCTTCAATCTCGACGCGTGGGTGGTGGGCACGGCGCCCGTCTAGCACGCCCTACGCCTTGGCGCCGCCGTCTTCCTTCACCGCCGCGGTGCCTGCGGGCGGGAGCTGCTTTTCGGCCGGCTTCTTGTCGGCGTCGAGCTCCTCCGCTTCCTTCAGGCCCTGCTTGAAATTCTTGATCCCTTGCCCGAGGCCCTTGCCGATGTCGGCGATGCGCCCCGCCCCGAAAAGCAGGAGCGCGACGAGCGCGATGAGCAGGATCTCCATGGGGCCGATGTTGCCCATTTGCCTTACACCTTGAACCACGTGGTAGCAGCGCGCTCTGTGAGTCGCAAGCGCGAGAACGCGCCGGCGACCGCCAGCGCGACCGCGCCGCCCGCGAGCGGGACCGCGGCAAAGGCCCACGATCCTGGTCCGGAGGCGCCAGCCCCTCGCTCGAGCAGACGCATCGTCGCCAGGGCGGCGATCGGCCCCGCCCCTCCCAGCACGAGCGCGCCGAGCCGCGTCCGCGCGGCGCCGATCAAGACGAGGTAGGCGACGAGAAGGCTCACGAACCACCCGGCCGAGGCGAGGACGGCCGCGCGCACCGCGGGGCGGAGCGTGGACGCGCGCGCCCAAGGGGCCATGCCGTGCACGTCGAGGGCCGCGGCGTGCACGACCAGCGGAGTCTCACCCGGGACGAGGACGCGCGCGTCGTCCAGCTCGATCGCGCGGAAGTCGCCCGCGATGCGCGCGTCGCTCGCCGTGAGCACCGCGCCGCCGAGCCCTCCCGGACCGCGGCCGACGAGCCTCGGTCGCAGCGTGGGCGCGCAGAGCCAGATCATGTCCGTGAAGGGGACCGGGTACGTCGCGGGCGATCGCACGCCGCTGCACGAGCTACGGCCGCGCGACAGGAGCTCCGTCGCAACGCGGCCCGGGGCGCTCGCGTCGTGGCCATAGACGAGCGCGACGGCCGCGAGAGCGGCCGCAAAGAGGGCCCCGTGCGGCGCGAGGCGCAGGGCAGTCCGATGCGGGGATTCTCCGAGCGTCTGCAGGACGCGCGCTTCTCCGACTTCGGTGAACCGGAACGAGGCGAGCGCCCAGCCGACGGGCCATCCGACGAGCAAGGCCGCCTCGAGGGCGACGGCGACGAGGCCCCGCGCAAACGGCTCGGCCACGCCCCACGGAACCGACGGATCGAGGAGCCACGGCAAGACGCGCACGGCCCCCGCGAGGCAGCCCGCGAGCGCGATCACGGTCGTCGCGAGGAGCGCCGCACTCCGGGTGTCGCGCGCGAGCCTCTCCACGGCCACCGCTCAGTCGACCTCGAGGACGACCTTGCCGAACGCCTCGCGCGCCTCGAGGACGCGGTGGGCCTCGCGGGCTTCCCAGAGCGGCAGGACCCGGTCGACGACCGGCTTGAGGCGGCCGGCGCGGACATGGTTCAGGATGCCGAAGAGGGAGGCCTTGGGTCCCATCGTCGACCCCAGGATCGCGATCTGGCGCGCGAAGACGTGGCGCAGATCGATCGCGGGCTCATGCCCCGCGGTCGCGCCGCACGTCACGATGCGGCCGCCGGCCGTGACGGCCAGGACGCTCCGCGACATGACGTCACCGCCGACGTGCTCGATCACCACGTCGGCGCCGCGCTTGCCGGTGATGCGCTTCACCTCGGCGACGAAGTCCTGGGTCTTCGCGTCGATGACGTGATCGGCGCCGAGGGCGAGGGCGCGCTCGGCCTTGGCCGTCCCGCCGGCCGTGGCGATGACGTGCGCACCGTGGAGCTTGGCGATCTGGATCGCGGCGGTGGAGACTCCGCTGCCGGCGGCGTGCACGAGGACGGTCTCCTCGGGGCGCACCTTCGCCTTGTCGACGAGCATCTGCCAGGCCGTGAGGAACACGAGGGGGACGGCGGCGACTTCGGCGAACGGGATGCCCTCGGGGTAGGGAAAGAGGTCGTCGTCGGCGACGACGACGTGGCGCGCGTAGCCGCCGCTAACGTGTTCGCCCCGGATGCCGTAGCGGCGGCACAGGTTGTCCTGGCCGGAGAGGCACTTCTCGCAGACGCCGCAGGAGACGCCGGGGCCAAGGACGACGCGCTGTCCGACGGTGGCCCCCCGCGCGCCCGGGCCGACGGCGTCCACCTCGCCCACGACGTCCGCGCCGAGGCGGTGCGGGTAGGCGAGCTTCAGGTGCCGCATGCCCCTTCGCACCCAGAGGTCCAGGTGATTGAGCGCGACGGCGCGGACGCGGACGCGGACTTCGCGCGGGCCGGGATCAGGGAGGTCGATGGTCTCGCGGACGAGGACTTCGGGTCCGCCATGCGCGCGCAGGACGACCGCCTCGGTCTTCACGTCACGCCATCAGCTCGCGGCCGCGCGCGGCGCCGTCGACGGCGAGCACGGCGTGCGACAGGCACAGGGTCAAAAGGACGACGGCCCGGTAGACGGAGTGGACGTCGTCGACATCGACCTCGCGGGGGTCGTCGTCGGGGGCGCCGCGGGTTCCGGGATCGAGGGCGGCGTCGACGTGTTCGTGGACGAAGGCCAAGACATTCGGTTGCTCGATCGACACGACGTCGTCGAGGTCGAAGGGCTCGTCGCCGTGGGCGGCGCGGAGTTCTTCTTCGAGCTTGATGGCCTCTTCGGTGGCGGCGATGGCGTCGCTCGTCACTTCGCGCAGGCGCGGGGCGCCGAAGGTGCGCTCGAAGGCGAGCCATACCGAGATCGAGAGGAAGTAGCCGAGCGCGAGGGCGGTCTCGTCGAGGGGCTTGGCGAGGACGTCGGAGAGGGCGTCGGCGAGGCGAGGCTGGGTGGCCTCGAAGCGGGCGAAGGCGCCATCGAGTTCTCCGCGGGCCCGTGGGGAGTCGTCCGCAAGCTCGCTCTCGATCGTCTCCAGCGTGCGCGCGTCGACGACGGCGTACACGGGTACCGGACGGATCGCGGCCCCTCGAACCCACATGGGGATCACGATAGCGGGGATGCTGGGCGGCTGTCTCGGGTTCATAGCGGATTTGGCGCGGCGAGACGGTTGGTACGCAAGAGGTCGTGCGAGGGAGCTCGCGAGAGAGAGGTCGCGCGAGCGAGGCCTCGGTGAGCCTGGGAGCCGCTCTTCGGATGGAGGGTTGTCTCGGTCGGGTGGGGCCCCCCCGGNNAACCCTCCACCCGAAGAGCTAGCGGCGAGCTGCTGCCTCGAGTCTGTGAGAATTTTCTTTTTGTGAATCCCGAACGACCCCTCTCAGGGTCACCGCACGAGCTGGGGCGGGGACTTTGATGGGTTTAGGGGGCGAGGCGGAGGAGGGAGCGGGTGGTCCAGGCGATGGCGGCGGCGAGTAAGAGGCCCATCAAGAGGACGGCTTTGCCGAGGGTGCTGGAGGCGATTGGTTCGGTGCCGAAGCCGCCGTGGTACTGGGCGTAGGTGGCGCTGATCGCCAGGCGGCGGGCGGCGGCGGTGAGACCGATGACGGCGAGGGATCCGGGGCCGGCGACGAGGGTGACGACGAAGCCGAAGCGGCGGCGGCGCACGGGGCCCGCGGCGGCGAGGAAGCCGAGGACGACGGAGGCGCCGGCGAGGAGGGCGAGAACGAGGTCGACGGCGCTCGGGATGCGGCGCCACGGGACGACGTAAAGGTACGACCAGTCGCCGTGGAACGCGACGAAGTACCCGACGAGCGGCAGCCATACGAGGCCGGCGAAGGCGGCCACGATGGCAAAGGGCCGGGAGAGCGCGATGGGGCCTTCGTCGCTCGCGAGCTCGGGCGCTGCAAGCCAGGCGAACGCTGCCCCCAGGGCGAGCCCCACGAAAGGCGCGAAGGGAATGGGCATGACGACGGGCCCAGCCTACTGGCGGACGGAGCCCGGGTGCTATCCTGCTCGCGTCTCATGGACCCGGCGCGTCTCCGCGAGCTCCTCGAGAGTGTGCAGCGCGGGGCGACAGGGGTCGAGGAAGCCGTCACGCGGCTCAAGGACTTGCCGTACGCCGACCTCGGATACGCGTCCGTCGACACGCATCGGGCGCTGCGGCAAGGCGCCGCCGAGGTGATCTTCGGGCAGGGCAAGACGGCCGCGCAGATCGTGGGCATCGCGCGCGAGCTCGCGCGTGCAGGGCAGAACGTGCTGATCACGCGACTGGACGCGGAGAAGGCGCGCGAGGTTCGCGTCGCCATCCCCGCGTTGAAGTACTCCGAGACGGGCCGTACGGCGACGGTCGAGATCGCCCCCATCCCGCCGCTGGGGACGCGGCCCGTGGCCCTCGTCAGCGCGGGGACGAGCGATCTGCCGGTGGTCGAAGAGTGCGCGGAGACGCTGCGGATGCTGGGTGTCGCCGTCGAGCGCCTGAGCGACGTGGGGGTCGCGGGGGTGCATCGGCTGCTGCACCGGCGCGAGGTCTTCGAGCGAACGAGCGTGGCGATCGTCGTGGCCGGGATGGAAGGGGCGCTGCCGAGCGTCGTCGGGGGGCTGGTGGCGGGGCCGGTCATCGCGGTGCCGACGTCGGTCGGCTACGGCGTCAGCCTCGGCGGGCTGACGGCGCTCGCGGGGATGCTGTCGAGCTGCGCGGCCGGGGTCGTGGTCTGCAACATCGACAATGGCTTCGGAGCGGCTTGGGCGGCCGCGAGAATTCTGCGGATGCACGGCTGAGTCATGGGCCACGAGCACGAGCACGAGCGTGCGCTCGAGCGCGAGCGTGCGCTCGAGCNNTGGCAAGGTCCTGTTCTTCGATGCGCCGAGTGGGCTCGCGGGGGACATGATCATTGCGGCCCTGGTGGATCTCGGGGTGCCCGCGGGGGTGGTGACCGATGCGCTAGCGGGCCTGGGGGTCACCGGGTTTCACGTGCACTTCGGGGAGCGGGTGCGGAGCGGGATCGTGGGGACGTCCTTCGACGTGCACGTCGAGGCGGCGCAGCCGATGCGGGCGTACGCAGGCATCCGGGCGCTGATCGAGGCGAGCTCGCTCGCCGATGGCGTCAAGGCGCTCGCGGCGAAGACGTTTCTCCGGCTCGCGGAGGCCGAGGCGCGGGTGCATCGAACGTCCATCGATGCCGTGCACTTCCACGAAGTCGGGGCGGTCGATGCGATCGTCGACGTGGTGGGCAGCGCGGCGGCGCTCGATTACCTGGGCGCCGAGGTGCTCGTGTCGCCGCTGCCGATGGGACGCGGATTCGTGAAGGCCGCGCATGGCAGGCTGCCCCTACCGGCGCCCGCGACGGTCGAGTGCCTCGCGGGCCTGGCCACCTACGACGGTGGCCTCGACTTCGAGTTCGTGACGCCGACAGGGGCGGCGATCGTCGGGGCGCACGCGCGTCGGTCCGAGCGTTGGCCTTCGATGGTCGCCGAGAAGGTCGGGTGGGGAGCGGGGCACGCCGACCTCGCCGATCGCCCGAACCTGCTGCGAGCCGTGCTTGGGTCGGCCTCGCCCGCGTCGCCCAGGGCGGCCACCCACGTCGTGCTCGAGGCGAACGTCGACGACGCGAGCGGCGAGCTCGCCGCGGCGTGGATCCAGTCTCTCCTTGGCGCCGGCGCCGTCGACGCCTGGGCGACGCCGATCACGATGAAAAAAGGCCGTCCGGCCCTGACGATCGCCGCGATCGCCCCCGTGGGCAGCGCCGACGCCGTCGCGGTCGCGATGCTCAGGGAGACAACGAGTCTGGGCCTTCGGCGCCACGACGTCGTGCGCCTGGAGCGTCCTCGGGCGACGCGCGACGTGGAAACTCCCTACGGGCGCATCCCGGTGAAGATCGCGGGTGGCCCGTACGGCCCGCCGCAGGTAAAGCCCGAGTTTGACGCATGTGCCGCCGCCGCGCGCGCGCACGGCGTGCCGGTGCGAGAGGTCCTGCGCGCGGCCATGGTCTCCGCCGCGGCCCAGATCGAGGCCTTGCAAGAGCGCTGAGCTCGGAGCCGGCGCGGGCGATGGTTTTGCCCCCCGGCCGCGAGGACTGCGTTCGCCCTTTCCTGCGCGATTTCGCTATGCTCCCCGGTGCGTTCAGTCCTCACCGTGGGCGCGGGCGCAGAAGGCGACGAGGGCAAGACCATGAGCGCATGCTCGCAATGCGGCACCGTGGCCAAAGCGACCGACAGGTTCTGCAACGTCTGCGGTACGCCTCTGCCCCGGCCGCCGGCCGCTGGCGTACCCGCGCCCCAACGCGTACCGACACCGCCCCCCCCTGCGTCCGGGGGGTACGGCGGGCCGCCCGCGCACGCCCTCGCCGCGACCGCGATGGCCAGCCACCGCTGTCAGATGGGCCACGAGATCCTCCCGGGCACGAGCTACTGCGCGCAAGGTCACCCCATCGCCCTCGATCAGATTCAGTTCGCGAACGACGCGTACGGCGCGGGGCAGCCGCCCCCGGTGTATGGCGGTGGACCTCCAGGCTACGGAACTCCGGCGCCCCAGCCCGGATACGGCCCGCCTCAGCCGCAGTACGCGCAGCCGGCGCCCCAACAGCCCGTCTACGCCCCTCCGCCCCAACCTGCCTACGCGCCGGCGCCTCCTTACGCGCCGCCGCCCCCGCAGCATCAACAGCCCCAGTACGCACCCCAGGGCGGCTATGTCCCGTCCCCTCAGGGCGGCTACGCCCCCGCGAACGCGTACGCTCCCCAGCAGCACGCGTACGCCCCGCCAGAGCCGCAGCGGGACGCGGCCCCCTCCAAGATTCTGCGCGGCTTCCTCGTGGCGTACGGCATGAACCCGAGCGGCGACTTCTGGCCGCTGACGGGAGGCCGGCACGTCGTCGGCCGGCTTGGCCCCGGCGACGGCGTCGACATCACGTTGCAGGACCCGACGATCTCGTCGCGGCACGGCGCTCTCGTCGTCGACGCCGTGAGCGGCACGATCACGATGGAGGACACCGGGTCGACGAACGGGACGTTCGTGAACGACGAGCATATCGGGTTCAACGGGCGCCGCGACCTTCGCGACGGGGATCGCTTGCGTCTTGGCGGCTTCACGACGGTGGTCAAGGTCATCGGGCGAATGTGAGCCGAAGGGACTTCATGCGACACGGCAAGGCGAGGCGGAGGTCTATCCACGTTCTCTGGACGGTCGTGCTGTCGCTCGCGGCAGCGTGCTTGGCGGCTTGGGGAAGCGAGGCCAGCGCCGCGCCGGAAGCCCACATCCTGCGGATCGATCCGCGGACGGGGCTGAAGAACGGCCAGCCGCTTCTCACGACGGTCATCGAAGTCGTGCAGTTCAAGCGCCTCGGCGAGGCGCTGCAGCCCTGCGCGAACGTGACCGGACCGTCGGCGCTCTCGTGCTGGAGCGAGCAGCTCGAAAAGCCCGGGGCCCTCTGGGTCCCCTTCCCTTTCCCCGAACAAAACGCCCGCATGCTCGTCAAGGTGGCCGGAGAAGACCAGCTCACCAAGTTCTCCGACAAGGTGCAGTGGGGCAAGGCCCAGAACCAGGCGAACGTTGGGACGGCGTGGCTCGTCGCGGTGGACGCATCGAGCGCGATGGGAGCAAGGTTCGCGGACGCGCGCGCGATCGCCCACCAGATCATCGAGGAGATGGAGCCAAACGATCTGCTCGACCTGATGTTCTTCGACGACGTTCAGGTCGTCGGCGACACCAAGTGGAAGACGTTCAAGCAGCGCGTGGACCTCGGCAATGCGCTCAATGCGTTCAAGTCGACGGCGCCGTCGCACGGCCGGGATCGCGCGCTCTTCTCGCAGATCAAGCACATGACGCAGGACGCGTTCGGCTCCCTGGGCAACTCGGACCAGCCGGACGCCGTGCCCCTGCACCAGGCGATGGTCGTTCTCTCGAACGGCGCGGGGCGCGGCGACCCGGAGAGCGCGAGCCCGAGCGCCGACGTGTTCCACCAGTACCTCGATCAGGGCCGCTTCCCGGCGGAGAACACGTCGCTGCCCAAGACGCCGCTGCCGGTCATCTCGATTTGGCTGCCAAACGCGGCCGGGATGATCGAGAACGTCTACCGCAACAACGAAGCGCAGTTCATGCAGTCGCTCGCCAATCCGGAGATCGGCGGCTACTTCGACATCGTCCAGGAGGGCCAGGGGGCCTCGAAGGCCAAGACCATCATCGGCCTGGTCCGCGCGCGGTTCAACGCGATGTGGCTCGTGCACTGGACGATGAGCTGCATCAACTCGAGCGTCGACCAGACGTTCAACCTGGTGTTCGAAAATACGCACCCGGCGATCGCGCCCGACGGCACGTTCAAAGAAGTGCCCATCGGGGTCGACCCGACGGAGTGGCCGCTGGCCGTCGATATCCCAAAGACGCTCAAGGCCGCGCAGGAGAACCCGCTCTACCCCGGCGGGCAGTTCACGGTCTACGGCGACTTCTGCTGGAGCGGCGACAAGACGCGCGCCGAGGCGTACTTCATCCCCTCGGGGACGAAGCCCAATCCGCAGCAGGCGAACAGCCGCGACCCGGAGGTCGCGAAGAAGGCGATGCAGCAGCTCCAGGCCGAGCACATGCTCGGTACGGCGGTCGCTACCGGCGACGGGTACGTGACGTTCACGGTGCCCGACGACGAGAAGGTGCTCGAGGGCACGGGGGACAACGCCGTCGCACGCCTGGTCGTCTACGACAACCGGGCCCACAGGGCCTCGGCGGTCGACGAGAAGACAGTGCTGTCGCTGAAGGCGACCAAGAAGCCGCTGTCGCTACCGCTCATCGGTGGCATCGCGGGCCTGCTCATCGTGATCGTGCTGCTGCTGATGGTGCTCCTGCGGGGCGGCGGCCGGAGGCGAGGAGGGCCAACGCCCCCGACGGCCGGATATGGGCCGTCTCCGGGTGGTGGTTACGGGACTCCGCCTCCGCCGGGAGGGTACCGCGCTCGAGGGCCGACGGACGCGGGTGTCGCGCCGCCCGCCGAGCTCTTCTCGACGCCCGCGCAGCCGCCGCCCGGCGCACCGGCCCAGGGGCCGCAACAAAGCCTGAACACGGGCTCGGTGAGCCAAGCCGCGCCGCAGCCGATCGTCCAGGTGTCGTGCCCGGCCTGCGGCATGGCGACGATGGCGACGCCGGGACAAACGTCGGTGTGCTTCTCGTGCGGGCAGCCCATCCCGGGCGAAGTGACGAAGGGAGGTGGGGACGCGAACGTCCCCCGGTTTCGTGCCGGGCACGGCGAGCGGATCGACCAGCGGCTCGGCGGCTCCCAGCGCGGCGACGTTGCGGGGGACCTCGGGGCAGTTCTCGATCCGCGCGGGATCCGAGGTGCGCGTGGGACGCGACCCGGGCCAGTGCTCGATCTTCCTGAGCGAACCGCGCGTCAGCGGCGTGCACGCGACCTTGAAGCTCGACGGCGGTCGGCTCCTCGTGCGAGACGAGACGTCCAACAACGGGACCTGGATCTCGGGTGCGCGAATCGAGCCCGGTGCGTGGACGCCCGTCCCGACGGGGACGCCTCTACGTTTCGGGCCCGTCGAGTTCAGCGTCCAGCTCGAAGCGTGACCCGGTAATATGCCTTCGATGGCGCGCGAGAGCCCGATCGCTCTGGCCTGGATCGCTCTGGCGACGGGCTTGGCGGGCCTGATGGGGTGTCGCGGGTCGGAGCACGCGCGGGTGTCGTCCTTCGTGGCCCCGCCGATGCCGGCGGGCTTTCTGCACCAGAGCGGCAACGGCTGGCGAGTCGCGGTGCCGTCGACGTGGAAGGAGGCTCCGCAGAAGGACGCGACCGTGTGGGTCGTGGCCGACCCGCAGGCCGTCGACGACTTCCAGGCCAGCGCGAACGTGCTGACGGAGCGCTTCACCGGCGACTCGTACGAGTACGCCAGGGCGAGCGAAGCCGCGCTCCGCCGCGAGACGCGAGCGACGGTCGAAGAGGCGCGCGAAGACGTGATCGACGGCGACCCGACCCTCGTCATCGAGGCGCGCTGGGCACCGGCGGCTCCGTCCGGCGTCGCTTACCGGACGACGCAAGCCGCGCTCGCCTCCCGCGGCAAGGGCTACGTGGTGACCTGCGCGGTCGCATCGTCGGCGGCCGAACGCTACCGGTCGACGTGCGACTCGATCGTCCACTCGTTCGCCGTCGAGCGCTGAGGCCCCATCCACGTCTCCGCGACCGTTCGCCGACGCCGTCGGCCGCGCTGCGATACACTCGCGGCCGTGAAATCGGATGGATCCCTCGGGAACGCGAACGCTCTTGAATGCTGGCGGCGCCTGACGTGGGGCGCGGCGCTGGGACTCGGCGTCGCCGTCGGCTCGGGGTGCACCGGACTGCACCTCACGACGATCAAGGCGGCGCAGCAGCGGCCGAGCAACGTGGCCGTCTACTTTCGGGTGACCGACGGCAAGGGCAACCCGATCCCCGATCTCAACGCCGACGCGTTCCGGATCTTCGAGGACGACCAGCTCGTGTCGAAGTTCGAGAGCAAGCAGACGATCGCGAACCCCGAGGTGGCCGCGATTCACTACACGCTGCTGCTCGTCGACATGAGCGGCAGCGTGAGCGGGAGCGGCACGGTCGACTCCCTCGTCCAGGCGGTCGACGCCTTCGCGGAACGGGTCGAAAAGCAAAAGGTCGCGCTCTACGCCTTCGACGGTGGGCCAGATCTCTATCCGATCGTGCCTTTCGGGGATCCGGGCGCCGCCAAGGCCGGCGCGGCGCAGCTCTCGTCGTTCAAACCCAAGGATCCGAGCACGAACCTCAACGGGGGCGTCGTGAAGGCGCTGGACGAGCTCGACAACGCGCTCGGCAAGGCGACGCAGCCGCTCAAGTTCGGCACCCTCGTCGTGTTCACCGACGGCACCGACCGGGCAAACCGCGTGAGCGCCGCCGACATGGAGCAGCATATCCGCGAGAAGCCCTTCGACGTCTTCGCCATCGGGCTCGGCGCCGAGATCCGCGAGGACCAGCTCGCCCGGATCGGCAAGAGCGGGACGGCGATGGCGGCGGACAAGAGCGCGATCGTGAAGGCGTTCGGCGACGTCGGCGCGCGCGTCGATGCGCGGACGAAGAGCTACTACCTCCTCTCGTACTGTTCGCCGTCGCGGGCCGGCAAGCACGACGTCCGGATCCAGGCCTTCATCAAGGTTGGACAAGACGGCAGCGAGCGGGTCGGGAACTTGCGGAGCGACTTCGACGCCACGGGCTTCGCTCCCGGGTGCGACCCGAACACGCCGCCGAGCTTCGACGTGACCCGCGGCGATCTGCTCGCGCCACCGCCGGACAAGCACGAGAAGAGCGACGAAAAGCGCGAGGAGAAGCGGGCGTCCCGGCCCGCGCGGCCTACGGCACCTGCTGCGCAGGCCGCGCCAGCATCGCCCCCTCCTCCGTCGCTGCCGCCGCCTCCGCCGCCGGCACCGGCGACGAAGCCCTCGCAAGACTTCAACCCGTAGGCGCGGGGCCGACGACGACGCGCGCCACCGCGTCGGCGGTGACCTTCGAGAGGAGGATCCCGTTTCGGTAGTGCCCCGTAGCCAGAAACAGGCCGGCCATCGGCGAAGGCCCGATGAGCGGACGGTCTCCCGCCGCGTGCGGGCGGAAGTTGCTCCACGCCCCCGCGAACTGGGCCGCCGCGAGCGAGGGCACACACGCGATCGCGCCCGACAGGATGGTGTGAAGACCCTGGGCCGTCACTTCCTTTCGAAAGCCGGCGTGCTCCATCGTCGAGCCGCAGAGCACGCGGCCGTCGCCTCGTGGCACCACGTAACAGTCCCCGCCGAACACGATGGTGCGTGCGCGAGGAGGCCGCTCGTCGAGCAGGACGATCTGCCCACGCACGGGGCGCACGGCAGGCATGTCGGCGGGCAATCCTGCCACCAACGAAGACCAGCTGCCCGCGGCGAGCACGACGGCGTCGGCGCGAAACGGCGCCCCGTCGAGCATCACGCCCACGCAGCGATCGCTCTCGACGACGAGCCTCTCGACGGTGGCGCCCGCGCGCACGGTGACGAAGGAAGAGCGCGCTGCCGCCGCCATCAACGCGCGAAGGAGCGCCGGCGGGTCGACCTGGGCGTCCTCCGGGAAGTGCGCCGCGGCGACGACATCCGGCGACAGCTCGGGTTCGATCTGCCGCGCGGCAGCACCGTCGAGCAGCGACGCGCGCAAGCTACGGGCCGTCTGCCATGCGACCTCCTCGGCGAGAGCGGCGCGCTCGTCGCCGGTGCGCGCCACGCGAAGGACGCCCGACACACGGTGCCCGACGTCGATGCCCGTGTGCTCGCGAAGCTCGCGCGCCCATGGACCCCAGGCCGCGCGCGCCGCCACGAACGTCGCGACGTCGTCGGCGTGTCGATGGAGCTCGGCTTGCGCGCCGAGGATCCCGGCCGCGGCGCTCGAGGCCTCGGCGCCTGGCACCGAACGCTCGAGGAGCGTCACGTCGACGCCCCGCGCGGCCAGCGAGAGCGCCGTTGTACACCCCATCACGCCGGCACCGACGATCGCAACGCGCACTAGGACTCCACCCTGCGAACGAGGCGAGCAATCGCCGACACGTTCCATGCGGCGAAACCCAGGAACATCAGCGCGACGAACACCGACCAGCGGGCGTTGGGCGGCTCTTCGCCATCGACGAGGAGCCACGCGCCGGCAGGGAGTCGCGTGTGCGTCGCCGCTTCGATCGCGCCCGGGAGCTCGCGATGGCTCAAGCCGGCCGCACCCAGCCGCATGAGCCGCCCCGTCAGCACCCGGGGAGGCTCCCAGCGGCCGCTCTCCTGACCGGCAGGGACTTGTACCTCGACCCACACGTCGGGCCGGCCGACGACCGGCACCGCGCGGAACGTGTCCTCGCGAAAGGGGCGTTCGTAGCGGATGCCCCCTGCCGCGCCCAGCATGCCCTCGGCCCGCACCAGGCGGTTCTCGTTGGCCCGAAGGGTCGCGTCCGCGACCATCCGCAGGTCCCCGAGGGCGGTCGGAGGCGCACCTGCAAAGGCGTACGCGACCTCCCGCCGAAGCGAAACCGCCATGGCAAGCGCCGCCACGACCGCGAGGCCAAGGAGGCCGACGGTCGTCGTCCGAGCCCGGCGGGACGGCGCCGGCAATGCGGCAAGCTCCGGGTCGAACTCGTCGGCAGCCTGCGCGCCGGGCGACGACATCGGCGCGGGGGAGAGGGGCCCGATGTCGTGCGGCAAGCTCTCCACAGCATACTCCGACATCGGAGGCCGATGCTTGGTTCCCCTGCCCGGCCTTTGCCGGGCGCTGCGCTTCCTACTTGGCGGATTGACCGGCCGAGCGATACCCTAGCCGCTGATGGCTACTGGAAAACAAGTCGTCTGCGCCTCCTGCGGGTTCAGGACCAATCCCCCCGGCTCCGTTCGCTGCGCATCCTGCGGCGCCAAGCTCGACGAGTCGGGCCCCAAGTCGAAGCGCTCGCTCCGTCCGGACGACCCGGGGCGGCGCTATCAGCAAGAGGGGATCAGCATTCAGTGGCTCTTCATCGCGTTCGCGGTGCAGGGCGTCCTCACCGCCGCGCTCGTCTTCGGCCTGCCGATGGTCGTCTCGATGCTCGACTTCGAGGGGCAGAACGGGATGCTCATGTGCATTCCGGTCTGGTTTCTGGGCGGCATGCTCGTCGGGATGATCTCGCCGGGACGGACGTTCATCGAACCGGCCGTGGCCGCCTTGCTCGTCGCCATCCCGTCGACGTTCTTGCTCATCCAGAGCCAGACCGTCCGCCAGATGCCGCTCTTTCTCTACGTCATCTTCGCCGGGATCGGGATCCTGCTGACGCTCATCGGCGCGTACATCGGCGAGCGCATCCAGCTCGGCCCGCCTCCGAAGACGGCCGAGTAGCCGTCCGCGCGCGCCCATCCTAGGGATGGATGGCGTGCAGCAGGAGGTCGACGTCGTCGTGATCGGTGGTGGCCCGGCGGGGGCCGTCTGCGCGGCGGATCTCGCGCGGCGAGGTCGGCGTGTGACCGTGTTCGAGCGGGAACACCATCCGCGCTTTCACCTGGGGGAATCCCTGCTTCCGGGCAGCGTCGATGTGCTCGACGCCATCGGCGTGCTTCCAGAGGTGCGCGCGCGATTCCAGACGAAGCGAGGGGCACGCTTCGTCGACGGCGCCGACGAGCGCCGGGCCGCGCGCTACGTCTTCGCCGAGGCCTACCACGCGCGCTTCGACCACGCGTTCCAAGTACCGCGCGACGAGTTCGACGAGATTCTCTTCCGGCGCGCGGCCGCGTTGGGGGCCGAGACCCGCGAAGGCTGGGAGGTCACGCGCGTCCTGTTCCACGCGGGGCGCGCGACGGGGGTGGCGGCGCGTGCGGGCGACGGCAGGATGGAGACCCTGCTCGCACGGTATGTCGTCGACGCAAGCGGACGCGATGCCGTGATCCCGCGCAAACAAGGGCCGGTCGAGCGCATCCCGCACCTCGATCGCACGGCGCTGTTTGCGCAAGTGAGAGGGGCGTGGCGCGACACGGGGGAGCGCGAGGGCGACATCCAGATCGTGCTCTTCGGCAGCGGGGCGGATCGCGGCTGGTTCTGGCTCATTCCCTTCTCCGACGGACGATCGAGCGCGGGCGCGGTCGTGTCGAGCGCGTGGATGCGCGGCCGGGCCGGCATGGGGCCCGAGGCCCTGTTCGACGCGGCCGTCGCCCAAGCACCGGTCGTCGGCCGCATGCTGGGCGGTTCGCAACGGCTCTTCGCCCCACGCGCGACGGCCGACTTCAGCTTCCGTGTGGGCTCGATGCGCGGCGACGGTTGGCTGGCCATCGGCGACGCGTCCGGCTTCCTCGATCCGCTGTTCTCGACAGGAGCGCACGTGGCGATGGCGGGGGGGCTTCGCGCCGCCAAGGCCCTCGACGAGGCGCTGGCGGCCGGCCAAGACGACGCCGCGCGCTTCGAAGCCTGGGAGCGCGAGATGCGCTCTGGCACCAACCTGTTCCTTGGCGCAGTGCAGGCCTTCTATGCCGGCGACCTCACCGACCACCTCTTTGCCGACCCGCAGCACCCGTTTTTGCGGCGCGCGATCACGTCGCTCCTCGCGGGAGACGTGTTCGACCGGTCGCCCCCCTGGCGGCGCGAGCTGGCGACCCGCTTCCCGGTCATCAAAGACGCGGGGTAACGGTTCGCGTACCGCCCGGCGACGCTCAGATGTCTTTCTGGTCGCGGACGCGCGCCGCTTTGCCGGCCAGGTCGCGGAGGTAGAAGAGGCGAGCGCGGCGAACGACGCCCTTGCTCACGATCTCCACCTTCTCGATGCGCGGGGAGTGCGACAGAAAGATGCGCTCGACCCCGACACTGAAGCTTACCTTGCGGACGGTGAAGGTGCTACGCGCACCCGCGCGGCTGCGCTTGATGACGACGCCTTGAAAGACCTGCGTGCGCTCCTTGTCGCCCTCGACGATGCGGTAGTGGACGCGCACCGTGTCGCCGACGCGGAAGTCGGGCAGATCGCTGCGGAGAAACTTGGATTCGAGCTCGGCTACTTTGGGCGATGTGTTCATCGGAGGCACGCGCACTCGCGGCAGAGCCCGGGAGATGGCTCAGACCGGGCTGACGACAAGGGAGCGGCCTTAAAGCATGCGCCCCCCACTCTGTCAACGCACCGACGCAGATCTTGGCGGCGCCGTCCTTGACGGCGCGCGGGCTGCGATTACAGTCGGCGCTCCCGTAAAGCCATGAACACGCAACCCGGAATCATCGGCCGCAAGCTCGGCAACACGCAGCTCTTCGAACAAGACGGAACGGTCACGCGGGTGACGGTCGTCGAGGCGGGCCCGGTGGTCGTCGTCAGCAAGCGGACGACGGAGAAGGACGGCTACGTCGCCCTCGTCCTCGGCCTCGAAGAGCGCAAAGAAAAGCACACGACGAAGCCGCAGGCGGGGTTCTTCAAGAAGATGAACGTGACGCCCAAGCGCTTCGTCCGCGAGCTTCGCTGCGACGCCGAGTTCGCCGCCAAGTGGGATGTCGGGCAGACGCTGAAGGTCGACGAGATCTTCCAGCCGGGCATGAAAGTCGATGCTCGCGGCGCCACCCGCGGCCGCGGCTTTACCGGCGTCATGCGGCGATGGAACTTTGCCGGCGCCGGGTCCGACACGCACGGCACCCACGAGTATCGCCGTCACGGCGGATCGATCGGCACCAACATGACGCCGGGCCGCACGCTGCCGAACCTTCGCATGGGCGGCCAATACGGCAACGAGAACGTCTCGGTTCAAAACTTGAAGGTCGCGCGCGTCGACGCCGAGAAGCACCTGGTCCTCGTCGAGGGCGGCATCCCCGGGGCCCGCAACGGCTTCGTGCTGCTGCGCCTCGCCGTGAAGGCCGCCAAGAAGTCGTCGAAGCGCTGAGGCGTCGCCGTACGGCGACGCCGGGTGGAACAAGCGCTCAGCCGCCGCAGGTGCCGCCGGCGTGGCACGTGTCGCCCGTCGGGCACTGGGACGTCATCGTGCACTGAACGCAGACCTTGGCGGTCGTCGCGCAGTGCGTGCGCGTCGTGCCCGAGCAGTCGGCGTCGGTCGCGCATCCGCAGGTTCCCGTCGTCGTGTCGCACGCCGTGCCGTCGGCGTTCGTCGTGCAGTCCGTGGCGGACGCGCACTCGACGCAGGTGTTCGCCGCGCTGCACACCCTGGCGGTGCCGTTCACGCAGGCCGTGGTGGCGGTGGCCGTCGTGCACTCGACGCACGTGCTCGTCGTCGGGTCGCAAACGCGGTTGAACCCCGTCGTGCATTGCGCGCTCGACGTGCACGACGCGACGCAGGTGTTCGTGGTCATGTCACAGACTTGATTCGTGCCGCAGTTCGCCTTGGCGACGCAGGCGACGCACTTGTCCGCGGTCGAGCACTGAGGCCTCTCGGCCGGACACGTCGCGGAGCTCGTGCACTCGACACACGCGCCCGCATTGCAGGTGGGCGTAGCCATGGGACAGTTGGTATCCGTCAGACACGCGACGCAGATGCTGGTGGTCGTGTCGCAGTAGGGCGTGCCCATCGGGCACGACGCGCCGCTCGTGCACGAAACGGGCGGAGCGGCGTCCGACCCAGAGCTGCTGCCCGCCCCGGAAGATCCCGAAGCACCGGACGAGCCCGTGGAGACCCCCGACGAAGAGCCACCGGACGAGCTGGTGGCCGCGCTCGACGATGAGCCGCTCGACGATCCGCCGTCGGACGTCTCGGAGCTCGAAGAAGCGCCGTCCACACCCTGACCGCCCGGACCACCATCGATCGACGAGGGCCCCGAAGAACCGCCGCACGCGACAACCACCGCGACAGAACAGCAGACCGACGCGCCGATCAGGCTACGCAACGTCACCATGATGAACTCCTCTTTCCCCGCATCGTCCCCGACGCCGCCGAGGACCCGTTTAAGGTCGTCTGGGGTTGTGTGGGCAACGGCGGCGCGGAGGTTACAATCGAACGGCAGGCCGGTCGTAATTCGCACTCGTGGCGGACACCTTCGAGCGGAGCAGAATGGCACATCCTTCCTGTCGCTCCGGCCTATGGCGCGTCCTCGGCAGCGTGTTCGGCGCCGCGGCGGCCGGCTGCCTTTCGAGCGAGGACATCAACCTGGGACGACAGGTCGAGGCGGGTACGCAAGCGCCGCCGAACCCCGGGGCCGACGGAGGTTCGACCCAGGTCGAGAGCGCGTCGCTCGGCGCGACGATCGAAGCGCCCACGGGCACAATCTGCAGCGGGGCCTGCGTCGATTTGCTCGCCGTAGGCACCGGCGGTGCCGGCGCGTACACGTACTCGTGGGGGCAGAACCTGGGCGGCGGTCCCGGGCCCAAGCAGGTATGCCCCACGACCTCGACGACCTACTCGGTCACCATCGGCGCGTCATCGAGCGACATCGTGTCCAACGCCACCCTGCTCATCAATGTCATCGCATGCGACGGCGGGACGCTGGAAACGGGACCGGACGCGGACACCACGCCTCCCTCCACCACCGCGCAGGACGCTTCCACGGCGGAAGTACAAGGGCTGTGCGTCTCCAATCCGTCCTTCGAGGGGCCGCCCGTGTCTGGTCCGATCGGACCGCCGGGGACCGCTTCGGCCGATACGCCTCCCGACTGGCAAGAGTGCATGGGCGCGCCCAGCGTCAACCCGACAGTGAGCCTTTTGCCTGCCAACGAGGGCAAGTCTTACGTGGGGCTGCCCGTCGGCTCCGGAACCTTCTCGGATCTCACGTCGAGCATCGGCACCACGGTCTGCTCGCCCTTGCAACCGGGCGTCGAGTACTCGTTCTGCGTCGACCTCGGCGTCGCGGTCGGCGCCGTGACGGCCCCGGAGGAGGTTCCCGCGCCCGACCTGGAGCTGTGGGGCGGCACCAATCCTTGCGAGCTCGGAGAGTTGCTCTGGACGTCTCCGGCCATCACGAACGCCGACTCCTGGTCGAAGGAATGCGCGAGCTTCTTTCCGACGCAAGCCATCTCGAACATCGTCCTCGTTCCGAGCGTGCCCATGGCGACGGGGATGGGCTCTTGGTCGTACGTCATCGTCGACAACATCGTCGCGGGACCGTGAGCTCAGGCGCCCACGACTCGAGCGCAGGGCATTTCGCAACCGAATCTCGAGGGGAGCGGAGGTCGCTCCGCTCGACCGCGACTATTGGCCGACGAGCCCGGTCAAGCGGGCCACATGCGGCGATTGCGGGAAGCTGGCTCGGAAGGCCTGAAGTCGGCGGCGCGCCTCCGAGGAACGCCCGAGCCGCGCCAGGGCCTCGATCGCGAGGACCTCGCGCTCCTGCACCAGCGTCCCGGCCGGGAATCGGCGTGCGTGCTCCTGCGTGAGAACCAGCGCGTCCGAAGGATCCGATGAGAGCTCCTGGCGGGCGCGAAGGAGCAGCGCCCCCTCCGTCGGTCCTGGATCCGGCGAGGCAACCGACGCCGCCGACGCCCGACGAGCGTCGCTCACCGACGTATCGGAGGCGGGAACTTCGCCGGGGATCGCCGGACGAGTGACGCTTGCCGTGTCTTGCGCCGGCGACGGCGGCGCGGGGGCGTCGCCAGCGCGAGGCGTCGACTCGAGGGACTCGGCGGCGCGGGCTGCGCCCGCATTTCGCGCGATCTCACGGCGCTCCGGCGCCGTCTTCGGCCTCGGAGCGGAGAGCGCCGTCTCCGACGCCCGCGGAAGATCGTCGACCAAAACGGCTGGAGTGGGCGCGACCGGCGCGAGAGGGGCCGCAACGACGTCCGTGCGCGTGGCGTACACCGTCACGACGGGAGCCGGAGCCGGAGTCCGCCCCCGGTACGCGACCGTCCCGGCCACCAGGCCGCCGACGACGACGACGGCGGCGACGATCTTCAAGCCGCCGAGGCCCGCTCCACCTGCGGTCGTCGCACCCGAGGCGTTCCCCGCTCGCGGCGCCGCGCCGGCACTGGGGGCTGCCAGCGCTGCGCCAACACGACCCCACAGTGCGTCGGCCTCGGCGTTCGTGAACCCAGCCGCGCGCCCGCGGTCGAACAGCGCCTCGAGGTCGGCGCCGGGAGCGTCGGAGAGCTCGTCCCCAGGGTGATCCAGGTTCTTCACCGCGACTCCTTCCGGCGACCGAGCCGTTCGCGCATGCTCGCGAGCGCCGACTTGCGCCGCGAATACGCCGTCTGAAGCGGCACACCGACGATGTCGGCGACCTCACGCATCGGCAGGTGTTCGATGTCGTGCAGCACGATCACCTCCCGCTGCCCGTTGTCGAGCGAATCGAGCAGCCATCCAAGGAGGCGGCGTTCTTCGGCCCCCTCCATGCTCGTCTGCTGGTCGGGGGCGACGCTTTCCTCCGGAGGCTCGGCCAGGACGTCTTCGCGGCGCCGCCTTCGCGACCGGCGGCTCGAGAGCGCCACGCGAATGCAGATCTGGCGGATCCAGGTGGATACGCTCGCGCGCCCTTCGAACTCGGCGTAACGCCGATTGACGACGAGAAAGACTTCTTGCGCCGCATCCATCACGTCCGCCTCGGCGACCCCCATGGCGCGCAGGATGCGCCCTACGGCCGCCGCATGGTCCTCGAAGATCTGTCGAAAGCTTTGTCGTTCCGTGACGCGGACCCCGGATCCCAAGGCCCCCGGCGCCGCGACCGCGGGGTCCGCCTCGACCATGGCGATCGGGGGTTGCGAAGGCCCGGGTTCCGCCATGGTCCGGACGAAGATCTACCCCTTCTGTGTCCGAGTGCCGCTCGTTTTACGACAAAGCCCAAGCGCAATCGGCGGCCCTGGGCAAAGCAGGCGATGGCTTTACGGCCCTCGCACCTCCACCGCCACGTGGCCCAGGGGGATGACCGCCGCGGTGTGGAAGACTTCGTCGACCGCGCCGCCGACTTGAGTGTACGTGTAATTGTCACGCGCGAAGGGCACGGCGGCGCCGAAGTCGACCGCGGCGAACAAAGGCCCGAAGAGGCGAAGGCGCGCCCCGGCCCTCAGCTCGGCCTGCACGTAAGCGCGGGTGTGGCTGAGCGTGACGTCGAGGCCCACCCCGGTGGAGAGGATTTCGCCACCGGTCGCGCCTCCGCAGCCGTAGAGGGCCCATCCGGGCCGCTCGATCGCGAGCGGACATAGACCCATCCCGGCCGTCCACGCTCCGAACCGGGCACCCGTCCCCGCCCGAACGGTGGAGACCGTCGGCCAGACGTCGGTCCAGAGACCTACGGGCCAGAAGGGGGGGAACCGCACGTCGCTCGTCACGCCGAAGCCCGCGGACGCGTTCGGTAGCATTCCGACGGCGAAGGCGGCATCGGCTCCTACCGAGATGCTCGACGCTTGCGGCCGGCTCGGCACCCGGAGCGGAGCCGCCTGCGACTCGGCCGAATCCATCATCAACGCGACCACCAAGACGATGGCCTCGTCGAGTTCGCGGCAGTCGTGACCGTCGACGGAGAGCCGACGCTGAAAGACCGTGCCGTCGCCGTGACGCGCCTCGATGACCGCCAGCCAACCGCCTCCGTCGGGCGACGGCCCGACGGTGCCGTGGATCGCCGTATCGGCTTGCGCGTCGGAAAGGACGCGGCCGCGGCCGACCGTGGCCTCCAATCTGTGAAGGAGCGCAGGCCGGTCGATGCAGGCGTCCCCTCCGGGGGCCTGGCTCCAAGACAGAGCGATCGTCGCGGGTGCCTGCACGGGGCGCGAGGGTAGCAGGCACGATTCCGGGCCGGTTGGAGTCAAGGCGCGGGCGGCGCGCTAAGGTGGTCGCCTGGCGCGCGATGCCACGCAAAAATCCGTACGCCAAGCCAGATCACTTCACTCGAGCGGCGAAGGACGCGGGCTTCCCAGCGCGCAGCGTCTTCAAGCTCGAAGAGATCGACCGCCGCACACACCTGCTGAAGGGCGGCCTTCGAGTGCTCGATCTGGGCGCCGCACCCGGCAGCTGGTCCAAGTACGCCGCGCAAAAAGTGGGGCCCACCGGGCGCGTGCTGGCCGTCGACCTCGAACCGCTTGCTACTGCGCTGCCCCCGAACGCCGCCTACCTTCAGGGGGATGCGTTCTCGCTCTCGGACGACGACCTGTCGCGCTTCGCCCCTTACGACGTCGTCTTGAGCGACATGGCCCCGCGCACGACCGGCAATCGCATCTGGGATCAGGCGCGCAGCTTCGAGCTGTTCATGCGGGCGCTGGCCGTTGCAGATAGGCTCGGCGTGCGAGGCGGCACCTTCGTGGGCAAAATCTTCATGAGCGACGACCTCCCCGCCGCCCGCGCGGAGCTCCGGAGGCTCTACGCGTCCGAACGCTTGATCCGGCCCGAAGGGACCCGATCGGTCAGCACGGAGATCTTCGGGGTGGCCGCAGGGAAGCGCGAATGATCGCGCCGTCGGGCATGCTGGCCGGACGCTTCGTGGTCGATCGCGAGGTCGGCCGCGGCGGAGTCGGGATCGTGTATCGCGCCCACGACGAGATGAGCGGCCGGCCCGTCGCGCTCAAGGTGATCGCCCTGCCAGGCGTCGACGCGGGGGAGGAGGCGCGCTTCCGCCGTGAGGGCCGCGTGCTCGCGGGATTGCATCACCCCGGGATCGTGCGCGTCGTCGCGTTTGGGCAGCTCGAGGACGGGCAGCCGTACATCGCGATGGAGTGGCTGGAGGGCGAAGATCTCGCCCAGCGGGAGCGCCGGGCGCCGCTCCCGCTCCTGCAGTGCCTCGCGGTGGCGGCAGACGTGGCCGATGCGCTGGCGGCAGCCCACGCGGCCGGGATCGTCCACCGCGACGTGAAGCCGTCGAACATCTTCCTGCTCCCGGACGGCGATGCGCTGCGGGTCAAGCTCGTCGACTTTGGCGTTGCGTCCGCGGGGGATGGCAAGGTCACACGGACCGGTGCGATCGTGGGGACGCCCGCGTACATGGCGCCGGAGCAGGCCCGCGGCGACGGGGAGGTCGACGCGCGAGCCGATCTCTATGCCCTCGGCGCGACCCTCTTCGAGATGATCACCGGCCGGCCGCCGCACATTGGGCCTACGCCGATCGCCATCCTCGCCCGCCTCGTGACGACGCCGGCTCCGCGCCTCGCGGAGGTCTTCGTCAACGCACCGCCCAACCTGGACGAGGTGATGGCTCGCCTCCTGGCCACGGCGCCGAGGGAGCGGCCGCCGTCGGCGGGCGAGGTCGCGCGTGAGCTCCGGGCGATCGCGGCGGACATCGAAGGGACGCCGAGCAGTACGCTGACGCGCGGTGGCGGACGCGACTCGTTCCCCGCCGCCGACAAGACGGGGGGCACCAGGATGGTGACCACCATCGTCGCGACGCAGCTCCCGAAGGGCGCGCCGCGCGCACGCCTGCTGACCCACCTTCGCGCGCGAGGGGCCGACGCGACGGAGCTCGGAGGAGACGCGATCGTGTGCCATCTGGGCGTTCGAAAGACGCTCGGGGACGAGGCCGTGCACGCGCTCGACCTCGGTCTCCGCGTGGCCAAGCTGGACGCGACCGTCGGCGTGGCGACGGGCCGCACGCGCATCGAGCACACGAGGCCGCGCGGCGAGGTCGTCGACCGTGCCGCGGCGCTGGCGCGAGACGCGACGCGGGGGCAGGTGCTCGCCGATACGACGACGACGGAGATGACGCGGGGGCGCTTCGAGCTGCAGCTCCGCGGCGATGGGAGCGCGGTCGTCGGCGCTCGTCACGTCGGACGCAGGGACGTCGGCGGGGTGCCGTTCGTCGGCCGCGAGGCGGAGCTCGCGCAGATCGTCGCCGCGTTCGAGCGGAGCGTCGAGGACGCGACGCCCCTCGTCGTGACGGTGACGGGCGCGCCCGGCATGGGCAAGACGCGTCTACGCCGCGAGGCCCTTTCGCACATCGGAAGCCACGCCAGCTCGCCCCGGATCATCTTCACCCGAAGCGAGACGTTCGCCAAGGGTCACACGCTCGGCGTGGTCGCCGATATCTCGCGCGGGCTGACGGGCGTCGCCAAGGGCGTCGGTCGCGACGCGGCTTCCGCGGCGACCGACGCCCTCATCGCCGCCACGGGGGTGTCCTGCTCGGAGTCTTCGCGAGAGCTCATCGCGCGGCTCGTCGCGAACGAGGCGCTGCCCGAGGTGGACGACTCGCAGGGAGCGCGCGACGCACTTTGGCTCGCGCTGACGGACATGCTCGTGGGGATGACGCGCAAGAATCCCCTGGTCGTGGTGCTCGAGGACGCCCAGTGGGCGGACACCGAGAGCCTCGCGTGGGTCGACCACCTGCTCGTACGCGCCACGGGCCGCCCACTTTGCCTCATCGTGACGGCACGTCCAGGTTTCTGGCGAGAGGACGCCGCCCGGTTCGAGGGGCGCGACCACGCCCGGATCGAGCTGCGCCCGTTGTCTCGCAAGCAAGCCCGTTCGATCGCCACGGCCATTCTCGGGGACCGGGCCGCTGGTACGCGGGGAGAAGCCCTCGTCGACTCCATCGCGCAGCAATCGGCGGGCCTCCCCCTCTTCGCCGAGGAGCTCGCGCGGATCTCGGCGTCGGGGCGCGAAGCGTCGGACGCGCCGACGATCGAGGCCGCGATGCAGGTGCACCTCGACGCGCTCGACGATCTCGGCCGCGAGGCCGCCTCCAAGCTGGCGGTGTTCGGGCAGATGGGCTGGGACTCCGGGCTGGAGGCGATCGGCGTGGCCAACGCCGCTCAGGTGCTGCGTGAGCTCGCGGCGGCCGAGATCCTCGTCGAGCAGGCCCACGCGCGCTTTGCGGGCACGCGGGAGTTCGCGTTCAAGCACGCGCTGATGCGCGAGGTCGCGTACGCGTCACTCGGCGAGGATCAGCTGCGCGAGTACCACGCGCGGGCGGGCAACTGGCTCGCGAGCGTAGGCGAGGACGACGCCATCGTGGCGCGGCACCTCGAGCTCGGCGGCGACGGCGTCACGGCGGCCGGGTATCTCGAGAAGGCCGCACGGCGCGCGCTGGCGGCCCATGCCC
The DNA here is from genome assembly GCA_003139415.1 of Myxococcales bacterium. Lineage (GTDB taxonomy): Bacteria > Myxococcota_A > Polyangia > Polyangiales > Polyangiaceae > Palsa-1150. The sequence continues at coordinate 18,197 of PLIR01000154.1, read as the reverse complement.
TGCCGGCCGCCGTGTCCCTGGCCGAGAAGGCGCTTGCGTTCGCCGAGGACAACCCGACGCAGTTCGCGCGCGCGCAGCTGCTGGAGGAGGCGTGGAATCGTCTCGACGCAAGGGCGGGCGAGCGCGAGACGGCCGTGCGCGCCATGAAGGACGCCGTGTACGACGCTGCGAGCGAAGTGCGGGCGGCCGGCGCGCGAGTCCGATACGAGGATGCATGCGGCGGGGGCGCCGACACGAGCATGCGCCTCGACGACGTGCGGCGCGCGGCCCAGCTCGCCGGTCTTCCCGACGAGGAAGCGCGGTGCGCAGCGGCCCTCGCCGCGCGATACGCCTATGCCGGAGACCTGGACGCGGCAGAGAAGGTCGCGAACGCGCTTCTCGCCCTTTCCCAGCGGTACTCGATCCCCGTCGCGGGGATCGACGCCTGGCAGTCCCTGGCCGTCGTGCGGCAGGCGCGAGGCGACGTCGGAGCGGCCCTCGAAGCACGGCGCAACGCGGCCGACGCCGCTCGCGCGGGGCAGCTCAAGACACGCGAGGCGATGCTGACGATCAACATGGGCTTCGCCCTCACGACGGTGGGCGCAGGGACCGAGGCACGCCTCGGCATCGAGAACGGGATCGCCATCGCGCAGGCCATCGGCTCTCCCGGCGTGGAGCGGCACGGCAAGATGATCTTGCTCTGCTGGACGGCGACGTTCGGGACGGACCCATCGCTCGACGCCCTGCTCGTGGATACGCGAGCCATCGCCGGCGCCGCGCTCGCGGGGAGCTGGGTGCCGCACGATCGTGCGACGCTGGGGGTGCTCTTTTACCGCGGTATGGAACTCTTGCGCGACCCGGGTGGCGAGACCGACGCCCGATCGCTCTTGAAGATCGCGACGCAGGGGTACCGGGGGACCAAGATGCTGGATGTCGAGCCCGTCGCCCGGGGTCTGTGGGCGGAGGCCGAACGGCGCTGCGGAAACGCCGAGCAGGCCAAAACGCTGGCGAGCGAGGCCGCGGCGCAGCTCGATGACGGGTCCGCGAGCCTGCTCAACGAGGCCCCCGTGTTCCTCGCGCTCCACGACGCCTGCGTGGATTTGGGGCAGCTCCACGAAGCGCGGCAGGCCATCGTCCGCGGCGTGCCGCGGGTCGTGACGCGCGTGCGAGGCCTCGCGGGGACGCCATACGCGCGCGCCTTCCTGACGCAGCTCACGTCGAACGCGGGCCTGCTGGCGGCCGCCGAGGGGTACGGACTCGTGCCCGACGAGGTGAGCAGTGTCCTGCTCCGGGCCGGGTGACGACCGCCGCAGCGAGAGGGTAAGCTCGCGCCCGATGAAGAAAGCGGTGCTCGCAGGACTCGCCTTCGTTGGACTGGCCATCGCCTGCGACGAGCCGAAGACGACCGAAGCCGTAGCCGTCGAGGCGGCCGCGGCCCCACCCCCGGCGCCTTCGCCCTCCACTCCGACCCCGGCCCCCCCGGCGGCACCCGCCTTCGTGAAGAAGAGCGCTTCGGACTGCAAACCGCACCCGGCGTCGGTCGACTTCACCGAGAACCTGGCGCTCGAGAAAGAAGTGCGGCGCAAGCTCGGAAAGGACACCGGTCCGATTTCGCCGTCGGACCTCGCGCAGATCAAGTCGATCAACCTGACGACGCAGGAGCCGATTCACCAGATCGACCCGTGCATATTTCCAATGTTCACGTCGCTCAAGGACCTGTTCCTCGGCCAGGGCGACTACGACAGCCTCGGGCCCATCCAAAAGCTCACGTCGATCGAGGCGCTCCGGGCCTCGCTCAGCCAGGTGAAGGACCTCCACCCGATCGAGAGCCTCAAGCGGATGGATCGGCTGGACCTGTCGCATACGCTCATCGGCGACGACGATCTCAAGTCGGTCGGCCTGCTCGTCAACGTCACGGAGCTGATGCTCGACGAGGACTCGGTGTCCGACCTGACGCCCGTCGCGAACCTCAAGAAGCTCGAGCGTCTCAGCATCAAGAAGACGCGGGTGCAGAACCTCGCCCCGATCGCGAACCTGCGAAGCCTGAAGTTTCTCTACATTGCCGATTCGGCCGTGACCGACATTTCACCGATTCAGCCCCTCGTCGCCCACGGCATGAGGCTCGTTCAGAACTGACCGGCCGGCGGCCGTGGGGGACGGCCCGACGTTTCCGTCTCCGTAGGTGCTGCCGTGGTCAGCGGGCCAGAGTGCGCAGGGCACCCGGCGGAAGCCACGCGTCGAGGGCGCCGAACCGAACACGCGTCGAGGCGCCCTCTTCGCGGACGACTTCGACACGCGCGCCCTCCGGCAAGGCCGTCGACCCGGGCACCGTGATGCCGCGCTCGTCGGTCGGCCGCGCCGTCGAGGATACGACGACGGCTTCGACCACGCTCTGTCGGTCGTGTCTCCCCGCCGCCGTCATGGCAATCGCGAATGCGAGCGCCGGGGCCGCGACGCCAGCCGAGACCCCGCCCATCACGCGAACACGGGGACGGTCCCCGAGCCACCGAACGAAGAGTCCCAGACCCAGCACGGCCGACGCGGCCATCGCGAGCGCCGCCCAGGTGTCCTCCGCGAGCAGGCCCGCGAGCGTGCGCGACAGCGTAGGACCCGGATCGACCTCCACGGGCTGCCCGGCGCGCAGGCGACGACGAGCCACCTCGCCCCGCACCGCCGCGAGCCCGCGATCGGCGTCCGCGACGAGCCGCGGATCGCGCGAGAGATCGCGGGCCTCTTCGAACCCATGCGCCGCGCGACCGAGGTCGCCCGGTTTCTCCGCGCCAACGCGGACGCGTTGCGCATACGCGAGCCCGCGATCGTAGCTCGCGGCCGCGTCGACGCTGCCGCGGTCCGCGTATGCCTCGAAGGCGTCGATCGCGTCACCGACGCGGCCTTCTTGCAGGGCCTGGGCGCCCGAGGCAAGCAGCGGATCCGGGTCGTCGGCGCGCGCGGTGGCGACCGCGCCGACGACGAGCACGAACACGGCGACGGACCATCGGAGGGCTCGAGCCACGCCTGCCACGGAGTTGCTTGTCCTCCTCACGGGCGCTTCTCCTGCGCTCTGCCTAGCGTTCGAATGATCTCTTGCGCACGAACCCAGCGGGCGCGCGCGGCGTCGCGTGCAGGTTCGCCCAGCTCGCCGGCCTCGGGCGCGAAGCGTGCGGCTTCGCACTCGAAGAGGAGGGTCGCGAAGCTCGACGCCGCGTCGTGCGCAACCCCGGCGCGCTCCAGCCGGCCCGCCACCTCCGTCCCGACGGACGCTCGCACGTTTACCCCGACGTGAGCCACCGTCGCCGCCTCGAGGGCCCTCACGATCGCTGCATCGGCCCCGCGCGCGTCGCCAGTCCGACAGGCGACGTCCGCCGAGGATATGCGCTCCTTGAGATCGGCCGCCGGCGACGCACGACGGCGCTGCCAGGATCGGGCGACGCGGCGTCCGGCGGCGCGGCCCGCGACGGCGAGCCCAAAAGCGAGCGGGCCCGCTGCGAGGCCCAGCCAGAACCACGGCGAATCATCGGCGTGAGCCCGATGCACGATCGGGCCCTCCACCGTTCGCCGGGCGTCGGGCAACCCGGGAAGGGGGCGCTGCTCGGCCGCTGGCGCGATCGCCGCGGCAGCGGAGGGAGCGACCTTCACCGACCCGAGCGGCGCTCGAGCCACCTGGTAGCGCCGCTGGTCGGGATCCCAGAATGGCAGTGCGAGGTCGCCGAGGTCGACGCTCCCGGTCTTCTGGATTCGTACGACGAAGTCGAATGACCGCTTTCCGCCGTAAGCGTCGTGGCCGGAGGAGCCCAGGCTTTCGTGAACTTCGGGGGCTAGCCACTCGACCCCTTCCCGCGCGCCCGGGGAGAGCGCCGTGGGGAGGTTGCCCGTGCCGGCGAGCTCGACGTGCACGCCAACCGCGCCGCCCTGCTCGATATCTCGCGGTTGCACCTGCGCCGTCAGCGTGAACCGGCCGACGTCGCCGAGCGCGTAGCCGGGCGGACGACCGGCCGCTGGGGGCTCGGTGACGTGGATGCGAAACGCCTCGGTTCGGCGCGCTCCCGCGGCGGCCCCGGCGGGGCGTAGCACGGTCAGGCTCATCGGACCGATGGCGAGGTCTCCGGAATGAAGCGGGAACAGCGCCCACTTGCGGACCAACTTGACGGCCCACGTCCTGCCGCCGATCGAGGCGAACCCCACGAGGGTCGGGTCCTGATCTTCGCGCAAGAGCGCGTGCTTCACGAAATCGGCCACTTGGGCGTCGTGCAGATCCTCCTCGTCGATCTGGATGCCCGACGAGCCGATGTCGCGGTACTCGAAGACGGAGAACGTGACCTGCTCGCCGACGACGGCGCTCGTCTTGTCGACCGCGGCGTGGAGGAAGTACACGGGCGCGAGGGGCGCATCGAGCGACAGCTTGGGGTCGAGGGTGACCTGCGGTTCGGGCGCGGCGGGAGGCGCGATGTCGACCCCCGGCATCCCGGGGATGAGGTTCCGCCACGGGTCGAACGGCGAGAACCCGAAGGGCGACGGCATCCCGCGCTGCGGCGGGGGTTGGCGCGCGGGCGCGTGCCCCGCCGGCACCACGCGCACGCTCACCGGCTTGCTCTCGTAGCGGGTCCCTCCGATGTCGACGCTCACGGGGCCGATCGAGAACGTCCCCACCCGCTGCGCCTGCAGGCCCCAGTCGACGACCAGCGCGTACTGATCCGAGCGATTGCCGTTGATGCTGATATGCGTCTGCGACGGCGACTGACTCTGTCCCCGGACGGTGAACCCCGGAGTCCCTCCCGGGCGGGGATCCTTCGGCATCGCCTGGCTGCTCGTCGCCCTCATCTCGACGTGGAGGAGATCCCCGACGCCGACCACGTCGCCGTCGATGTCGACCTGAACCTGCGGCGTCGCTTGACCCGATGCGATCGCGCAGACGAAGAGGATCGCCGCCGTGACGAGCGCCCCGAACCGCACCGGCGCACCCGAGCCGTTCGCGTTGCGCGTCGTCGTGCCGCCGCCGTTCACTTGTCTGCCATACCGCGAACACGCCTCTTGCTGAAGCGCTTCGCCTCCTCCTGTTGCAGCGTCGGGGCGTTCTCGAGCTGATCGAGCATCCGTTGATCTTCGTCCGAGCTGGCGGGTTGCGGCGGCTGGGCGCCGGCCTCCTTCGGCTCGTCGCCCGCGTCCGGCGTCGCAGGCGGAGGCGCCGAGGCTTCGTTCGTGGAGTCGTCGCCGCCGTCCTTGGCGCCGGGTGAGCCGTCGGCCCCGCTTCCGGAGTCCTTGGGACCACCCCCGTCATGCGGCGCGTCGTCGCTCGCGTCGCGCGAAGCGTCGGATCCCGCGTCCTTGTTCTTGTCCTCGATCCGTTGCAGCGCGATCGCGCGGTTGTACGCCGCGTCCCGGCCGACCGGGTCGCCGGCGTCGACCTGTCCGGGCGTGAGCACGAGGGCCTCGTCGTACGCCTTGACGGCGTCTTCGTACTCGCTGTCGAGGAAGGCGAGGTTGCCTTGAAGGTACAGGGCGCGGGCGCGAAGCTCGGCGGGCGCCTGGCCGCTCGCGGAGACCGCCAGCGTGAGTCGACGAGCACATTCGATCTGCGCGTGCCGCTGCGCCCGACTCGCCTCCGTGACCCCGGCGTCGATGTCCTCTTCGCCGAAGCGTCGCCCATACTTCTCGCCGATCCGGAAGAGCGCGAGACCGAGATCGAACGTCCCGTCGGGTCTCACGGTGACGGCGTCCGGGGTCCCGATGTTGCCGTCTTTGCACGAGCCGGTGGAGAGATAGTCCTCGAGGAGCCCGGCCGCGGCGCCGGCCTCGCCGGCGTCGAGGGCCGAGATCGCGGCGTTGACGACGGGCGCGTCGCGCTCGAAAGGACGCGACGGGTCCCACGCGCACGCCGTCAGCTGCGGCAACACCAGCAGCGCCAGCAGGCCGAGTGCCACGGCCGCTCCGGGCCTGCGCCTTCGCCGCGGCGCCTCGCCGATGAGGGCGTCGACGATGAGGAGCAGGACCGCAGCGCCCAGCGGCCACGCGTACTCCTCGGCGTAGACCGTCTCCACCTTCTCGCTCAGCTCTTCGCGCATCATTCGCTGCAGCGCCTTGGCCACCTGGTCGATCCCCGTCGAGCCGTGCTCGGCCCGTACGATGGCGCCGCCGGTGACCTGCGCCACCTTCGCGAGCTGCGCCTCGCCCTCGGCCGAGAGCTGAGTCGTCATCGGCTTGCCGTCTTCGTCGCGTCGAAGACCGTTCATTTTCCCATCGACCGCGATGTCCGGGATCACCTCCGGCGCTCGGCCCCCGATCTGCACGACGTCGATGCGCGTGCCCTCTCCTGCCACCGACTCGGCGACGGCCACGGGATCACCCTCGAGGTCCTCGCCGTCGGTGACGAGGACCATCACGCGCACGTGATCCCTGGCCTTGGGGTCGCGCGCGAAGACCTGGCGCGCGGCCTCCAGCGCGCGCGCCGTGGCGGTGCCCCCGACGGGCATGTCGTTCGGGTCGAGCTGTCGGAAAAACTGGGCGATCGCGGCGCCGTCGCTCGTCAGCGGAAAGCTCATCGGCTCGCCCGCGAACGCCACGGCACCGAACCGAGCCCCCGGCAGGTCGCGGATCAAACGCGCGACCTCCGCCTTGGCGCGCGCGATGCGGCTCGGGGCCACGTCGCGCGCGTACATGCTCTTCGAGTAGTCGAGCACGATGACGACATCGAGGTTCGTCGCCGGAATGAGCTTCGTGCCGCTGCCGAACTGCGGCCGCGCGAGCGCCACGAACGCGAGCAACATGGCGACGACGAGCAGGACCGCCTTGACCGCTCGGCGACCCGTCGCGTCGTACGTCACGAGGGGCGCGATGACCGCCGGGTCCCCGAAGAGCTTCCTGGCCCGCGCCTGGCGGACGCTCGCCCACGCCACCGCGCCGGCGTACCCGAAGAACGCCAGCGCGCAGAAGGCCGCGATCACCACCCCCGCGATCGAGCCGAAGTCGTGACCCCACCTCACGGGAACCTCCGGACGAGCGCGAGCCGGACGAGGGCCTCGAACGCGATGAGTACGACCGCGGGCACGAGCAAGAAGGGGAACAAGTCCTCCATCGTCGACGCCTCGGACTCGAACTTCGTCTTCTCGAGCTGGTCGAGGATCGCGTGCATGCTGTTCTCGAGCCCGGACCTGTCGGTGGCGATGAAGGCCTCGCCGCCCGTCTCGTGCGACATCGACTTGAGGAGCGCCGGGTTCACCGGGAAGCGCTTGCGGGCGTAGACGGGTTGTCCGAAGAGATCGGTGCCGGCCTGAACGTCGACGTCGTCGCCGTTTCCGATCTGAACCGTGTAGACGCGCACCCCCTCTTTTTGAGCGAGGTGCGCCGAGTACTCCGGCGAGATGACCCCCTCGTTCGAATCGCCGTCGGTCAGCAGGACGACGGCCTTGCTGCGCGCATCGCTGCGCCGCACGCGCGCGACGGCCGTCCCGACGGCGTCGCCGATGGCCGTCTTGCTGCTGTCGACGACCCCGAGTTCGATCTTGGAGACCAGCGACGCGATGAGCGCGTAGTCGAGCGTGGGAGGCGACAGGACGAACGCCTGCTTCGCGAACACGACGACGCCGATGCGGTCGGTCTTGCGGCGTTTCACGAAGTCGATGAGGACGTCCTTCGCGACGTCGATGCGCGTCGGGCGGTGCTTGTTCACGCGCACGCCCGAGCCCGAGGAGAGCTCGCTCGCCGGCGCGTCCATGACGGCTGCCATCGATCCGGACAGATCGAGGACCAGGACGATGTCGATCCCCTTCTCCTCCTGGCGGTCGCCGCGGAGCACGCTCTGGGGTCGGCCGAGCGCGAGCACCGCGAGCAGCAGCGCTCCGCCGCGCAGCACGCCCGGCGCGTCACGCAGCCGCGTGCGCCAGCCTCGCGGCCCGAGAGCGAGCGGAAGGATCGTAGGGAGGCCGAGGCGAGGAACGCGGGCGTCCGCCCCGAGCGTCATGCGCCAGACGACGTACGGCACCGCGAGGACGCCGGCGGCGAGAACGGCGCACCATCCCGCCCGCGCGAGCCAGCCCAAGGCGTCCGCCGTCGAGGGGTGGGGACCGAGCGGGCCCGGCCACGCCGTCCACTTGGCGGTCCACCAGGCCTCTCCTCGGGCGAGGATCGGCCACAGGAGCGCCAGCGCGACGACGGCGATCGTGGCGAGGCCGATGACGGCGCCTCGGGCCCAGCGTTCTCGAGAGGTCATGCTCGACCTCCGGGCGCGGTCGACCCTTCGGCGAAGGCTCGCGCCGGCATCGTCGAGCGCACCATCTGCTCGGCCACCGAGAGCGCACGCTCGCACTCGTCGAGCGTGGGCGTCAGGTCCGCGAACTTCACGAGGTCGCAGTGCTGCAGGAAGCCGGCGATCTCGGCCATCGGGATCCCGAACGAGTGCACCCGGCGGAGCGCCGCCAGCGTTTCGTCGGTCGTCGACTCGAGGCCGTCGAAGCCGAACCGGGCGCCGAGGTACTCGCGTATGGCATCGTTCACGCGGTCGAAAAAGTCCGGAAAGCGTTTCGCTTCGAGCAGCCCGGCGTGGCGGGCCTCGTGCAACCGCTCGAACGCCACCTCCCACGGCACGCGCGGGGGCGGCGGCGGGGGAACGGGCTTCGGCCGCTTGCGCCAGCGCTGCACGAGCCATGCGACCACCGCCCCGGCGGCGAGCCCCAGCGCGAGCCACTTCAGGCCCTGTTCGAGCGACGACCACTCCTCGCGCTGCGTGCGCGCCGGAGGGTTGTCGCGCGGGCGAGCGTTGGGCGTCGACGCCGTCGGGTCGTCGACGAGGACCGCGTGGGCAGCGGTGCAGAGCGTCACGACGTCGCCGCTCGCGCGGGCCACCGCGACGGGCAAGCGCGGCAACTGGAGGGTGTGACGTCCCGGTTGGGGCGGCAGCGCGAGAAGGGGCAAGTCGAGGGTCGTCTGGCGGCGCCCCGTCTTGGCGTCTGCCTCTCCGGTCGTCAGGCGCGCAGCGGCCCCGCCGTCTTGATCGGGAAGCGAGAACCCGGCCGCCTTGAGCTCCCGGGCGGCGTCGCTCGCGCTCTGAAGCTCGAGCCCCCGCGGCAGCACCGACTCGCCCTTGCCGTGCGTGATGACGACGTGCAGGGTCGCCGCGTAGCCTGCGAGGGCTCGACCGGGGAACGAGTCGACGAGCGCCGGCCGCTCGGCTCCCGACGGCACCGTCTCGACGCACTCGGCGCGAGCCGCCGTGCACGCCACGGTGATGGCCGCCGCCAAGAGCGGCGCGACCGCGCGGGGCACCGCGGGCCGCATCGAGCCAACTCGACGCCGGCTCATCTGCGGATCCTCCGCGCTCGGCGGGCGAACAGATCGCGCAGGGGCCCGACGAACGAACCCCCGGTGTCGATGACCACCGAGTCGAGGCCCAGCTTGTTGAACGTGGCGCGGCGGCTCTCGGTGATCTTCTTCATGGCGGCCGCGTACCAGGCACGAACGCGCGCGTCGCTCGTGTCCACGATGACCTCTTCGCCGCTTTCGAGATCTTCGAACGTGGCTAGCCCGACGTCCGGAAGGTCGATGTCGCGCGGATCGCGCAGGACCACCGGCACCACGTCGTGCTTCGCAGCCGCCAGCGCGAGGGTGCGCTCGTAACCGGTGTCGTAGAAGTCGCTCACGATGAACGCGACGCTGCGCCTGCGTGAGGTGCGGACCAGCGACTCGAGCGCGGCCTTGAGGTTCGTCGCGGCGCCGAGCTTCGGACGACCGCCCCGCACTTGCGGCGTCGGAGCCGGGCTCGCGGACGCGGACGGATCGAAGCCGAGGATCTCGCGCACGACCCGCATCACGTGCTTCTCGCCCTTCTTCGGGGGGACGATGCGCTCGACCTTGTCGGTGGCGATGATGAGGCCGACGCGGTCGTTGTTCCGGATGGCGCTGAACGAGAGGAGCGCCGCGACCTCGCTCGCCACCCTCACCTTCGCGACGCGCCGGGTGCCGAACCGCTCGCTCGCCGACAGGTCGACGACGAGCATCACGGTCATCTCGCGCTCTTCGACGAACACCTTCACGAAGGTGTCGTTCATCCGCGCCGACACGTTCCAGTCGATGAGGCGCACGTCGTCGCCCGCCTGGTACGGGCGCACCTCGCGGAAGGCGAGTCCCTGGCCCTTGAAGCTCGAGCTGTAGGTCCCCGTCAGCTGCTCGTTCGCGAGCCGCGCGGTGTGGATTTCGATGACGCGGAGGGCCGCGAGGATCTCCTTCGGGATCACGGCACTTCGACCACCTCGAAGATGCGCTTCACGACCTGCTCGCTGGTCACCTCCTCGGCGTCGGCCTCGTAGGTGAGAACGAGGCGGTGGCGCAGCACATCCGGCCCGATGGCCTTGACGTCCTCCGGGGTCACATAGCCGCGGTGCCGCAAGAACGCGTGCGCGCGCGCGGCCAGGTTGAGCGCGATGCTCGCCCGCGGGCTCGCGCCGTAGTCGATGAGCGGCGCCAGGTCTTTCATCCCGTGCTTGGCCGGCTCGCGCGTCGCGAAGACCACGTCGACGATGTACTCCTTGACCTTGTCGTCGACGTACACCTGCTTGACGACCTTGCAGGCCTCGAGGAGCTCGGCCGGTGTCACGCACGGCTGCACGCGCACCGGGTCCGGGCGCGTCATGCGATCCATGATCTTTCGCTCGTCCTCGCGCGTCGGGTAGCCCACCTTCACCATGAGCATGAAGCGGTCGACCTGGGCCTCGGGCAGCGCGTACGTGCCCTCTTGCTCGATCGGGTTCTGCGTGGCCATGACGATGAACGGCTCGGGCAGCGGGTACGTGCGCTCGCCGATGGTGACCTGACGCTCCTGCATGGCCTCGAGGAGCGCGCTCTGCACCTTGGCCGGCGCACGGTTGATCTCGTCCGCGAGCACGAGGTTGGCGAAGATGGGCCCGAGCTTGGAGGTGAACTCGCCCTTCTGCTGGTTGTAGACGACGGTACCGACGAGGTCCGCGGGCAAGAGATCCGGCGTGAACTGCACGCGCGCGAACTTGGCGTGGATGGCGTCGCACAGCGTGCGCACGGTGAGCGTCTTCGCGAGACCCGGCACGCCTTCGAGGAGCACGTGGCCGCCCGTGAGCAGGCCCACGAGGATCCGCTCGATCATGTACTGCTGGCCGACGATGACCTGGCCGACTTCGGTGGTGAGGCGATCGACGAACGCGCTCTCTTTGGCAACGAGTTCGTTCAATGCTCGGACGTCATACATGACGGTAACTCCTGGCAAACTCGGGCGCGCTGTGGCGAGAGGCGCGCGTTTCTATCACGGCCTCGGCTAGAGCGCGCGTGGCAGACGTGCGACCCACTTGGTTTATTCCGCTCGCGGTGGAGACCGTGCCCACATTTCCGCGTCTCAGCACGACCGCGGACCACTAGAGCGATGGACGAACGCGCGCCCGCGCGGCACGCTCCCTTAGCAAGGGGCAATCCGGGGAAACACCCGGCAGGGAGCTTGGACTCATGCAGACTCGATCGTTCGTGTCGTTCATCACGGTCGCGGCCATTGCGGCGGCCAGCATCAACGCGTGTAGCTCGAAGAACAACGGCAGCGAGCCGCAGGTGAACGAGAACCAGGACGGCGGCGGCGGTGGAGACGGAGGCCTCGGCGGCTTCATGACGCCGGGCAACGGGGGCGACGGCGGCATCTCGACGCCGATCCCGTGCGCCACGGGATGCACGGTCGCCACCTGCACCGCAGGGGGGTCGACGACGATCACCGGCGTCGTCTATGACCCGAAGGGAGCCGACCCCGTATATAACGTGCAAGTCTACGTGCCGAGCTCCGCGCTGCCGACGTTCTCGCCGGGCGCATCGTGCGGGAGTTGCGGCGATCTTTACCCGAGCAACGTCATCGCGACGGCGGCTACCGGCACCAACGGCTCCTTCATCCTGAAGGGGGCCCCGAACGGCACGAACATCCCGCTCGTCATCCAGATCGGCAAATGGCGGCGGCAGTACACGATCCCGACCGTCGCCCCTTGCGTCGCCAACGCGGCCCCAACCCTGCGTCTCCCGGCCGATTCGAGCGAAGGCGATCTGCCGGACATCGCCATCTCGACGGGCGGGCTCGACTCGCTCGAGTGCTTGCCGCTTCGCATGGGTATCTCGGCGAGCGAGTACATTCCGGGTGCCGGGACCTCCGGGCATATCCACATCTTCACGGGTGGAGCCCCCAACACGAGCACGCAGGGCGCGGTCACCGAAAATCCCACCACGTCGCCGCAGGCGAACACCAATCTATGGGACGGCCCGGAGGATCTCCTCAAGAACGACGTGGTGCTCTTCTCGTGCGAAGGAGCCCCCACGGCATACCTCAGTGGGTCCGCGGGCCCGGCCAACTTGATGCAGTATGTGAACAACGGCGGCCGCGTCTTCGCCTCGCACTACCACTTCGCCTGGTTGACTGAGACGGACGTCACGCCGGCGAACCCGTTCGCGACCGTGACGCCACCGCTCGCGACCTGGAGCAACCTGACGAACAGCGCGATCCTCAACGACAACGTGTCGTTCCCGACGGACATCGTGACCACACTGGCGAACGGCAATCCATTTCCGGAGGGCGTCGCGCTCAAGGCGTGGCTCGGCAACGTCGACGCGCTCGATTCGAGCGGCAAGCTCGACGTGTATTACGCCCGCGATAACTCCGACGTGACGGCGACCAACACGAACTCTCAGGCGTGGGCCGCTCTCGACCCGAGCGTCGCGAGCAGCTACCCCCAAACCACCTCGGCGCCGACGCAGTACTTCTCCTTCGACACGCCCATCGGCACGGGGGCGGGCGAGCAGTGCGGGCGATTCGTCTACAGCGACCTGCACGTCAGCGGCGGCCCGGGCGTTGCTGCCGCGGGCGTGACTGCGGACTACGCTTCGGGCTCGCCTTACTTCGTGCCCGAAGGCTGCGCGACGCGAGCCCTCACGCCGCAGGAGAAGGCGCTCGAGTTCATGCTCTTCGACCTCACGTCGTGCCTCGTGCCCGTGGGCACGATGCCGATGGGGCTCCAGCAACCGCAATAGCGCGAAAAATAGCCAACGTCCGGCAGCGCGGGCTACGAGGAGGCGAGCGTCACCCGCACGTCCCGCTGCGGGAATGGGATGTCGATGCCGCCGGCGCGGAAGGCCTTTTCGATGGCGAACCTCAGGGCGCTCGTCGTCCGGAGATCGTCGCGCGCATTGGGAATCCAGCAGAGAAGCGCGAGGGCCATGGCGGAGTCCCCGAAGTCTTCGAAGCGCACCTCCGGCGCGGGCTCCTTCATGACCCCCGGCTCCTTGTCCGCAGCCTCGAGCAGCGCGGCGACCGCGCGCGCCGGATCGGTGCCGTAGGCAACCCCGATCGCGACGCGGATGCGCAGGCTCGTCGTCGGGCGCGAGTGATTGACGACCTGCCCGGTGATGAGGGCGCTGTTGGGCACGATCATGGTGACCTCGTCGCGGGTCACGACGGTCGTCGCGCGCAGGCCAATATCGTCCACCGTGCCGAGGACCTCGCCGACGCGCACGAAGTCGCCGTGGCGGACGGGCTGCTCGATGAGCAGGATGATCCCGCTGATGAAGTTCTGCGCGATGTTCTGGAGGCCGAAGCCGATGCCGACGGCCAGGACCGTCGAGGCGGCCAGCAGGGCATCGAGGCGTACGCCCATGGCGCTGATGGCCTCCAGCACGCCCAGCGCCGTCCCGGCGTACCGCACCATCTTGGCGATCGCGAACCGCGATCCCGGCGTGCCGCCGCGGCGGACCACCACGCGCCCCACGTAAAGCGCGATGACGTTGGCCAGGGCGATCGAAAGGATCGCGACGACCCCGCCGAGCAGCAGGCTGCCCGGCGTGATGACGGCCCCGGCAATCGAGATGAGCCGGCTGTCCAGGAAGGCGCGGATGTCCTTCGGCATGCGTCTCTTATCGGGGCGAGTCTAGCGACCGGGGCCGCCCGGAGGGAACCGCGCGGATCGCACGCTCCCAAGCACCCAAGAGCGTGGTACGGTTCGCGCACATAGATACAGGATCTACCGGGTACGGAGAAGACTATGGCCATGCATCGATCGCCGTTTCGCCCCGCCGCCCTCGCGGCTGTTCTCTGCGGCGCCACCGCACTCACCGCTATGGCCGGCGACGCCCGCGCGGACGAGATCTCGCCCACTGGCAAGGGGATCGTCGGCGGCGGTCTGCTCGGTGCCGAAGTGATCACCATCGTCGAGGGGGTGGCCGGCGTGAGGCCGGGCTGGGCGTACTGGCTCGGTGCGATCGTCGGCGCAGGCGGCGGCGCCGTCGGGGGCTGGGCCGTCGAACAAGCGGTGAACGGCGACGGCACGATCCCGATGGCCATGTTGGCGGGAGGGCTCGCCCTGGTCATTCCGGCGATCGTGGTGTCGCTCGACGCGACGCGGTTCCGCCCGGACGAAGGAGCGACCGAGGACCACCCGCCCACGCTCGGACCGGCGGCCGATCCCGGCGCGGCCGGTGGAAGTGTGGTCGGGACTCCGCCTCCCGCCCCGCCTCCATCCGTTCCGCCGCCGGCGCCGCCTCAGTCGCTTCTCGACGTGAACACGGGCGACCTGCGTGTCGGGGTACCGGTGCCCAATGTGCGACCGGTATACTCTCTGGCCGACCAGCGTCAGTACGGACTTCGCGCCGAGACCGAGGTTCGCATGCCGGTCTTGCGCGTAACCTTCTGATTCTCCGTTCCCATTAAGCTGCCGGGCGCTGTAGGATCTCTCGCAGCGTCAAGCCTGAGGGGGCAGGCGCTCGGCAGCGGAGGCGAATGCAAGGCGCACAGAGGGTTTCTCAGGCGTCGAAACCGACGGACCCGATGCTCGGGAAGGTCATCGCGGGTCGATATCGCCTCGAGGCGCGCATCGGCGAGGGCGGGATGGGGGTCGTCTATCGCGCCCGTCACGTGCTCATCGATCGGATCGTCGCCGTCAAGTTGATAAGGCCGGACCTCCGCGGGGAGACGCACCTTCGCGCGTGGATGCTGCGCGAAGCCCGCGCGGCCAACCGCGTCGACCACGCGCATATCATCGATATCCACGACATCGGCGAGACGGGCGAGAGCGAGCTCTATCTCGTCATGGAGTACCTCGTCGGCACGTCGCTCTCGAGCGAGCTTGCGCGCGGACCGATGGCGCTGGCGCGCGGCGTCGACATCCTCGAGCAGATGTGCGCCGCGCTCGCCCGCGCGCACGATCTGGGCGTCGTCCACCGCGACTTGAAGAGCGACAACATCCTGCTGACGACGCGCGGAGGCCGGAAGGACTTCGTGAAGATCCTCGACTTCGGGCTCGCGCACCTCGCGATGGACCCGCGCCTCGCGCCAAAGGGCGCCGTGTTCGGGACCCCCGAATACATGGCGCCCGAGCAAGCTCGCGGCGAAGAGGCGTCCGCTCAGAGCGACCTTTACGCGCTCGGGGTGCTGTTCTTCGAGATGCTCACCGGGCAGTTGCCCTTCCGCAGCGACGACCGGGAAACCTTGCTCGAGATGCAGCGCTCGGCGCTGCCCCCGCGCCCTCGATCGATCAAGCCGGACGTGTTGCCGGCCGCGGAGTCGATCGTCATGCGGCTCCTCGAGAAGGACCGCCGCAAGCGATTCCAGGACGCGCACCACATGCACGAAGAGCTCAAGGCGCTGCAGCGCAGCTTGCCCAGCTCTCCATGGGAAGGCGCCTCGCAAGAGAACGCCGCCCCGCCCCCTCCTCCACCGCCGCAATCGCCGGGGGTCATCGAGTGGGCCAGCCGCGCGGCGCTGTTCTCCCGGATGGCCTCACGCGCCTATCCCGCCGCCAATGCGCCGTCGGAGGTGCAGAGTGCAGTGTCGCAAGCGTGGGACCTGGCCTCGCGCGCAAGCCGCCTGGAGGGCGAGGTGGCCAGCCACACGCGCAAGCTCGAAGCGCTCGAGCGGCGCGGTCGGGCCCTGCGGGCGGAGATCGGCCGCAAGGTCGAGGAGCTGGCGCACGAGGAGTCGCGAGCCCTGCGCGAGCTTTCGTCCGAGCAAAACGAAGTCACTCGACTGCGCGAATCCGTGCAGCAGGCCGAAAAGTCCCTGGTGCAGGCCAAGCAGGCCGCCGACCAGGCCACGGGAACGATCCCCCTGCTGCGTCCTCTCTTCGAGCGCGCGGGAGCCTGCACGGCGCTCGTCGACTCGAAGCGTGAGCAGCTCAAGGAGCACGAGCAGCGAGCCCTGCACAAGGAGGCTCAGGCGCGCGACCTGCGGCGCCAAATCGAGGAGCTCCGTGCCCAGCTCGCGCGATACGCCGAGGCGCTCGAGGAAGACTTGGCGGGAGGGCGCGAAAAGGTGGCGGAGCGTACCCGCGAGGGGATCGCGTACGAGAAGGCGTTCAGCGAGGTGTCGATGCTGCTGCTCAACCACCTCAAGGGCAAGCCCGAGGCCCGTGATCTGCTGCAGGAGCTCGTGGCGGCCATGCACGGCCAAAGCCACAACACGCCCGCGAAGACCGAGAGCCGCGTCCCTTAACGAAAGAGCGGCATCTGTCAGTGATGCACGCGCCCGTGTCGGCTTGACCTAGGCCTTCTTGCGCCGGATGACGATGCCGGCGTTCGACGCGCGAGCGACCGTCTCGTTGCCCCTCAGGCGCACGAGGACGCGCGACTCTTCCGTGCTGCTGGGCGGGGGCCCGCTGCTCGGCGGTGGTTCATCGGTCGGGTCGACGAGCAGGGCCGGGAGCGTGGGGGGCGCCGACGAGACCGTGACTGTCTCCGGGCCGATGGCAAGCAGGCTCGCCGGATCGGTAATTTCCTCGACTGTAGCGGGCAAGGAGCGACGCCGCCCGGCGCGCGCNNCCGCCTCGTCGAGTTCGATCGGATCCTCGACCGGGTCCGCCTCCACGAGACGCGGGATCGGGCGGGGGCCTTCGGCGATGAGCTCGAGGAGATCCTCTACCTTGGCCTCGCGTATCAGCCGTGAGACGTCGTCGACAAAACGAGAGATGAGCGATTTGAGAGGACTCAAGGCAGCTTGGCGTTGAGAAACGATTTGAGCTTTACGAGCGTCTTCTGATCACGCGTGAACGAGGGAACTTGGTACGAGCCCGACCACGCCCGCACCTCTTGGAGGAACTGTTCTCGAATTCCCGAGTCGGTGGCGATCTCTTCGACCGTCCGGCCGCGGGCGGCGCCTTTGCGGAGCGCAGCGACGTAAGTCTCGAGGCGCCCGTAGTCGGCGCCCAAGAAGTCTTTTATCGCGCGTGCGTCTTCGGTCAAGCGGTCGACGATCCCGCGCTTGCCGTCCGCGGCCGCCGCGCCCTCTCCCGCCGCTTGCGCAGAGGCCACGCGCAAGACGAACGCATCGTCGAGAAAGCCGAGATCGTCGATGCCATCCGGGATGAGGTCGAGCGACTTGAAGATGTAGTTGAGCCCGGAGATGAGGCACCGCGTCGAGGCGTCGTCCTTCGCGCTCGCCGCGACGGTATCGGCCACGGCGCGAGCGTCATCACCCAGGCTCCGCAACCACTGGGGAAACACCTCGAGATAGCGGGGATCGATCGCGGGCTCTTTCATCGTCAACTCCAGACGCCCAACTTATCAACGATCGACGCAAACCCTCAAGGCTCAGCGCGTCGACATGGCCGTCGCCCACCCCAGGAGAAAGCCCGCCACGAGCGCCGCCGCAACCAGCGCGACGACCAGCCATGGCGGGATGGCTCGCCGGCTGAAGAGCTGCGACCGGCCCTCCACCCCGATCGATGGGAGCGTCCCACCCATGGCCGAGGCATGGCTGGCGATCTCGACGTGCGGGGGCGCCTCGGTGATGCTGGGCCCTCCGAGGCTGGCGAGCGTGTCGCCCGACGTGCCGCGCGGCGGAGGCGCGGACGCAGGGGCCGTGGTCGACATGGGAGGGTCCGGAGGCCGCCGGGCCATGAGCCCCTGCTCCGGCAACCGAGCCAGAGGTTGCGGCGCGCCCGAAGGCCGTAGACCGAGGTTTGGCAGGGCGACGGCAAGCGCGCGAGCCATCTCTTGTGCCGAAGCAAACCTCTCGTTTCTGTCCTTTTTCAACGCCTTCGCCATGAATGCAGCGAGCGGCGCCAGCGCGGCGTCGACTTGCTCGACCGGCTCTGGTTCCACCGACAGAACCGCGGCGAGGCGCGCGAACTCGGTCGCGGCCGGGAATGCCTCGCGTCCCGTCAGCATCTCGTAGAGCAGGATGCCTGCGCTCCACAGGTCTGCGCGCTGGTCGACGTCTCGCGCGCTCCGCGCCTGCTCGGGGCTCATGT
>PLIR01000275.1 GCA_003139415.1 Myxococcales bacterium | reverse complement strand
TTGCCTTCGCGCGTGCGCTCGCCGACGCCCGCGAAGCAGCTCACGCCGCCGTGCGCCTTCGCCACGTTGTTGATGAGCTCCATGATGAGCACCGTCTTGCCGACGCCGGCGCCGCCGAAGAGCCCGATCTTGCCGCCCTTGCGGTAGGGGGCCAGAAGGTCGATGACCTTGATGCCCGTCTCGAAGATCTCGATCTTGGTGGACTGCTCGACGAAGAGCGGGGGCGCGCGGTGGATGGGCGAGCGCATCTTGGTGCGCACGGGGGGGCCGTCGTCGACCGGGTCGCCGATGACGTTCAGGATGCGGCCGAGGCACTCGGGGCCGACGGGCATCGAGATGGGTGCGCCGGTGTCGCGGACCGACATCCCGCGCACCAGGCCATCCGTCGACTCCATCGAGATGGCGCGCACGGTGCTCTCGCCAAGGTGCTGGGCGACTTCGAGCGTCAGGTTCTCCTTGAGATTGGAGACTCCCGGGTTCGTCACCTTGAGCGCATTGAGGATTTTCGGGAGCTTCCCGTCGGGGAACTCGACGTCGACGACGGGACCGATGACCTGCACGACCTTGCCGGCGTTGGCGGCCGAGCCGTTCGGTGCGAGGGGGAACGTGGACTGGGACATGTCGGGCGCGCGTTTACCATGGGGTGAACGGCAGTTCAATGATGGGCGGCGGAAAAGGCGTGGGCAGGGGCCTCGTTGTAGAGGGCCTGCGCGATGAGGGCGCGCGGGCTGGCCGGCGAGGCGACGAGCATCCGGTGGACCTCGCGCCCGATGGCCGCCGTCGTCTCGGGGCTCGCCGCGGTGCGCAGCGCCCCGAGGACGCTCCGCACCGGATCGTACGGATCGACGAACCGGTACCGCAGCGCCTCGAGCTCAGGGTGCGCGTCGCGCCGCACGTAAACGGCCGCCGTGTCGCTCCAGTAGACCATCGACCACAGCGGGTCGCTCGCGAGGAAGGCGAAGCCTGGCTGTTCCGGTGTGTTGACGCCGAGCGCCCACGTCACGCCGTCGGCCGCCCGCATGGCCGCGAACGTCGGCGCGTCGTGCTCGGCGAGCAGGCAGCGCACGACGAAGTCGGGGGGGTAGACGAGCTCGTTCCGCCCATCGACCAGCACCTTCGCGTCCGGATCGGTCCAGAGCAGGTAGCCGCCGAGGTCGAAGGTGTTGGCGATCGGGCCTGCGAGGCCGTGCTTTCGGGCGAAGGCGACGGCTCCGCGCGGGGCGAAGCCCGGATCCTCGCCGAGGGCGTAGGGAACCTCGCGCCGCGCGAACCCGTACCAGGCGACCATGGCGAGGCCCAGGAGCGGCAGCAGCACTGCCCTGCGCGACGGCGGTACCGCGAGAACCTCCGGCCCCAGGAGACGCGCGACGACGGCCAGCGAGACCATCGCCAGGTACGGCAGCCACCGCACCGAATCGAGCGTCATCGCCGTCAGCGTCACGCCCAGGAGAAGGTGCCAGGCGCGCACGGGGCACTCCTCATCGCGCCGCCTCAGCGCGACGGCGAGCCGCGCCGCCATCCACAGCGCGGCAGCCGCGGTCACGACTAGGGCCACGGGGAAGGCGGACCAGAGCTCCGCCAGGCCGGCGCGCTTCCACTCCCAGAATTGCTGCCGAAGCTCGGGGTGCGCCGCCATCGTGGAGCCACTCGACAGCGCGTAGATGCCGCTCGGGTTTGCGAGGGCCACGAGCGGGCTCGCGATCGCGGCCAGGGCCGCGACCTTCAGGCTGCGGGCCGGCGCGCGTGGGCCGAAGAGGAGCCTGCCGGCCGGGTGCGCGGAGGCCCAGCGCGAGGCCAGGAGAAGCGCCGCCCAGGCGAAGATCATCGCGTGCCCCAGCACCGAGAACCGGTGCAGCCAGGTCCACGCGAAGTTCAACGCCACCCACGCGCCGAGGGCCGGGCCGAGCCGCGGCGGGTCGGCCGAGCGCTCCCAAGCCGCCTCCTCGATCGCCAGCGTGGCCGCGAAGAGCACGATCGAGAAGAGCGCAGGCTGCTCGATGAACAGGAACGACTGCACCAGCAGGCCCGCCATGGCGACGAGCAGCAAGGGCCCGCGAGAGGCGCGCGGCACGCTGGCGCCAAGGAGCGACGCGACGGACAGGATGGCCAGAAACTTGAGTGTCGCGAACCAGGCATATCCGAGCTTGACGAATCCAAAGTAAAAGATGGTCTCGGCGAGAAGGTCCTTGTGGTGCCACGGGGTGCCGGCCACCGAGAACGAGAAGGGATCGACGGGCAGCAGGCTGCGCGCGGCGATGGCGGCGCGCGCGGTGGCCATGTGCCAGTAGATGTCCGGGTCGCCCGTGTAGAAGTAGCTCGCCAGCGCGGCGAGGGACGCGACCGAGGCCGCCGCCGCGAGGGTAGGAAAGTAGCCTTCCGGGGTCTTCACGTCGCTCCCAGGCGCGCTCATAGGCCAGCCATCGCGCGCCATCGGGCGGCCGTGAAGAGGGGCCCGCGCGTCACGAGGCGGATGCGCTCGTAGAGCGCGGCGATCCGCGGGTCGCGGATGGCGCCCTCGCCCCTCAACGCTTCCTTGTACCCTTCGGGCAGTGGGCGGGCGAAATGCCCGATACGCCACGCGCCGGTCGGCTCGAAGGGGAGGCGCGCGAGCAGCGGATCGCCGAGCGCGAAGACATCGACGACATGCACGCCTGGGCCCGCGAAGTAAGCAAAGAAGCCAGTCTCCTTGGTCACCGCCAAGGTGGCATTCTGCGCTCGGGCGCGAAGGCCGTTGAACGCCCCCGGATAAGGCGGCACGGGCCCATGGTAGGCGAGGATCTTGGCGTAGCCCTTGATGACGCGAACGAGGCCCGTCTCGGGGAAGTAGTACGCGCGCTCGTCAGCGATGCCGTGCGTGTGCTCGTAGGCGTCGCTGGCGATCGCGTCGCCGTAGTCGGAGCCCGAGCGCCAGTGCGAGCGGGGTAGGGCGAGCGTGCCGAGGGCGACGAGGCCCGCCAGCGCGCCGACGAACCGCACGCGGCGCCGTGGCCAGAGGCGCAAGACGAGCGGTACGCACACGAAGAGCAGACCACCGAAGAAGCGGCCGGACATGAAGTCTCCGCCGATGCGTATGACCGCGGCAAGATAGAGCAGCACGCCCGCCCCGAGCGCCGCTTCGGCGCGGCCCCCGCGCCGGAGGGCCAGGCCCGCTCCCAGGGCGACGACCGCGAGCGTCAGCGGGTCGCGCACCAGGGAGTCGGCGGCGTAGCGCAGACCTTGGAGCACGAGCGCCGACGCCGGCAGATGGACGTCGAGCTTCGCGTACGCCGTATTGGAGACGAGCGACCCGTAGTAGACGAGCGAGAATGCCTCCCACGCCGCGAGCGGCGCCAGTCCTAGGGCCGCCGTAGCCAGGGCGCGGCGCCATCGGGGGCTCGTCGCCACGGCGTGCACGAGGGCGGGCAGCGCGACGAGCGTCGCGTCGGGCCGCGTGAGCGCGATGAGCGCCGTGAGAAGACCGAGCAGCGCGGTGCGGCGCTGCGAGGCCTCGGAAAAGACGACGGCTGCGAGCACCGCGAAGAGCAGATCGAGCAGCGGGTTCTCCAGGCCGCAGGCGGCGTAGTCGACCACCGCGCGCGACCCCGCGATCAGCACCACGGCGAGCGTCGCCCACGCCGGCCCTTCGGTCTGCGCGATGACCACGAGCAGCGCGGCGACCGCCACCGCGATAGAGAGGGCGATCGTCGAGAAGTACCCCTCGCCCGCGAGGCCGTACGCCGGCAAGAGCAGCAGCATCCAGAGCGGGTGCGTGTAGCTCTGCACGCGCTCGTCGACGTTCCAGCGAAGCCCGTAGCCGTGCCACGCGTTGTCGACGGTGCGAAGGGTGATAAACGCGTCGTCCGACATCCAAGCGCAGCGGACCAGGAGCGCGGCAAAGAGGGTGAGGAGCGCCGCGAGAAGGGCGCTGCGGCGCGCGCGGGCGGCGACGTCGAGCGGGGCGGGGGCGGGCAAACGGGCGACCTTGGGGGCGAGAGTACCTGCACCGCTGGCTTGCTGGCGCAACAGCGTCCGACCGCCAGCGGGCCGGGGGAGGGCCGCTCCTTGTCGAACGACCTCCCCCTTCCCTTGTTGTGCCACGATGCCCTCGGCTCTTACGTCGAGTGCGTCGTCGTCCGACCCAAACGGACGTAGCTCTCAGCGACGCACGCGCCCCTGAGAGCTTGAAGGATGCGCGTGCAAGCCAGGAGGAGTCGCGTGTATCCCCGAGCGGGGGGCAGCATGTCGCAGTGGGGCGGCTACGCAGCCGGACGGGGACCCGTCCGTGCCGGGTTGCTCCGCCCATCGGCGCGCAAACGCCGGCTGCAGGGTGCACGAGGCGAGCCCACGGAATCCTGCGGCGGAACGGGACGTGCACGGGGTCCACCGCTTCGCAACGCACCAGAGGCCAGGAAAAACGCCATGCTGATTATTCTCTTCATCGTGCTCTTGTTCGCCCTAGCCGGCGGCGGTTGGGGCCACTCGCGCTACGGATACGTCGGGTGGTCGCCGGCGGGCATCATCCTGCTGGTCGTGGTGTTTCTCTGGTTTAGCGGAAGGCTCCACGGCTGAAACAGCCGTTTCACGCTCTTCTCGCTCGGCAACGGGCGCCGGCGAAGCGGATCCTTCGCCTGGTCGGGCGGGGGATCCTGGCCGCGGCGCTGGTCGTCGCGGGGGCGTTGGTCTTTTACCTCGCCGCGATGAACGTGTTTCTCGGAACCCGACTCTTCCGTCGGGCCATCAGCTACGACCCGGGCTCGCTACTCGTCGACTACGACAGGGCCTATTCGCTGTGGCCCGGGCGCATTCACGTCGAAGGGTTGGTCATCCGGGGGAGCGACCGCAACGTCGAATGGACGCTCGTTCTCGACCGCTGTGACTTCCGCGCGCACTTCGTCGACTTGCTCCACAGACAATTTCACGCGGGCCCCGTCACGGGCGACGGATTGAACTTCCGCGTCCGCCAGCGGAAGAGCCGTTGGACCGCGGCCGAGATGGCCGCCACGCCTCCAGTGCCCGGGTTTGCCGATCCGGCGCTGCCGCTGCCGGGCCCCGATCCCCCGCCGCCGACGGACGCGAACTACGCTCTCTGGTCGGTGCGCCTCGACGACGTCGACGCACGCCATGTTCGCGAGATCTGGGTCGACACGATGCGCTACTCGGGCGACATCGAGATCCACGGCCGCTGGCTATTCCGGCCCATGCGCTGGCTCGAGGTCGGCCCTGCGAGGATCGACATGCGCCCGCTCGACGCGGGCGATGGCATGGTCACCTCCTGGGTCACGGGCGTGAACGGGCATCTCGACGTGACGCTCCACCCGTTCGACCTTCGCGCAGTCCGCGGTGCCGAGATGCTCAAAGAGGTCTCGCTCGACGGCGAGTTCGACGGCGCCGTGCATATGGCGAACGTGGTGCATGCCGTCGCGCCAGCCGTACACTTCGAAGGCACCGACGCCCCGTTGAGCGCGCGCCTCGCCATCGACCACGGGGTTCCAGGTCCCGGCACCGAAGTGCATACCAAGCCATTTCATGCCCACGCCACGGCGGGAGACATCTCCGTCGAAGCCACGGTGCAGCTGAGCGGCGTCGTCGACGCACCCAAGCACGCGCGCGCTAGCCTCGCGGCGCACGGGATGCACGCCCGAATCGGCTCGACGTCGGCGGGCGGCGACGCGCAGCTCGGGGTGCTGGTGCATGCCTCCGGGCACTCCGTGGATGTCTCGGGGAGCACGCTCGCCTTCACGGGTGCCCTGGGATCCGACGCGCCAGCCGGCTGGTGGGCGCGCGCCGAACTTCAGCACGCGGTCTTCGACCCGAAGAACGGGCCGCATCTTCGCGCAGACATCCGCGCGACGGCGAAGGACGCCTCGCCGATCGCCATGGCGGTGGCCCACGATACGCCCGTGCCGTCGTGGCTCGTCAACGCCGTCTCCACCAAGGGGTTCGAAACGACGGGCGAGATTCTCGCGACGCCCTCGGCGTTCGAAGTGCGAAGCGTCAAGGCGCACGCCGAAGGCGTGGACGCTCGATTCGCGTTTCTGCACCGTCCGCAGGCCACGCAATGGATCTTGTGGGTCAACCTCGGGTTGCTCGAGGTGGGCGTCCACTCCGACGACGGCAAGGCCGATGTCGTGATCCTGGGTGCGCGGTCGTGGTTCGACCAGGGCGCGGCTACGCTCCAGGCGGCCGGCATTCACGATTAATCGGGGTGGGGGGGGGGGGGGGGGGATCCCCTCGAGCTCCCTACCGGATNNGCCCCCCTTGGCATCCGACTTGCGTCAGGGCGCGCGCCGCGGAGGAAGTCATTCACCGCGCAAAGAGGCCCTCCATGGTTCGTTTTACAAGATTGGTCACAAGCACTCTCTCGATCTGTCTGGTCGCCGCGGCCGCTGCCGCCTGCAACACGGCGTCGGACGACGCGAACAAGGCCAAGGCCGCCCAGGCCACGGCCAACGACAAGAGCGGTGCCGCAGTTCGGGAGTCGGACGAGAAAGTCGAGAACGCACAGGCCGAGGCGGACAAGAAAATCGGCGCCGCGCGCGCGGACTTCATGACGATGCGAGAGAACTTCCGCCACGCGACAACCCAGAATCTCGTGGACCTGGATCAAAAGGTGGACGCGTTGTCCACGAAGGCCAATCAGTCGAGCGGCAAAGAAAAGACCGACCGCGACGCAGGCTTGAAGCAAATTCACGCCAGTCGCGACGCATTCCAGAAGCTCTTCCTTTCTCTCGACTCCGCGTCGGAGTCGACTTGGGACGACGCGAAAGCGCGAGTCGACAAGGAATGGACCGACCTCAAGACGATGGTCGACAGAGCCTGAGCCGCAGGGCTAGGGCACGTCACCGACGAAGCGCGGGNNCCGGGCGCGCTGCCTTCTAGCTGCTCGTCGGACCGCCGCACGATCCGCTCACGTTCGAGCTTGCCGTCACCGTGACCTTGATGCTGGCGCTCGCAGTCACGTCGGCCGACACGGCGGTCGCCGCGCATGCCAGTGACTTTCCGCCTTCACTCGTGACGTTGTCGACGACGACGGTGCCCGTCGACGTGACCTCGTT
>PLIR01000281.1 GCA_003139415.1 Myxococcales bacterium | reverse complement strand
GGGTATCCCACTAATTAACCAATACCCCGTAGACTTCGAGCCAGCGGGCGTAGCGACGCAGCGAGGGCTCGCGGCGCGCGGAGAGCTCGGTGGAGGCCGCCGCGATTCGCTTCGGCAGATCGGGCACGAGGCTGCTCCCCATCGACACGGTGAGCTCGGCCGCGAGCCAGAGGACGTCGAGCTGCTCCTTGTCGCTCCCACCGGTGGGCCCAACGTGAAGGTCGGCGGCTGCTTGAGCAAGCGCGCCGCTGGCCCGGGCATGAAGGTCGTCGGCTCGACCGAGGGCGCGACGGAGCCACGCCCCGGTGCCGGCCACGTCGTGACGCTGACTGGCGTTCATCGCCAGCTGGGCCTCGGCGAGCATCACCTGTCGCTCGATCTCCTCCCGGTTCGTCTCCACGAACTGTTGCTCGAGGATCGCCCGCCGCCCCTGGATGGCCTCGGCTTCGGCGTCGAGGTGACCGAGCTCGCGGTTCGCGTTCGCGCGCAAGCCCTTCGCGATGACGCGGTACGCGCTCGCCACCTGTTCCTGCGTGGCGTGCGGCCATTGCAGCGTCGCGAGCGCCGCGGGGTCGACGAGGCGGCCCTCGACGTAGTCGAGATCGGCCAGCGCCCGAGAAGGCTCGTTCGCGCCGATCGCCGCTGCTGCCCGGGCCAGGCGCGCCACCACCTGATTGCGCCCGGCCCCTGCGCCCCCGGACGCGGCGAGGAGCGGGATCTCTTCGTCGTACAGCGCGAGGGCGCGCGCGAAGCGCCCGGCCGCGAGACAGTCCACGGCGGCCCAGTCGAGGGCGAGGAGCCGGTGCGGCGCAAGCCCCGGGTTGCGATCGATCATCGCCAGCGCCGCCTCGCCCGCCGCCGCGGCGTCGGCGTCCCGCCCGACGTGCAGCAAGGCCTGCGCCTTCGACAGGAGCACGTCGAGGCCCTCGGCGTTGTCGGTGTACGGCAGCGTGTCGCGATCGAGGAGGTAGCCGAGCGCGATGCGGTAGTTCCCGACGTCGGTGTGCAGGAGCCCGAGCTCGCCCAGCACCATCGCGCGCAGCCGCGGGTTGTCGCCCACGAGCTCCAGCGCCACCAGATAGTGAGCATTGGCCTCCTCGGCCGTCCCGAGCTCTCCGGTCTGCAGGTAGTCCTCGTGGAGCAGCGCACCAAAGAGGGCCTGCGCGATCCGCTCGTCCTTCAGCTCCGCCCACGAGGCATCGAGGGCGGCGCGGGCCGCGGCCGCCGCCTGAGCGTGCGCATCCCCGTCGAGCTTCGGCAGCTGACGCGCGATGAGATACGCCTTGGCCAGGTGCACATGCGAGGGGGCGATCCCGGGCCGGTCGTACCGAGCCTCGATGGAAGAAGGGGCCTCACCGAGCTTGAGGCGCATGTCGAGCGCGCCCACGAGCCCTTCGAAGGAGCCCGTCTGCTCCGCGACCGAGTCGAAGTCTGCCCGCGCGTCCTCGTAGCGCTTGGCGGCCGCGCGCTCGTAGGCTCGCGCGAGGATGAAGCGTTCGTAAATGTCTTCGACCTCGCCGCGCTCGTGCGTCCCGCGTTTGACGTCGTGAATGTCTCGCTGGACGAGGGCGTCGAGCACGTCGTCTGCATCCATGTCGTCGGCGCGCTGTACGGCGTCGACGACGACCGCGCGCCGCCGGCCTGGGCGAGTCTGCGCGGCGTAGAGGGCGAGGAGGGCGTCGCCCACTGCCGGGGGCGGGTGCGAGTCGCGGATGGCGAGCACGTCTCGCGCCAGGTCGAGGGCGAAGCCGAACTCCACGTCGCGCGCGGTCACGCCGCCGCGCTCGCGCACGAGCCGAGCATCGGCGTCCGCGTAGGCAAGGCCGCGCACCATCCCGCGAACCGCTGCGCGCGCATAGTAGAGTTGCTCGTCGGGCTTCAGGCCGGCGTTGCTCGAGAGAGCCCGACACACGGCGACGAGGGCCTCGCGGTCGTCGAGCTGCCGGTAGAGCGCGTCGGCGTGCCGGTAGTACGCCTCGACGATCGGCGGTGGCGTGGTCTCGTCGACCGTCACCGCCTCGAGCTCCGTCCGGGCTTTGGTCTTGTCGCCGAGCGCATCGAGGATCTCGCTCCGGGCGAGGTGAGTCAGGTCCTCGGCCATGGGGCTCTCGGCCTTATCGGCGTGCAGCTTGTCGAGCCGCTCCTGCGCCTGCACGCGAAACCCCTCCATCAAGCGCCCCTGTTCGCGGCGGCGTTCGGCCCGACGTTCTTCCACCATCGTCTGCAAGGGCAGCGAGATCCCCGCCGTCGCCTCATCGCGCAGCCCGTCCAGCGCCTGGGCGTAGTACTCGGCGGCGCGGAACTCCTCGCGCTCGAGGTGGACCATGGCGAGAGCGAGCATCGCGCGGCGCCGCCCGTCCGCGGTCGTCTCGCGCGCGAGCCGGCGGCTGATGAGGAGCTGCTCTTCGACCCGCGTGTCCGCGTCGTCGATGGCGTTCTCGAGCGTCGCCATGCTCCACTCGGCGGGGACCTCTCCATCGAGCGGCAACGAGTAGACGTCGAGGCTCGCGTCTTGCGAGCAGGTCGCGATGAGACGCCCGACGGCGGGCGCCGGGTACTCGCAGTTCCACGACGTTTCGGTGAGCTGCTCGGGAGGGCCCAACGTCGGCACCCCGGACGTGAACGAGATCGGCACGCGGAAGAGCACACCGTGATCGCTGGCGTCGACGACTCCGTCGTGGTTGGTGTCCGTGAAGAACTGCACGACGTAGAGCGAACGGCCGTCTCTCGCGAAAACCGGTTGCCCCGTCTGCCCGGGCAGTTGCAGGGCGATCTTCGCCGGAGTAGCCGACTGGGCCGAGGCGAGCGGCACGGCTTCGAGCGTCTGGCCCGCGTGGCCCGCGAACGCGGGGCCAACCGCTTGCACGGTCCTTGCCACGGGGATGTACACGAGCCATCGTCCGTCCGGTGAGATGGCGGGGCTCGTCATGTTTCGTTCGAGCAGCGGGCGCGCCGTGAACGTCGAGCCCACGGTCACCTCCATGAGGCGCAAGTCCCCCTGGATCGACACGCGGCTGACGAGCGCGATGCGATGCCCATCGATCCACTCGGCCTGCAGCGCGGCGGGCGCTTCTTGCAGGCACTTTCGTCCGCCGCCGTCCGGCAAGCCGCGAACGCAGAGCTGTCCCGCGGCGCTCTCCCGAAACGAGATGTAGAGGAGAGACCGGCCGTCCGGGCTGACGCGCGGCCAGGTCACGTCCGCGCCGTCGTCGAAGAGCGGGTGCGCTTTGCCGTCGACCAAGGTCTGCGCGAAGATCTGCGTGGTCGTGTCGCGGTTGGAGACGAAGTAGAGCGTCTTGCCGTCGGGCGCGAGCTGGCCCAAGAGGTCGTCGGCGACGCCCACCGTCAGGCGCTGGGGCATCGTGAGATCGTCGTCGTCCACGTTGTCGGCCGAGGCTCGGCTTGGGGCGAGGGCCGCAGCGAGGCCGATCAGCGCGCCGAAGCGGCTGGCCCTCAACACGTCTTGCCCTGCCATTTGCCCGCGCTGTCCTCGATCCACCCGCCGCAGACCACGTTCCGCAGGTGATTCTCGCGCCATGCGCCTTGCAGGGTCGCTTCGGGCACGTCGGCGCGCTGCTCGTGCATCCATCGCCAGAGCTGGCGGCGGGCGCGGTTCACCCGCTCGAGGAGCGTGCGCACGTCCTCGACGTCTGCGGCGCCCTTGCACGCATCGCGCGTGTCGACGACGAGGCCGTCCTTCGCCTCGCCAACGCAATGCTGGGCCAGAAACCCGTCCAGTCGATCGGCGTCGGTGAGGTCGCTCTCGTCCACCAGCCCTTTCGGACGGACACCGAGGGCCTCGAGCTGCTCGGGGGTCAAGGGAACGGGCCGCGGCTCGATCGCGAAGCGATCGAGCTTCTGCTCGAGATCGTCGAACGAACCCGCCGCCTGCTGCTCGAGCGCCGTGGCGCGATCGACCATGACGATCTCGGGCGGCTTGAAGCATCCCGCGAGGCTGGCGAAGGCGGCGACCAAGGCGA
Source organism: Myxococcales bacterium (assembly GCA_003139415.1). Lineage (GTDB taxonomy): Bacteria > Myxococcota_A > Polyangia > Polyangiales > Polyangiaceae > Palsa-1150. The sequence goes on along the minus strand of PLIR01000281.1, from coordinate 8,702 downwards.
GAGGGAACAGTCGATTCATGGCGTGTCCTTGGTATTGGATGGGTCCAGGATGGGACCGAGCATCCGGTCGACGAGGGGTCCCATCGGTATGCCGCGGAGCTCGCCGATGCTCACGAGCCGCGCCAGGCCGCCGAGCTCCAAGTGAGCGCTCGCGAAGCCGTGATCGAAGACCAACCGCAAGCTGTCGGGGTACCCGAACTTGAGCGCAGTGCGGATGCGGTTCATGGCGGAGTCGACGTGCAGGGGGTCTTGCAGGTCGAGCAGGTCGAGCAAATGGCGCTCGCCGATGCGCAGGATCTCCGCGCGCCCCTCGACCGTGCGATCGGCCGCGGAGATCGCGACCTCGATGTTGCCGTCGAACGGCTCGCCGTGCGACGACTGCACGCCGTTCGCGCGGATATGAAGCTCGACGGTCGACTTGGCGCCGTCCAGGACGACGCCGCACTGGCCCGTGATGGTGCCGCCTCGGACGCCCATCTCGAACTGACGGAGCGCGATCACGTTCTGCTCGATCTCGAGGTTGCCGACCAGCGGGGCGATCGCGATGAAAGGGGTCTTCAGACGCACGATGGAGAGAAACCCGCTGCGGGTGAGTAGAGGGTGTTGGTCGGTGAAGCGCAGCATCGAGTAGGGGCTTCGCTTCTGTCCGCGCTGGAGCTCCACGCCGTTCTTGCCGACGTCGAGCGACACGGTGATCGGCACCTGGCCATTGGCCGTCTCCACCTCGATGCCCGCGCGCGGAAGCGTCACCGAGACGTCGTCTCCCTTCACGATCGCACGGACCTCGCAGTGCGCGAGATCGGGCGAGGTGACGTTGGCCTCGACCGTCACGTTGCCGCTCCCCTTGAACCGCTCCGGGATGGACGAAAGGCGCCCCAGGTCTTGGGTGAGCGACGTGATGACGGACAGCGTACGGCGTCCGCCGCCCAGATAGACGTTCCCCGTGACGCCGAGCGCCGTCCCCGCCGCGCCGTTCGCGACCTTCAGCTCGGCGATGTGGACCATGCCCTCGCGGCTGCGCTCGGCCGACAGAGACACGTCGACGTCTCCCATCGGGTACTCCGGGGTGAAGTCCTGCTCGACGCCGCGCAGCGAGAGCTTCTGCGTGAGCTCCGTCTCGGGGTCGGAGAGGTCGCCAATGGCGGTGACGCTGGCGACGTCGCGGATGCCGTTCAGGTCGACGTCGTGGCTGCCGAGGTCCAGGTGCAAGGTGCCGATCTCGAACTGGCTCTCGAGGGTGCGCCTGGCACCCGTCGTGTGCAGGTCAACGTGCCACTTCAGGGCGGGCGTGATGACCGCCGTGTCCCCGTGCGCCCAGTGCAAGTGGGTCGCGTCGAGATCCGCGGTCCCGTCGATCGCCGCCGTCTGCATGGGGTTGGGCGCGAGCCGCAGCACCCCGTCGCGCGATACGCCCGTCACGACGCCGAGGAGCGCACCGTGCGCGGCGAAGCCGATCTCGAGCTTGGAGAAGTCGACGGCGTTTAGCCCATCGATCTGCGCCGCGAAGGGCGCGACGGGCGCGAGGCCCCCGAGGTGCCCTTCGATGCCGTACGTGAGGGCGCGCCGCGCGGGATCGAACGCCAGGGAGCCCGACACCTTCGTCGCCGCCCGTCCCTCCGTCGCGATCTCGAAGCCCAGCGACGTGTGCTCGCGATCCAGGTGGGCCGACAGCGTGGCGTGATCGTCGCTCGGGCTCCCGCCGTCGATCGACAGCCCCTGCGCGCGCACATCGATGTCGGCCTGGTGCCGAAGCGCCGTCCCCTCGGACTTGAACGTGAAAGAGACCGACTGCGCGGCCACCTTCCCGAAAGCAGCCGGCGCGACCTGCAGCGTCGTCGTCTGCCGGATCGCGGGACTTCCCGCACCGAGGCGCTCCACTTGCCCGGTCGACCGAAGCGACACCGCCATCCGATCCCACGGCGCTTGCTCGATCCAGGCCGGCGGGAGGAAGGGTCGAGCGTCCTTGAGGCTGCGCATGTCGGCGCGCACGGTGAACCCGACCGAGTCGACGCCTTTCGTCGCGTCGAGCGAGAGCTGCGTGTCCCTTACGTCGACGACGGCGTGAACGATGGCGCGACTTGCGGCGGGCTGCGCCAGGTCGGGCTGGACGCCTTCGGCGTGCGCCTCGATCCGGACCGGCGCGTCGATGAGCACCTTCCCACCGGCGCCGACGCCGCGAACTCGCGACGCTGCTCCGTCGACGTCGGCGCCGTACGGAGCAGTGCCCGCGAGGGCAGTGTGCGCGTGCAAGACGATCCCATCGACCGCCACGCGCGTCCCTGTGGGACGAGCATCGATCGACGCCATTTCGACGAGCACGGCGAGATCGCCTCGCGAGGACAAGGGCTCCTCGGTGTTCGCGTGAAGCTCCTTTGCGCGCAGCTCGACGTGGCCGCCTTTGGCGATCACGGGCACGGCGCCGGCGCGCACCAGCTCGGCGAACCGCAATCCCACTCGGCCGGTGATGGCGCCCTCCGCTCCTTGCTCGCCGTCGGCCTCGAGCGCGAGGTCCCGCGCGTCGATGCGGTCACCGCTTGAGTCGAGCATCAACGCATCGATCTTCATGGAAGCTCGTCCGGCGACGCCCGTCCCGGCTGCGGGTTCCGCCTTCAACGAGAGATCGGCGCTGCCGATGTGCGCCGTGGCCGTCGCCGTGGCGAAGTCCACGTTGGTCAGCGCGGCGTCCACCGTGACCGAGCCGCCCTCGGAAAGGTGAAGGATGGGGCCCGCCGCGAGGGATTCGACGCGATAGCTCACGCGCGCGCGCTCGGCGGTGCAGGGGACCATGCCCGCCGGCAGCCACCGGAGCAGGCGCGCCAGATCGACGACCCCGTTCGCGCTCCGCACCAACGGGTCGCCTTCATCGGGGATCTCGACAGTCGCTTGGATCGTCGCGGCTCCATCGCCCGCGTCGGCCCGATCGAGCGTGACCACGGTGCGCTCCGCGGCGGGATCGAAGCGAACGTGGGCCTCGGCGTGCAGCCAGTGATCCTCGGGGACGGCCGCGGCGAAGGTCTGCTCTCTCATGCGGAGATCGAAGGCTGCGCTCACGGCGGTCGACGTCGCGTCGACCGTCAGCCAGAGCTTCGCGTGGGCGGACTTCGCCTCGCCGGTCGCGGGCGCGCGGGTCACCTGCACATCGAGAGGGCTCGCAGGCGATCCAAGTCCCGCCTGCACGCGGGAACCCCTCGCGGCCGGCTCCGCCGACATCGTGGTCAGCGCGAACGAGAGGCCGCGCACCTGCGAGCGCTCCAACTCCTGCCCATGCTCCGTCCGCACCAGGTTCAAGGCGACGTCGTCGACGTCGAGCTCACCGATGGGCAGCGCCTCGCCGAGAGCCTTCGATGCCTGGCGCGACAGCGGGACCGAAGGGGCGGGGGGCGGCTTCGGGGGCGCAGGGGACGGAGCGAGCGCGTCGAAGGACGTCCTTCCGTTCTCGTCCGCGACTACCGTCAGCGCGATGCCCCTCACCTCCGCGCGTCGAACGAACGGGCCGCGACGGCGGAGCAGCGCGCCGAGCGACCATTCGACTTCGATGCGATCGACCCGAAGCAGGTCGGGCGCGAAGCGGCGCAGCTCGGACGGCGACTGCACGACGAGGCCGTCGATCACCGCCCCCGAAAGCCACGCGATGTGGGCGGAGCGATAGTCGATCTCGACCCCGCCCGCGGTGCGCGCGATCCCTTGGAGCCGACTCTTGATCCAAGGCCGATCCAGGGACCGCAGGAGCACGAGCGTCGCCACGACGACGGCGGCGACCAACCCACCCGTGCACGCAGCCCCCCGCACCACCCAGCGCCGCCAGACGAGGGTGCCCATCTTGAGTGAGGGAGTTTACAGGCTTGCGCGATAAAGCGTGGCCAGGTCGTCTCGGCTCGCCCTTCGGGGGTTACTCTGGTGGCAGGCGTCCTCGAATGCCTTCTGGCTCAACTTGGGGATGTCGGCGTCGGTGACGCCCTCGTGGCGCAGGCCGTCGGGCAGGCCGACGCGCTTGCGCAGCGCGCGGACGGCGTCGGTGCAAGTCTTGGCGTTCGCGTCGAGCACGGCGCGGACGCGCTCGAGCTTCGCGTGGATAGCGGCTTCGTTGAATTCGACGACGGCGGGCAGGCACAGCGCGTTGGCTAGGCCGTGGTGGAGCCCCTTTTCGCTCGAAAGCGGATGCGCGAGCGAGTGGCAAGCGCCGAGGCCTTTCTGGAAGGCGACAGCGCCCATCATGGCGGCCTTCATCATGGCTCCCCTCGCGGCGAGGTCGTCCCCGTGCTCGACGGCCCGCGCCAAGTTGGCCGCGCAGAGCTCGAGGCCCCCGAGTGCGATCGCGTCGGCCATCGGGTGATCCCCGAGAGAGCAGAAGGCTTCGAGACAGTGCGTCAGCGCGTCGAAGCCGGTGGCCGCCGTGACCCGCGCGGGCATCGAGCGCGTGAGCTCTGGATCGAGCAGCGCGACCTTGGCCAGAAGGTGAGGGCTGAAGATGACCGTCTTTCGCCCGGTGGCCTCGAGCGTCACGACCCCCGAACGCCCCACCTCGCTGCCCGTCCCTGCGGTCGTCGGGATGGTCACGATGGGGGGGACGTTCGGCGAGACGAATCGGCCGCCGTCGACGGCGTCGTCGTAGTCGGCGAGCGGACGCTCGTGGGTGACCTTGAGCGCGATGAGCTTCCCGGTGTCGAGCGGCGAGCCGCCGCCGACCGCGACGATGCAGGTTGCGCCGTGCGCGCGATAGGCGGCGACGCCGTCGACGACGTTCGTCTCGACCGGGTTCGGATCGACCTTGTCGAAGACGGCGGCCGCTACGCCGCCCGCCTCGAGCAGCGCGCGCACGCGCTCGGCGATGCCGACTTTGACGACGCCAGCGTCGCACACGACGAGCGCCCGGCTGCCTCCGATCCTCTTGACGTGATCGGCCACCCCGGATACGGCGCCCGCGCCGAAGACGATTGTGGTGGGAAACGCCCAGGTCACGAGCGATTGGCTCATGGCGCGAGCCCTAGCACGCTCGGCGACGCGATCACACGGTCTCGAAGTAACGGCCGAGCTCCCACTCGGTGACGATTCGCTCGTACTGGCGGCACTCCCAGTCGCGGGTGCGGATGTAGTGGTCGACGAAGTCGGCCCCGAGGATGCCCCTGGCGTGACTCCCTCGCGCGAGCCATTCCGTCGCCTCCCGTAACGTGCGAGGCAGTGGGGCGAGGTCGGACCGCGTGGAGCCGTCCCCGACGACAGCCGCCGGCGGCTCCTCTCCCTGTTCGATCCCCCACAATCCGGCGGCGAGCGTCGTGGCGATCGCGATGTAAGGGTTGATGTCGGCGGCGGTCTGACGGTACTCGAGGCGCGTCGACTTGGCGCTCCCCGGGATGACGCGGATTGCGCATGTGCGGTTCTCGACGCCCCAGCTCGCGTTCAGCGGAGCCCAGACACCGGGCACGTACCGCTTGTAGCTGTTCACGGTGGGCGAGACGAGCGCGGTCAGCTCCGGCATCAGCTTGATCTGCCCACCGAGATAGTGGCGCCCGGTCTCGCTGAGACGGCCCGCGCCGGCCGGGTCGTGGAACGCGTTCTTGCCGTCCTTCCACAAGGACTGGTGCAGGTGACCGCTCGAGCCGGGAAGCGCGTGGTCGTACTTGGCCATGAACGTGACCGCGTAGCCCATCCGCGCGGCGAGCTGCTTCATCCCCGTCTTGAAGAGAGCGGCCTTGTCCGCGGCCCGGATCGGATCGCGGTCGTACTCGATGGCTGCCTCGTAGACGCCGGGCCCGGTCTCCGTGTGAAGTCCCTCGATCGGGATGCCGAACGCCTCCATGTCGTCGAGAATCGCGTGGCAGAGGTCCGCGTTTTGGCCCTCGCGGACCCAGGAGTAACCGAACATCCCGGGCGACAGAGGTTCGAGCGCGCGGAAGCCCTTGGCGTGCAACGACGCCGCCGTCTCTTTGAACACGAAGAACTCGAACTCCGAACCGACGGCGGCCTCGTACCCAAGCGCCTTCGCCCGCGCGACAACGCGGCGCAGGAGGCCACGGGGGCACGCCGGGTGCGGCGATCCGTCGGCGAGCACGAAGTCGAGGAGGAACGCGGCGGTGTCCGGCTCCCATGGGATGACGCGGAATGTCGTCGGGTCGATCCGGGCGTGCGTGTCCGGGTAGCCGGTATGCCAGCCGGTGACGGTGGCGTTGTCGTAGAGGACGTCCGCGGCATCCCAGCCGAAGATGACGTCGCAGAAGCCGATCGGATCGTGCAGGGCCGCCCAGAACTTCTCGAGCGCGACGAACTTGCCGCGAAGGGTCCCGTCGATGTCGTACCCGCCGACTTTGACCCTGCGGATGCCGTGCTTTTCGAATGCCTCTCGAAGCTGCTTCGCGTCCATCGGAGATGCCGAGCTTACGCCGAACTCGCCGATCTCAGGGGCCCATCCGGACGTACGCGTCGACGATCTGCTCGTAAGTCGCCGCGAGAAACAGTCGAGGATCCGCGATCGACTCGGGCGGGTCGCCGGGCCCGGGCGCCGAGAAGTCGCGCTGCTCGGCGTGGAACTGAGCGCCGATGACGGGCCACCCCGCGTCGCGCGAGCGGAACGCCTCGGGCACGGTGTCGCACCAACCCGCCCCGTTTGGGTTGGCGAAGACGGCGTCGTTGCCGTTCGCGGCGACCACGTCGGGCGCGCAGAAGGCGCTCGTCGCGACGACCTGCAGGCGCTGCAGCGGGCCGCCGGGAAGGAACGCATCGAGGCGCACCGCGTCGGAGTGCAGCTCGGGCAACGCCTGCGTCGTGGTGCGGCGGTAGGCCCCTGCGAGGTCCGCGAAGAGCGGGTCGTCGGGCAGAAAGCGGATGACGGCGCGCTGCGAGTGCGAGTCGGTGGGCCACGCGCGCTCGACGTCTACCGGCGCAGCGAAGCCGCGGATGCGGTGCCCGCTCGTTCGCTTCAGGATCCGATCGATGGTCCGCTGATCGTCGGCGTGGGACGCGTCGGTTGGCCCGGCCCCTCGCGCCTCGAGCAACGCGAGGAGCTGCGCGCCGCCGCAGAAGCCCACCATAGGGGCGACGCGATCCCGAACGGCGGACGCGAGCTGGCCCATGCCCCCGAGGTGCGCGTCGCGAAGCGGATCCCAGTGCCAGAACCGGGGTTGCGCTGCGTCCGCGCGCGTCGCCGAGTCGTAGTCCCAATCGTTCGACCCGCTGAGCACCGTGATGGGTGGAGGGCTGCTCTGCGCCAGGAGCTGCGCGTCGAGCAAGGGATCGTCGCCCTCGATCGACTCGAGGGCCTCGCCCGCGCGGTCGTCCGGCGGCGCGTCGAGCGGCTCGCCGTGGTCTCCGAGGGCCCGGGCGAAGCGGTCGTCCTTGCGGAGCGCCGGGATGAGCGCGGCGAAACGGCCCTGAAGAAACTTGGCGTGGTACGCGTCGTTGGTGATCTCGCCGCCCGGGGTGAGGCGCGACTCGACGGCCGGGTTTGCGTTGACGCTGAGCACCCACGGGGCGGCAAGGACGGGGCGCCCGTCGTCGACGCGGTACGCGGCCATCTCACGAACGACGGGGACGCCACTCGACGAGGGCAGACCGTCGGCGCCCGTGGCACCGTTGATCACGATGCGGAGCACGCGAAGGCGTCGCACCTCGGGCAACACGACGAGGCGCCGACGCAAGGGTAGGACGGCCCCATCGGGGCGGAGGGGTTCGGTCGCCAGGGTGACGAAGCGCCGCCCGTCTTCGCTCCCTTCGAGCGTGTAGTGAACGGGGGCCCACGCGACGGCGTAGCTGCGCCCGGCGCCCGCCCGCGGCGTGCTCGTCGCGTCGAAGCCGAGGACCAGACGCACGCGGTCGATGGGTTGCGCCTCGGGGAGGTCGACCCGAAGCGTCCACCTCGAGAGACCCGGCGCTCCGGCCCAGCGTCCCCCGTACGTTCCGTCGATGACGCCTGCCGGCGGCAAGCCCGGGAACGAAGCGCTCGCGCTCGCTCGGGCGCTCTTCAGCACGTCCCGGGCGCTCTCGATCGCCTCCACTTCGCGCAGGACCGGCGGCCCCGCGTTCGTCCGGTCGACCACGAGCCTCAGCCCGCACGCCTCCGTGTCGACGAACCATGACCGGCGCGTCGGCATCGCCGAGAAATCCTCTGTCGGGCGGGCGTGCTGCTGTGCGGCTTCGAGCGCCGTCCAGCCCCCATCGCCTGCCGCGTCGCATCGCGTGCCGTCGCCCGTCGGGGGGCGAGCCTCCCAGCGGAAGTCGACGGGAATCCCGCTCACGGCCGAGCTGCCGAAGCGCGCGCGCAGAAGCCCGATATGCGCGGGCTTGGTGAAGGCAGCGGTCCATTGCCATTGCATCTCGCCGGGCCGACCGATCCACACGGTGTCTTCCCGGCCGTCGACGGCCAGACGAGCCGCCTCTCCGGTGGGATCCGCCGCGCGTACTGCGAGCAGCTCGGGCGCGTGCAGCGCGTCGAGGATGATCATCGGTCGACGCCCGATGGCGTTCGCCGCCGCGGCGACGTGACTCGACACGGCGCCCAGGCACAGCGCGGCCGCAACGACGGCTGTGGCCGTCAGGCGCCGCGGGCCACGACGAACCCGTGATCGATCGGTCCTCCAGTCATCCGCCATGCAAGGTCCCGTCGAAACGCAATCCGGGGGCACTAGGGTGCCTTGAATTCGCCATCTTGGCGAGTCCATTGCAGAAAGCTACTCGCGTTCGCCGCGCTGGTCGTGGTCGAGGGGAGCGAC